>JBFGNS010000023.1:0-38917 GCA_041574955.1 Thermoanaerobaculia bacterium | reverse complement strand
GCCTTTGGAGCGCAGCCCCGGGCCCCCGAACGGCCTGCGCACCCGGCCCGAAGCCGCGAACGGTGCTGCCAGCCGGTACGCGCCTGCCAGGTCCGGCGCCGAGGTCCTTCGCTGCGCTCAGGATGACAGCGGGCTTCGGGTCCCGAAGTCGGACGCCGGCCCCTCAGCATCACCGAGGGCGAAGCATCTTCGTCTCTCGAAGCGACAGCGGCTCGAAAGCCACCCCCGGAGGGTGCGCCCGCCGGGCGGGGGCCCGGGGCGGAGCGACATCACCCTCGCCTTTGGAGCGCAGCCCCGGGCCCCCGCCCGGCCTGCGCATCCGGCCCGAAGCCCCGAGCCCTCAAGCCCGGGGCCCGCCCCCTAGTCCGGATGCTCCGTATGCGGATGGAGCCGGTCGCTCATCGCCCTCAGGTTGCGGACGTGGCGCCAGGCGTAGATCGCCAGGCAGATGTGGAGCAGCCCGAGAATGAGGTTGAGCAGCACCAGGCACTTGAACAGCAACGCAATGCACAGCAGCCCCACACCGAGTACGCCGTGCACCGCCGTCATCGTGTTGCCGAACCCCACCGCGCTCATCAGGATCGGTTCCCACTCGTGCTTCGCCATCGTCAGCCTCCTTCCGTTGGGTGGTTCACGGGCCTTGCGGTCTCTCCCTCTGGCGACGGGCGGCCCGGTTCGTTACCGGGCACACCCGGCTGCCGCGGATCGCGGGTGCCGTCCGCCAGCCCCTCGACCAGCACGAACGGCGCCCAGTAGAACGGATCGCGAAAGCGGCTCTCGGCGAGCAGCGACAGCTTGGCCGAGCGCAGAGCGCGCGCCGGCGGCTCGCCCGCGCCCAGGCGGCGGTAGAACCGCACCATCAGCTCGCCGGTCGAGCGGTCCGCCACCTGCCACAGGCTCACCACCACGCGCCGCGCCCCGGCGTACACAAACGGCCGGGTGAGGGCGATCAGCCCCTCGCCGCGGATCCACCGGCCGAGCCCGGTCTCGCACGCCGACAGCACCACGGTGTCGGCGCTCAGCCGCAGCCCGGCGATCTCCCACGCCTGCAGCAGGCCGTCGTCACCGCCTTCGGCCGGCGGCGACAGCACCAGCCCCGAGTGCGCCGGCCGCTGCTCGTCGACCAGGGCGTGCGACGCGAAGTGCAGCCAGCGGGCGGCCGCCACCGCCGGGCTCGACTTGACGGCCTCCTCGCTCGCCGCATCGCCGAGGTACACCTGGACCTCCCCCGGCGGTAGCAGGGCGGCGATCCCCGCCACCTCGGAACGGCTGAACGGCAGCCTCGGCCAAGACCACCGGTTGCCCTCGGACAGGCCGCGCGTCACCGGCCCGCCGGCTTCCGCCGCCGGCACCGAGCCGCGCGGCCGGGGATCGGCGAACGCCACCAGCCCCTGCCCGGACGGCTCGCGGCCGCGCTCGGCCAGCTCGGCGGCGATGGTCGCCGACGGCACGTACGACACGGTCCAGCGGCGCACCAAGTGGGGCACGGCGCCATCCGGCCCCGGATCGCCCGCCACCAGCACCTCGAACGGCAGGTAGTGCAGCTCGCGGTCGGCCGCGATCAGCAGCCGCTCGACGCCGGTGAGCAGCGGCTCGGCGGGCGCTACCAGCTGCCCGTACAGCCGGCGCGACAGCAGCTCGGCGCGGCCCCGGCCGCGCCGGCCGGCGGTGGCCAGGCTGTCGCGCAGCCGTCGCACCTCAGGCCCGAGCTCGCCGGCCGGCGGCAACTCTACGGCGTCGAGCCCGGCCGCCGTCACCACGAACAGAAACGAACGCGACTCGCCCAGCTCGTACTCGAGCAGCGCGGTGCCCGCGGGCAGCCGGCGGCGCACTGTCTCGGCGTCGATCGGCCGGCGGTAGCGCAGGCTGGCGTAGCGCGGATCGAGGCTGCGGAGCTCGGCCTCCAGCCGCTGGCGGTCGGCCTCGGCCTCGGCCAGCTCGGTCCGCAGCTCGGTCAACCGCGCGGCGTCGGGCGCCGCCATCGACATGGCCTCGATCAGGCGGCGCTGGATACGGGACAGCCGCGCCGCCAGCTCGCGCCCCTCCTCCGCCCGCTCGGCCGGCACTTCGGGACGCACACCGAAGCCCGCCTCGGTGAGCAGCTCCGCAAGGCTGCGGGCTCGCGACGCCTCGGCGGCGCGGAAAGCCTCGGCGACGTGACCGGCCTCCGGCTCCAGCGCGGCGCGCTCCATCCTCAGGTCGATGTACAGCTCGTACGCCTGCTGGCTGCCAGCGTGGAACGTCGCGCGCAGCTCGGGGCCCGGCACCCCGTGTCGCGCCGCTTCGAGCAGCTCGAGCGCGGCGCCGGCGGCGGCGGTGGCGGCGGCCAGATCCCCGCTCCGGCGCGCCAGTAGCGCCAGGCCCACCTGCGCCGACGCCTCGAGCTCCGGGCTGTGCAGCTCGCGCGCCAGCGCCAGCGCCACCTCGACGGGGCGGCGCGCCTCGCGCGGCCGGTCGAGCGCCGCCACGGCGCGTCCGAAATCGCGTAGCGCCTCGGCCAGCGGCAGGACGTCGGCCGCGCTGCGGTAGTGGGCGGTTACCCGCGCCAGCAGCTCCGCGGCACCCGCGGCCCCGCCCTCCGCCAGCTCGACCGCCGCCTGGCCGTGGAGCGCCTCCATCTGATTGCGACGGTCCTCGAGCTCCTCCCCGAGCGCCGCCGCCATGCGGAACAGCGAAGCCGCACCCTGCGGATCGTCCGCGGCCAACCGGTGCCAGCCGAGCTCGCTGAGGATCGCCGCCTCACCGTCGCGGGCGCCCACCTCGCGGTAGATCTCGAGCGCGCGCTCGAGGTGGCGGGCGGCGCGCTCGGGCTCGCGCAGCTGCCGGTAGAGGGCGCCGAGGCTGGCCTCGGCGGCGGCCTGGCTGCCGGGGTCCGCCATCTCGATCGCCAGCTCGCGAGTGCGGTGGAGCGCCGCCAGCGCCTCACGCATCTCGCCGCGCTGGCGGTGCAGCTCGGCCAGGTTGCGCAGCACCGCCATTTCCCAGCGGTGGTTGCCCTGCGCCCGCAGCAGCTGCAGACCGCGCTCGAGGTGCCGCCGCGCCTCGCCGGTCTGCCCGGTGCGCGCCAGGATGGCTCCCAGGTTGGCGAGCACCATCATCGCCGCGCCGTCGTCGCCCAGCCGGTCCAGCACCGCCAGCGCCGCGCTCAACGCGTCGCGCGCCGCCACCATGTCGCCCTGCGCGTGGTGCAGCGCCCCCAGGTGGTTGAGCAGCTTGGCCTCGAGCGCTGCATCGCCGGCACGCCGCGCAGCGGCGAGCGCCCGCTCGTAGCTGTCGAGCGCGGCGGCCAGCTCGCCCCGGCGGCGGTGCGCCAGCCCCTCGGTGCGCAGCACCCTCGCCAGCACCGCGGGATCGTCGAGCGCCGACGCCAGCCGGCGCGCCTCGGCGAGCGGCTGCTCGGCGACCGAGTACTCGCCGAGCAGCAGGTGCGCCTGGGCCTGCTGCTCTAGCGCTTCGGCGAGACGGGCGTTCTCGCTGCAGCGGCGCCACAGCTCGGCGGCGCGCCCGAGCTCGGCCAGCCCCTGCCGCCGCGACGGCTCGTCCGAGCGACCGAGCAGCCAGTAGCCGCGGCGGTAGGCCTCCTCGGCGGCCAGCCGTTGGTCGTCGTCCGGGCGTCGCGGCCTCGCCTCGGTCAGGGTCAGACGGTAGCTGCCGGCGGCGGACGGAGCCGCGAGCCGGACGCCGAAGTCGCCGGCCTCACCGGTCACCGCGGCCAGCGCCAGCCAGTCGATGCCACCCGCTGGCGGCTGCGCCGTCGCCACCGCGCGTCCGGCGGCGTCGGTCAGGGTCGGGACGATCTCGCCGCCCCGCGACTCGAGAACCAGCCGCACGAAGGCCGGCCCGTCGAGGCGCAGCCGGAACTCGGCCTGGCCGCCTGCCGCCAGTGAGCCCGTCGCCGGCACGCCGAGCAGCAGGCCCAACGGCGGGGTCTCGGCGAGGGGCGTCGGCGAGCCCGCCGCAGCCAGCAGCAGGAGAGCCGCCGCCAGGGCTCCGGCGAGCGGCCGAATCGGGCGATGGAGGCTCGGGCTGGTCGGCACGAAGGACGACTCCTGACTCCTGCTCGGGCTCGCGAACGAGAACGATGCGTCCATTGTAGCGGCTGTCGATTGACTTGGCTGAGAGGCCACGACACCATTGGGCGGCCTTCCGCCGAGGGGTCCGCACCGTGCCGAGCGAAAACCGCCAGGAGCGCGAGCTGATAGCCGCCTATCTCGACGGCGAGCCCGAGGCCGTCGGCACCCTCGAGCAGTGGATCGCCAAGGCGGCCGCCTCCTACCGCCGGCGGCTGGGCAGCCGCTGGGAGGACGCGCTGCAGGAGATCCATCTCGAGGTCTACCGGCTGCTCAGCCGCGACCAGTTCGAGGGACGGGCGCGGCTGCGGACCTACCTGTGGCGGGTGGTCAGCCACTCGTGCCTCGACCAGATACGGGCTCAGGGCCGCCGCCAGGAGACCGAGCTGGAGGATCCCGGCCTCAAGCGGCTGGCGCTGGAGCAGTCGGCCGACCGGCGCCGCTGGAGCGAGTCCGCAGACCTGGTGCGGCGGGTCATGGAGCGGATCTCCGAGGAGTGCCAACTCCTGTGGGCGATGGTGCTGGCCGGCAAGAGCTACCGCGAGATGAGCGCCGAGCTGGGGGTGGCGGAGGGGACCCTCAGGGTGCGGGTGATGCGCTGTCGCAAGCGCGCCGTCGAGCTGCGCCGCCAGCTTCTGGCCTCGGCGGAGGTGTAGCGAAAACGGCTCACGGGCGCCTAAGAGCACGAGGGAGGAACTGCATCCTTGGACTGTGACACCGCGACCGAGCTGCTGCCCTGGCACCTCAACGGGTCCCTCACGGCCGCCGAACAGGCGGCCGTCGAGGCCCACCTGGAGAGCTGCCCCCGCTGCCGGGGCGAGCTGGCCGAGAGCCGGGAAGGGTGGCTGCTGTTCGGCGGCCACCCCACCAGCCGCCAGCTCGTCGGCTACGCCAGCGGAGACCGCCGCAACGGCGGCGACCTGATCGAAGCCCACCTGGACGGCTGCACCAGCTGCGCCCACGAGCTGGCCCTGATCCACGACAGCCGCCACCGGATCCTCGCCGACCAGCCCCGGTCCCGGCCCGACGGCCTCCGGATCGCCGCGCGCTGGCGGCTGGCCGCAGTGGCGGCGACCATCGTCGCCGTGGTCGGGATCAGCGGCTGGTTGGGAAGCCGGCGTCTCGACGCCGGCGCGGGGCAGGTGGCCGCCCGCCAGCGAGTCGACGAGCTCGAGGGCGAGATCGCCCGTATGCAGGCCGCCGCAGCGCCGGCGGCGCCCGTCGGCGAGCGCCTCGAGTCGCTCGCCGCCACCAGCGCCGAGCTGGCCGAGCGTGTGGCCGCCGGCGAGCGGCAGGTCGCCGAGCTCGAGCGCCAGCTGCAGGAGCTCTCGCGGCCGCGGCTCAACGTGGCCATCGCCGATCTGTGGCCCGAGGGCTCGGTGCTGCGCGGGCCGGGCGCCGCGGCCGCCGCCGTGCCGGCCGACCGGGGGGCGGTGACGCTGATCCTCAACAGCGAGCTGCCGGACGGCGCGCCGGCGGCGCGACTGGCGGTGCGCGACGCCGCCGGCCGCCGGATCCACGACCTGGACGGGGTGCGTCGCGACCCCGACGGCGGCTTCACGCTCAGCCTGCCGACGGCGTCACTGGCCGCCGGCGTGTACGCCATCGAGCTGTACGACCGCGGCGGTCAGCGGCTCGAGAGCTTCCGCTTCACGCTCGACTGACGCCGCCGCCGGTCAGCTCGCCAGCAGTTCGCGCGCCGCGGCCACCACCTGCTCGGCACGCGGCAGGAAGTCGTGCTCGAGCGGCGGCGAGTACGGCACCGGCGTGTCGGGAGCGGTCACCCGCCGCACCGGAGCGTCGAGGTAGTAGAAGACCTCCTCCACCAGCCGCGCCGCCAGCTCGCCGCCGAAGCCGCCGCGTCGCGTGTCCTCGTGCACGATGAGCGCGCGGCCGGTCTTGCGCACCGACGCGGTCACCGCCTCGACGTCGAGCGGCCACAGGCTCCGCAGGTCGATCACCTCGGCGGCGATGCCCTCCGCGGCCAGCGTGTCGGCGGCGGCGAGCGCGGCCCACACCATGGCGCCGTAGGCGAGCACCGTCAGGTCGCCGCCCTCGCGGCGCAGCGCGGCGCGGCCGATGGGCACCTCGTGCTCTGGCCCCAGCGGCACCTCCTCGCGCAGGTCGGTGCGGAAGAAGCCGTACAGCCCCTTGGCCTCGAGGTAGATCACCGGGTTGTCGTCGCGGATGGCGGCCAGCAGCAGCCCCTTGGCGTCGGCGGGCGTCGCCGGCGCCACCACCTTCCAGCCCGGCGTGCGCACGAACCACATCTCGGGGCACTGGCTGTGGAACGGGCCGCCGCCGAGAAGCCGCTGGTGGTTGCCGGTCGCCGCACCGTACGGCAGCCGCACCACCAGCGGGACCGGTCTGCCCCACCGCCAGTGGATCTTGGCGGCGTTGTTTACCAGCGCGTTGAAGCCCGGCGCCAGGAAGTCGGCGAACTGCATCTCGACCACCGGTCGCAGTCCGAGGATCGCCGCCCCCACTCCACAGCCGACGATCGCCGACTCGGCCAGCGGCGTGTTGAGGCAGCGGTCGGCGCCGAACTCCTTGGCCAGGCCGCGGGTGACTCCGAAGGCGCCGCCGTAGCGGCCGCCGACGTCCTCGCCCAGCACCACCACGTCCTCGCTCTCCCTCATCGCCTCGGCGAGCGCGTCGCGCACCGCCTCGTCGTAGGCCATCCGCTTGACCCGGGGCGAGGCGGCGGCTGCCGGCCGCGGCAGCGTGCGCGGCGCCCACACCGCCTGGCGGTAGGAGGCCGGCTCGGGCCAGGCGGCGGCCGCCGCCCGCTCGGCAGCCGACTCGATCTCGATGCGCACCGCGTCGCGCATCGCCTCCACCTCGAGCGGGCCGAGCGCGCCGCTCGTCAGCAGCCGCTCCTGGTAGAGCTCGATCGGGTCGCGCGCCGCCCATGCCGCGGCCTCCTCGGGCAGCTCATAGCCCGGGAGGCCGGCCGCCGGGTTGCCGTGGAAGCGGTCGTCGTCGTGGTGGGCGTGGCCGGGCCGGCGGTAGGAGACCAGCTCCACCAGGCTCGGTCCGTCGCCGGCGCGCGCGCGCTGCGCGGCCCACGCCACGCCCGCGGCGACCTCCTCCGGGTCGTTGCCGAACAACGTCACGCCGGGCATGCCGTAGCCCGCGGCGCGTAGCGCGAAGCGTGGCGCGCGGGTCTGCTCGCTGACGTGAGTGCCTAGCGCCCACTGGTTGTTCTCGACCACGAAGACGATGCCCAGCCGCTGCACCGCCGCCAGGTTGACCGCCTCGTGCCACTCCCCGAGGCTCGACCCGCCGTCGCCGATGAACGCCACGCAGATCCGGTCCTCGCCACGCCGCTTGAGGGCGAAAGCCATGCCCATCAGGGTCTGCACCGCGATCGCCAGCGGCGCGGCCGGCGGCAGCACGCCGTGGTCGAGATCGCCGCAGTGCAGGTCGCGGCCACCCACCGGGGTGCCGGCCTTGCCGTACTGCACCAGCATCGGGTGGACCGGATCGGGCATGAACATCAGCAGCGCGCCGAGGTCGCGGATGAGCGGCGAGATGTAGTCGCCCTGGTAGTCCGGACCCGCCGGCACGGCCGGCGGCCGCCGCAGCCTCAAGGCGGCGCCGACGATCGCCTCCTGCCCGGTCGAGCGGAAGCCCTTCTGGGGCGACGGGTAGTCGCGCCAGGTGATCTCCCTCTCCTCGAACGCCCGCTTGAGAAAGTCGTCCAGCGCCCGGGTGAGCAGCATGGTGCGGAACATCAACCGGCGCTCCGGCTGGCTGAGCGACGCCCTGATCCGCCGGCGGTGGAAGAACCCCTGGACCGCCTGCGACAGCTCCTCGCGCCGCCAGCCGGCGGCCCGGGCGTGGTCGACGAACGGGTACAGCTCGACCGTGGCGAGGTCGGCTGCCGGCCGCAGCAGCCGGTCGACCTCCGCCAGCAGCACCGCCTCCACCTCCTCGTCGCCGCCGCTCTCCGGCAACAGCGGGATCAGGAACGGCGCCTCGAGGCTGAGGAAGCCGCACAACTCGCGGCGCAGCCCGGCGGCAGTCGCCGTGGTCGGCGAAGGCTCGGTCATGAGCCTGGGAGTATACCGGCGGCCGCGACCCGGCCCCATCGCGCCGGGCTAGAATCGTCGTGCAGCCCCCTCCCCGCGAGGAGTACAGGCCCGACGATGATCGGCCGCACGATCTCGCACTACCGGATCCTCGACAAGCTGGGCGCAGGCGGGATGGGTGAGGTCTATCTGGCCCACGACTTACGGCTGCAACGCCGTGTCGCCCTCAAGCTGCTGCCAGCCGAGCTGGCCGCGCGCCGAGAGCGGCTCGAGCGGTTCAAGCGCGAAGCGACGCTGGTGGCCGCCTTGGACCATCCGAACATCGTCACCGTGTTCTCGATCGAGGAGGCGGACGGCCTGCACTTCATCACCATGCAGCTCGTATCGGGCCGGCCGCTGTCGCGGCGGATCCCGCGGCAAGGGCTGCCGCTCGAAGCGTTCTTCGACATTGCCGTTCCGGTGGCCGACGCGGTCGCCGCGGCGCACGCCAAGGGCATAGTCCACCGCGACCTCAAGCCTGCCAACATCATGCTGGGCGACGACGGCCAGGTGGCGGTGCTCGATTTCGGCCTGGCCAAGCTGCTAGAGGACGAGCCGCGCGCTCCGGCAAGCAGCCGGACGTCGACGTCTACCACCCCGCTGACCCGCGCCGGGCAGGCGCCGGGCACCGCCGCGTACATGTCCCCCGAGCAGGCCGCCGGCGGGGCTGTCGACCACCGCTCCGACATCTTCTCACTGGCCATCGTGCTGTACGAGATGGCGACCGGTCGCCGCCCGTTCGAAGGCTCGAGCCAGGTCGAGCTGCGGGCTGCGATCCTCGCCGTCGAGCCGCCACCGGTGACGGCGCTACGGCCCGACCTGCCGCGCCATTTGGGCAGGATCATCGCCCGGGGCCTCGAGAAGGACCCCCCGCACCGGTACCAGTCGGTCTTGGACATGCGAAACGACCTCGCCGGCCTGCGACGAGAGTCCGAGTCCGGCGACGTCGCGCCGGTCTCGCGGTTCGACCGCGGTCGGAGAGGCCGGACCCTCTTGCTGACCGCTGTCGCGCTGCTGGCCGCCGGCGTGCTCGCCAGCTTCCTCTACCGCTGGCGGGCGGCACCCCCGACACCGGCTCTGCGTGCTCTGCCGCTGACTTCCTGGTCGGGCTCCGAAACGCAGCCGGCGCTGTCGCCGCGCGGCGATCAGATCGCCTTCTTGTGGGATCGCGGACGGGGCTCGGGGTTCGACCTCTACGTCATGCTGCTCGGGGCGGACGAGCCGCTGCAGCTGACCCGTGAGTCGGGTCGGATCGGCTACCCGGCTTGGTCGCCGCGGGGCGACCAGATCGCGTTCGTGCGGAGAGCGAACGGGGGCGGTGGCCAGGTTGTCTCGATCCCAGCGTTGGGCGGCAAGGAGCGTGTCCTCTGGTCGACTCCCGAGTCCTCGATCGCCTACCTGGACTGGTCGCCCGGTGGCGCGCAGTTGGCCTTCGTGGAGCGCCGCCACGCTCTCGACTCGGGTAGGATCCTCCTGCTCTCTACGGACAGCGGTGAAACCGCAGAGGTGGCCGCTCCGCCGCACCGGCAAGGCGTTGTCAGCGACAGGCTGCCGGTCTTCGCGCCGGACGGCCTCAGCCTCGCCTACGTCCGCTGGTACGAGGCGCCCAGAAGCGAGATCTACCTGCAGCCTCTGCCGGCCGGCGAGCCACGACTCATCGTGGAGCAAAGCGGCTGGATCCAGGGAATGGACTGGATGCCGGACGCCTCGGCCCTGCTGTTTTCCACGCCCTGGCAGGGCGCCACCGGCCTGTGGCGAAGCTCGCTCGCCGGCAAGGTCACACAGCTGGGTTTCGGCCAGGAAGCCGGCGACCTGACTGTCGCGGCGAGCGGTGACCGGCTGGTCTTCTCGCAGGACCTCACCGACGCCAACGTCTGGCGCATCGCCGGTCCCGCGGCAGCTTTGCCGCAGGCGCCGCGTAGCCTGATTGCCTCGACACGTGACGACTGGGCGCCGCGCTACTCGCCCGACGGCGAGCGCATCGCCCTGGTCTCGAACCGCTCCGGGGATTTCCAGATCTGGATCTGTCACGCCGACGGCGACGCGTGCTCACCGTACGCCACGCCGGCCAGGGCGAACTGGCCCTGCTGGTCGCCGGACGGGCGGCAGCTGGCCTTCAGCCAACAGGTCGGCGATCAGTACCATCTCTTCGTGGGCCAGGTCGACGGCGGATTCCCGCGCCAGCTGACCTGGGACGCCGCCTCCGCTCATGCCTGCGACTGGTCGGCCGACGGGCGGTGGATCTACTTCTACTCGGCACGCACCGGCGCCAACCAGATCTGGCGAGTGCCCGCCGGCGGCGGAACACCGCAGCAGGTCACCGAGGGAGGCGGGATGCTGCCGCTGGTATCCGACGATCACCGTTACGTCTACCTTCTGCGGGCCGGACCGCCCGCCGGAATCTGGCGCAGAGCGCTGGCCGGCGGCCGCGAGACGCTCCTGGTCGAGCGGGAAGGCCTCTCCCGTCGCGGCTTCGCTCTGTGGCGGGGAGAGCTGTTCTACGCGGTACGCGTCGGCAACGGCACGACGGAGGTCGAGCGGCTCGATCCTCGAACCGGAGCATCGGCCATCTTCGCTCGACTGGCCGGCACGCGCCAAGGCCGTCTGTCCGTCTCGCCGGACGGTCGATGGCTCGTATACGCGCAGAACGACGCCCGCGGCGCCGACCTCATCCTGGTCGAGAACCTGGGCGGCTAGCCAGCAGCTCTCGGCGGACTTCCGGCGCGCCGGCGTTCGAGAGGTCGCTCAGGGCAAGCCACCGCCGATCCGCGACGGCTGCTCGATGATCGCTGCTGGCGCCGGGCGCGGCTCGCCTCCGCCTGCCGACAGCCGCCACAGCCGCTTGAACCAGTCGCCGATCGCCTCCACCGCCAGGCTGACCAGCGGCAGCGCCACCAGCGTCACCACCGCCGACGACATCAGGCCGCCCATCACCGAGCGCGCCAGCGGGAAGTAGAAGATGCCCGAGGTGGCGGGGCCGCGCACCGCCAGAGGCACCAGTCCGATGATGGTCGTGGCGGCGGTCATCAGCACCGGCCGCAGCCGCTCGCGCCCGGCCTCCAGGATGGCGTCGTGCTTGGACAGCCCGCGCCGCCGCAGCCGGTTGACGTGATCCAGCAGCACGATGCCGTTGTTGACCACGATGCCCATCAGGATCAGAAAGCCGATCTGCGCCATCAGGTTGAGCGGCGTGCCGGTGATCGCCAGCGCCCAGATGGCGCCGGGGAAAGCGAACAGGATGGCGAACAGGATGGCGAACGGCTGCGACAGCGACTCGAAGAGCGACGCCATCACCAGGTAGACCAGCACCAGGGCGAGCAGGAAGTTGACCGCCATCTGCTGGCTCTGGTCCTGCTGCTCGACGATGCGGTCGCCCCACGACCAGGAGTAGCCGGCCGGCAGGTCGAAGGCGTCCATCAGTCCCGCGATCTCCTGCTGGGTGGCGTTCCAGTCGTCGCCCTCGTAGCTGCCGCGCACCGCAACCCGCACCTTGCGGTCTTCGCGCCGGATGGCGCGCGGCCGCCGCACGATCTCGAAGCTGGCGACGTCGCCCAGCAGCACCGGCCGGCCGCTGGGGCCCGAGCCGACGGTCAGCCGCTTGAGGTCCTCGAGGTTCTCCCGGTCCTCGAGCCTCAGCGCCAGCCAGGTCTCCACCTCCCGCTCGCCGGCGTTGAACCGCGGCAGCCTCATCGAGCCGAGGGTGAACGAGAACACGTCGGCCAGGTCCTGCGCCGCCAGGCCGGCGCGCTCGGCCTTGCCGCGGTCGATCCGTACCTGGATCTCGCGCTGGGCGTCGCGCAGCGAGGTGCGCACGTCCTGCACGCCGTCGAGGGTCTCGATGCGGCGCAGCGCCTCGTCGGCGAAACTCTCGAGCACCCCGGTGTCCTGGCCGAACAGCTTGACCGCGAACGAGGTGGTACCGCCGCCCTGGTCGGCGTCGTCCTCGAACAGCAGCCGTACGCCGGCGATCTCCGGCAGGCCCTCGCGCACCTCCTTGCGCAGCTCCTTGATCTCGTCGTCGGTGAGGTTCTTGCGCGTCAGCACCAGCGTGGTGCCGGCCTGGTTCTCGCTGAAGAAGCTGTAGATCGAGCGGATCAGGAACCGTTCGCGGTTGGCCTCGAGGTAGGCCTCCACCCGGTCGACCGCGCGCTCCGCTTCCGACTTGAAGGTGAAGTCGTCGAACTCGTACTCGAGGTACAGCCGCTCGTTCACCGTGCCCGAGAAGATGGCGCTCTCCACCCAGCCGAGCGGGATCGGCAGCACCCCCAGGACGATGAACAGCGCCAGCAGCCCGGTGGTCTTCAACGGGTGGCCGAGCGTCCAGCGCAAGGTCTTGACGTAGCCCTCTTCGAGCCGGGCGAACGAGCCCACCTGGCGGCTCCGCCGCCGCCCCAGAAAGTGGGCCGACATCAGCGGGATGAGGGTCAGCGACGAGAACAGCGAGCAGGCCAGGGCGATGGCGATGGTGATGCCGATCTCCTTGAGCCAGGTGGTGAGACCGGTGCGGGCGCCGACGATCAGCGGCAGGAAGACGATCAGGGTGGTCAGGGTCGAGGCCGCCACCGCGGTCGACACCTGGCGGGCGCCGGTGAGCGCGGAGCGCTTGCGGTCCGGCTCGCTGCGGTGGGTGCGGTCGATCGACTCCAGCACCACCACCGCGTTGTCCACCAGCATGCCCACCGCCAGCATCAGACCCATCATCGACAGCACGTTGAGGCTCTTGCCCAGGAAGTACAGCAGGCCGCAGGCGGCGAGGATCGAGAACGGGATCGACAGCGACACGATCAGCGTCGAATCGAACCGCCGCAGGAAGTAGTACAGGCTGAGCACCGCCAGCACCGCACCGATGGTGCCGGCCATCAGCAGCCCGCGCAGGCCGCCCACGATCTCCTCCGCCTGGTCCTCCCAGACGAACAGCTTGACCCCCTTGAGCAGCGGGTCGGCGTCGATGTCCTCCTGGATCACCCGCATCACCGACCGCACCACCTCGACCGTGTTGGCGGTCGACTCCTTGAACACGCTCAGGCCGATGGCGAAGCTGCCGTCGAGGTGGCGGCCGTGCGGGTACGGCGGCTCCTCGTAGCTCACCTCGGCCAGGTCGCCGAGGCGCAGGCCGTTGACGCCCACCGGCAGCTCGGCGATCTCGTCGAGCGAGGCGAACTCGCCGAGCGCGCGGGCGGTGAACCGCAGGCCGCCGTCCTCGACCTGACCCAGCACCAGGTTCGACGAGGCGCCACGCAGCCGCCCGATCAGCGCGCCGACGTCCACCCCGTGCTCGCGGATGCGGTCGAGCACCAGGTCGATCCGCACCTCCCTGGGCGCCACGCCGTCGAGGGTGACGCGCGCCACCCCCGGCACCCGGCGGATCCGGTTGAGGATGCGCGCCTCGATCAGCTCGTAGCTCTCCGACAGGTCGACCCCCTGGGCCGAGATCCGCGCCTCGACCACCGGGATGTCGGAGGTGTTGAACGAGAAGATCACCACCTCGCCGATGCCGGCCGGCAGGTCGGGCTTGATCTGGTCCATCTTCTCGCTCACCTGCATGCGGACGACGTCCAGCTCGTAGCCCCAGTCGAACTCGAGGAAGAACTCGGCGCGGTCGGCGTTGGCGTTGGCGTTGAGCGTCTTGACCCCGGGCAGGGTGGCCAGCACCTCCTCCACCGGCTTGGCGATCTCCTTCTCCACCTGTGCCGGGTTGGAGTTGGGGTACGGCACCTCGATGCCGATGAACGGCGCGTCGACCTCCGGCAGGTAGGCCAGCGGCAGACGCACCATGGCGATGCCGCCCACCACCAGCACGCTGATCAGCACCATGGCGGTGGTGATCGGCCGCTCGACGGCGAGCCGGGGCAGCCGCATCAGCCCGCCTCGCCGAGCGGCCGCGCGACCGCAGCGGCCTCGCTGGCCGGCGCCGGCCGCTCGTCACGGGCGGCTTCGGGAGCGCGGTCGACCAGTGAGTACACCACCGGGATCACGAACAGCGTCAGCAGCGTCGCCGCCGACAGTCCGCCGATCACGGTGATCGCCAGCGGCGCTCGCAGCTCGGCGCCCTCGCCCAGCCCCAGCGCCATCGGCAGCAGACCGAGGATGGTGGTGGCCGAGGTCATCAAGATCGGCCGCAGGCGGTCCTGGCCGGCCGCTACCAGCGCCTCGAGCTTGGCCAGCCCGGCGCGTCGCCGCTGGTTGACCGCGTCAATCAGCACGATGGCGTTGTTGACCACGATGCCCGCCAGCATGACGGCGCCGATCATCGCCACCACGTTGACCGTGCGGCCGGTCGAGGCGAGCGCCGCCACCACCCCCACCGCTCCCAGCGGCAGCGTGAAGATGATCACGAACGGGTGCAGGAACGACTCGAACTGCGACGCCATCACCAGGTAGACCAGGAAGATCGCCAGCGCCATGGCCATCATCAGCGAGGCCAGCGCCTCGGCGCGCTCCTGCTCCTGGCCGCTGAGGCTGGCGGTGACGCCGGCCGGCAGCGGCTCGTCGGCGAGGCGCTGCCGGACGTCGGCCGCCACCGCCGCCATGTCGCGGCCGTCGAGGTTGGCCGAGATCACCGCCGCCCGCTTCTGGCCGATGCGACGGATCTCGCTCGGCCCCTCGGTCTGCCGAACCCGGGCCACCGACTTGAGGAAGATCGGCACGCCCTCCCGCTGGCCGATGATGAAATCCTGCACGTCGTCGACCGAGGCGCGCCCGAGCTCCACCGACCGCACCACGATGTCGATCTCGCGGTCGCCCTCGGTGAAGCGCGTCGCCACCTCGCCCTGCACCTTGTTGCGCACGGTCTCGGCCACGCCGCCCAGATCGAGACCGAGCTGCGCCAGCTGGCTGCGGTCGAACAGGATCTGCAGCTCGGGGTTGCCGAGCTCGGCGGTCGACTCCACGTCCGCCGTACCCGGCACGGATGCAACGGTCGCGCGCAGCTGGTCGGCGGCAGCGTGCAGCTCGGCCAGGCTGTCGCCGTAAACCTCTAGCTCGACCGCCTTGCGAAAGCTGAAGAAGGTCGGGCGCTCGAACTCGAAGCGTGCCAGGCCCGAGCGGCCGAGCTTGCGGCGCAACACGCCGACCACCGCCTGCTCGTCGGCCGGCGTGGTGCCGGCGGCCATCTTGATCTGCAGCCGAGCGGAGTTCTCACCCTCGGAGCCGGTGCTGGTCAGCGCCAGCCCGCGGCCGCCGACGATGCTCGAGAAGCTGGCCACGCGGGCGTCGCCCGCGACCGCCGTTTCGACGTCGGCGATGAACCGGTCGGTGGCCTCGAGCGGCGTCCCCTCGGGCAGCTCCACCAGAAAGCTGAACTCGCCCTGCGAGAACACCGGAATCAGGTCGAAGCCGAGCCGCGGCACCGTCCACACCGCGCCGGCGAACAGCAGCAGCGCGGCCGCCAGCACCGCGCCACGCGAGCGCAGGGCGGCGCGCAGCAGCGTGGGATAGGCGTCGGAGGCCCCCGCCAGCGCGCGGTCGAAGCCGGCCGCCACCGGCCGCACCGCCCACGCGGCGCCGCGCCACAGCCGGCTTGCCAGCCAGCGCAGCCCGGCAAGCAGCGCGGCCGGCGCGGTCACCAGCACCGCCCGCAGCACCCGCCGCAGCCGGCCGCCGGCCGGTGGCGCGGCCTCGGCGGCGCGCTCGAAGCCGCCGCCGGTCCAGGCGGCGAGCATCGGGATCAGGGTGAGCGACACCGCCAGCGAGGCGATGAGCGAGAACGACACGGTAAGCGCCATGTCGCGAAACAGCTGCGCCGCCACGCCCTCGAGAAAGACCACCGGCAGAAAGACCGCCACCGTGGTGAGGGTCGAGGCGGCCACCGCCCGGCCGACCTCCGAGGCGCCGGCGCGGGCCGCCTCCAAGGCGTCGGCGCCGGCCTCGCGCCGCTTGAAGATCGCCTCCAGGACGACGATGGCGTTGTCGACCAGCATCCCCACGCCGAGCGCCAGCCCGCCCAGCGACATGACGTTGAGGCTGGTGCCGGTGCGGTACATCAGGAAGAAGGTCGCCACCACCGAGATCGGGATAGAGACGCCGATGATCAGCGTGCTGCGCAGATCCTTGAGGAACAGCAGCAAGACGACGATGGCGATCGCCCCACCCAGCAGGGCGTTCTGCAACACATCGCCGATCGACGCCCGGATGAACTCCGACTGATCGACACCGGTCACCAGCTCGATGCCCTCCGGCAGCTCGCGCCGGACCTGGTCCAGCCGGTTGGCCACGAGGCGGGCCACCTGCACCGTGTTGGCACCGCCCTCCTTGTAGAGCGCCAGCTCGACCGCCTCGGTGCCGCCGAACCGGCTGATCACCTCGCGCTGCCGGTGGCCACGCACGACGGTGGCGACGTCGGCCACCTTGACCCGCCGGCCCTGGTGGCTGAACAGCACGGTCTCGAGGATGTCGTCGAGGCTGGCAAACTCGTTGTTGGCGCGCACCAGGTAGCGCGCTTCCTCCTCGTACAGGCTGCCGCCCGCCTGGTTGACGTTCTCCCGCAGCAGGCGCTCGTTCACGTCGCCGATGGCCAGCCCGAGCAGCGACAGCTTGCCTTCGTCGACGCGGACCTGGATCTCCTCCTCGTAGCCGCCGTTGACCTTGATGGCGGCCACCCCCTCGGTGGACTCGAGGTCTTTCTTGAGCACCTCCTCGGCGACGTAACGCAGCTGGTAGAGATCGGCGCCGCCGGTCAGGTACAGCCTCAGGATGGGGTCGTTGGCGGGATCGAAACGCAGCAGCACCGGCTTGTCGGCTTCGCGCGGCAGGCGGATCATGTCCAGCTTCTGACGCACGTCGAGCGCCGCGAAGTCCATGTCGCGGCCCCAGTCGAACTCCAGGGTCACCTGCGACAGCCCCGGCTTCGACACCGAGGTCAGCCGCTTGACGCCGGCGACCACCCCCACCACCTCCTCGATCGGCCGCGAGACCAGCGATTCGACCTCGGGCGGGGCGGCGCCCGCCAGCCGGGTCTCGACGGTGAGGCTCGGATACGACAGCTCGGGCAGCAGGTTCACCGACAGCCGCCCGAAGGCCACCATCCCGAACAGCACCAGCGCCACCGCCACCATCGAGATGGTGACCCTGCGGCGCAGGGAGAAACCGACGATGCCCATGCGCCGGCCGGCCCTATCCCGCCGACGGCGCGCCGGCGTCCAGGACCTTGATCGGGGAGCCGTCCTTGAGGCCGCCCTGGCCGGCGACGATCACCCGCTCACCCGGCGTCACACCGCTCAGCGCCTCGACCACCGCTCCCTCCTCGAGACCCAGCTCGACCTGGCGCTTCTCGGCGCCGGCGGCGGTCGCCACGAAGACGTGGGCCTGCTTGAGCTCGCGCAGCACCGCCTCGCGCGGCACCAGCACCGCGTCGCCGCGCGTCTGGCGCACGATGTGGATCGAGACGAAGCTCCCCGGCCGCACCGCCGGCGGCGGATCGGCGGCCTCGACGGTGACCTTGACGGTGCCGGTGGCGGTGTCGACCACCGGGCTGATCTGCCGGATGCGCCCGCCGAAGCGGATCGAGGCGTCGGCGTTCAGGGCGATGCGCACGTCGCGGCCCGCCTCGAGCCCCAGGATGTCCCGCTCGGGAAGGAAGATGCGGGCGATCAGCGGGTCGAAGTCGGTGATCTCGAACAGCTCGTCGCCGGGACGCAGATGCTGGCCGACCTGCACCTCGCGGGCGGTGACGCGGCCATCGAACGGCGCCCGGATGACTGTCTTGTCGAGCCCCCACTGCGCTTCGGCCAGCTCCTGGCGGGCTATCTCGTAGTCGATCGTCAGCCGGTCGAACTCCTCACGGCTGATCAGCTCCTTGGCGATCAGGTCCTCGCCACGCCGGTAGGCAGCGGTGGCGCTGGCCTCGCGCAGCTCGGCCTTGCGCAGCAGGATCTCCTGGTCGTCGCGCACCAGCACCGCCAGCTGCTGGCCGCGGCGGACCCGGTCGCCCTCGTCCACCAGCAGGCGGGCGATGCGGCCCTCGATCTCGGCCAGAGCTGTTACCTGGTGCTCAGCCACCAGGTTGGCGGTGGCCGAGATGTAGGAGGAGATCTCGCCGCTGGCCACCGCGGCGACCTCCACCGGCACCGGCGCCTTCTCGGGGGTCTCGTCGCCGGCCTCGGCCTCGGCCGGCGGCTGGCCGGCGGCACCGTTGGCGCGCGGCGCGGTGAGGCTGATCACGGTGAGGGTCGCCGCTGCCAGCACGGCCAGGCCGACGGCGACGTACAGCAGCCGGCGGCGCGGGCGGCGGTTACCGGCTGGGGACGGATCTCGGGATGGCATGAATCGCCCTCTCGGGGTTGGTTGGGGGGCGGCCGGGCGGCGGTGCCGCGGTCAGTTGGAGTACGCCCGCCGCGAGGCGTTTGTTTCATCAGACGCAGCCGCACGCGATGAGGTTCGGTGGGTTTACACTCGGGGCATGTCGAAGCGGCTGCGCAGGCTGGCGGCGTGCGACCGCTGCTCCCGTCAGTACGACGTGTCGGGGCACGCTGTGGGCGAGCTGTTCCACTGCCTGTGCGGGCGGCGCCTCGCCGTACCGCGCTCCCGGCCGCGCGATGCGGCCGTCGTCCGCTGCTCGGCCTGCGGCGGGCCGCGCCAGGGCGGCGCCCGGGCGTGCGGCTACTGCGGCGCCGACTTCACGCTGCACGAGCGCGACCTGCACACCCTCTGCCCGTCGTGCATGACCCGGATCAGCGACCGGGCCCGCTACTGCCACCATTGCGCCACGCTGGTGGCACCCCAGCCGCTCGGCGAGGTCACCAGCCGCCCCTGCCCGGCGTGCGGCGACACGGCAGTCCTGACCAGCCGGCGGCTGGACGAAGCCGCGGTCGCGGTGCTCGAGTGTCCGCGCTGCGCTGGCCTGTGGCTGGGTCGGAAAGTGCTCGGCCATCTGCTCGCCCAGGCGCGTCGCGAGGCGCCTCCCGACGGCGGCCTCCACCGCGCGCCGCCGAACCCCGGCGCGCGCCAGGACCCGGCCTACCGACCGTGTCCCGACTGCGGGCAGCTGATGCACCGCCTCAACTTCGGGCGGCGGAGCGGCGTCATCGTCGACAGCTGCGCCGCCCACGGCGTCTGGTTCGACGCCGAGGAGCTGGCCCGCATCCTCGCCTGGGTGCGAGCCGGCGGTGAGCGCGAGACGGCCGAGCGGCAGCGCGAGGAGCATCGCTTGCGCCGCCGTCTCGAGCGGCTCGACGGCGCCCCGCCGGAGCCCCTTCCCGCGCCCGCCCGGAGCCCGCTGGTCGAGCTGCTGGGCGAACTGGCGGCCTCGATCCTGGGCTGAGGGCGAAAGAAACCGCTTCACTGCCGCTTTTTCGGCGCGCTCGTGGTACGATCCCCGCGCCAAACGAACCCGACCAGGCGGGCGGGCTGCAGTGGTCCGGCTGCCGTCGACCACTCGACCGCGAACCCAGCACGGTTTTGATCGAATCGACCGAACTGCTGCGCTCCTACGTGCAGGGCATCCGGCGGCTCAGCGGAGCCCGCTCGGTGGCGCTGTTCGTGCCGCCCTCGCTGACCGGTCTGGCCCGCTCGGTGCTGATCCACGACGGCGGCGACGAGCCGGTCGACGAGCTGGTGGACCTGGAGGCAGCCCAGCAGTTCGCGGCCGAGACGCCGGAGGGCGACCCGGGGCCGGGCGGCATCGAGGTGCTCGACAGCGCCACCGCCGGCGGCGGGCTGATCGCGTTGCCGGCGGTGCACTCGGCCTGGGCGCTGGCGGTCATGCCGGAGCAGCTGGTGGGATCCGGCTCCGGCCGGCCCGGCCGGCGGCAATCGGACGCGGAGGCCGCCGGCTCCCGTCCGCCCAGCGCGTGGCTCGGCCTGCGCTTCGAGGCCGGCGGACCGCCGGTGGCGGAGCGGCTGGAGCGGACCGACCTGCCCGCCGCGCTCACCGCCGGCAGCGAGCGCCAGGAGTGGTGGCAGTGGCTGTTCGCGATGGGCGGCGCTCTGGCCAGTCACACGGCCCAGGTGTCGGCCATCCTGAAGGACCCGATCACCGGTCTCCCGGACCGTGCCGGCTTCCAGGCGGTGCTGTCGGAGGAGCTGGAGAAGGCGCGGGTCAGCGGTCACCCGCTGTCGCTGATCCTGGTCAACCCGGACGACTTCGCCGCCATCAACGAGCGGTTCGGCCGCCAGGCGGGCGACGACATCGTGCGCGCCGTAAGCCAGCGGCTGCGCACCGCCCTGCGCGCTTCCGACAACCTGGCGCGCTACGGCGGCGTGATCTTCGCCATCACCCTCCCCGGCACCGCCCTCGACGGCTGCCGGCGGGTGGCCGAGAAGCTGCTGCGCGCGGCGACCGAGGGAGCCTTCCTCGACGGCGCGGTGCGGCTCGGCTTCAGCGCCGGCGTGGCGGTGTTCGAGCCCGGCGACGAGGACATCCGCCACCACCTCGACCTGATCCGGCGCGCCGACCAGGCGCTCAACGCCGCCAAACGGGTCGGCGGCGGCGTGGTGATCGACTGGGAGCAGCGCTCCGGCGCCGAGGAGACCGGCAACTTCGACCGGCTGAGCGGCATCTTCACCGGCAACATGACCAAGGACTACCGCAACATGGTCCTGCTGTGGGACACCATCGACGTCATCGCGGTGAACCAGCAGTTCGACCGTCTGGCGGCGGAGGTGGTCGACAGGCTGTACACCACCTTCAAGCCCGAACGGGTGGCGCTGTACTCGCGCGACGAGGCCGGCGATCTCCAGCTGGTGCGCGGGCTGACCAAGAGCGCCAGCGACTCGGGCCCGCAGGTCAGGGTGGAGACGGTCGAGCTGGGGCCGCGCGAGGTCGAGCTGCTGCGGCTGGCGGTGGCCGAAGGGCGGCCGAGCGAAGCCGCCCGCGGCGACGACGACGATGCGTCTTCGCAGTGGGCCGTGCCGCTGCTGGCCAGCGACGAATGCCTAGGCTGCCTGTTCCTCGAGGGGCGCGAGCAGTCTCTGGCGCTGGAGGCCGCCGACCTGATCTTCCTGCGAGCGCTCGCTTCCCAGCTGGCGGTGGCGCTCGACCGGGCGCGCCTCTCGGAGCTCGAGAAGAAGCGCCAGGAGACCGCTCAGCGCAAGCTCAAGGCCGAGCTCAACGAGCTGCGCCAGGCGCTGCAGCAGGCCAAGCTGGTCTACCGGTCGCAGGAGATGGACAACCTGCTGGCGACGGCACGGCGGGTGGCGCCCACCGACGCCACCATCCTGATCGCCGGCGAGAGCGGCACCGGCAAGGAGCTGCTGGCCCGCACGCTCCACGAGCTCAGCCCGCGCAACGACGAGGCGATGGTGGTGGTGGACTGCGGCGCCATTCCGGCGACGCTGATCGAGAGCGAGCTGTTCGGTCACGAGCGCGGCGCCTACACCGGAGCTCAGCAGCGCCGTCAGGGGCGGATCGCCGAGGCGCACCGCGGCACGGTGGTGCTCGACGAGATCGGCGAGCTGCCGCTCGAAGTACAGAGCAAGCTGCTGCGGTTCGTGCAGGAAAAGCAGTTCACCACCCTCGGCGGCAACCGGCCGCGGCGAGTCGACGTGCGGATCATCGCCGCCACCAACCGCGACCTGGCGAGCGAGGTGCGTGCCGGGCGGTTCCGCGAGGACCTCTACTACCGCCTCAACGTGGTACGCCTCGAGATCCCGCCGCTGCGCGACCGTCCCGACGACATTCTGCACCTGGCGCGGCACTTCCTCGAGACCTTCTCGGTGCAGTATCAGAAGAGCATCCGCACGCTCACCGCCGAGGCCGAGGAGCAACTGCTCGACTACGACTGGCCGGGGAACGTGCGGGAGCTGCAGAACCGGATGATGCAGGCGGTGATCCTGTGCGAGACCGATCGCCTGGGACCGGGCGAGCTCGCCCTGCCGGTCGGCGGGCCGCGCAGCGTGCCGGCCGCCGAGCGCGAGAGCGCACCCGCCACCGCCGGCGAGAGCGCCCGGCCGGCGGGGCGACCGGCACCGGCCACCACCGATGAGCTGCTCGAAGAGCTGCGGCGCGCCCTCGGGCGGCAGATCGAGGCCACCGGCAAAGGGCCCGGGCGACTCAACTTCCCGCTCGGCCGGTGGCTCGGCGACGACCTCATTCTCGAGGCCGCGGAGGCCGGCGAAGGGGTCGCGCGGCGCGGCGCCGAGATCGTCGGCCTGCCCGAGACCACCTTCCGGCGCCGCCTGCAGAAGGCCTCGCAGCAGAACGAGGCCGGGCTGGCCACCCGTTCCGGCACGTGGGACGAGGTACGCCAGCTGCTCGCCGACCTGGTGCGGCGCGACGACGTCGCGGGGCGGGAGCTGGTCAAGGAGACCGAGGTCATCCTGCTGGCCGAGATCCGCGGCCGCTTCCCGCGCGACGTGCGTACCGGGTCGGCCCTGCTCGGCGTGACTCCGCCGACCTTCAGGCGAAGGGTTGCCGCCCTCGACGAGGCGTCCGGGGAAAACGGCGGCGGGCAATACGCCTAAAAACCGGTTCGCCAACCGCCTCTTTTTCTCGAACCCGCTTCGCTCCGGCCACCCCGGTGGCCCGACGGAGGCCCCTCAGGACCGCCGACCGGGCGATCTCAACTCACCTGAACTCAGAGGTTTACGGACGCCGCTCGGATGGTGTCCGAGGCTCGCCGCCGCCTGGCATGCCGCTTGCGCTTTCGACCCGCGTCGCAAGCTGGCGACAGGGAAGCGAGCTGATTTGAGACGACACAAAGCCCTCGAGATCCTGGCCGCACTGGCCTGTCTGGCCACCGGCCTTCTGGGACCCGCAAGAAACCATCAGCCGAGCACCACGGTCCTCGTGCAGGGCGACTCGGTGGCGTCGGCCGCCGCCGCCGTAAGGCAGGCGGGCGGCGAGACCGTCGCCGAGCTGCCGATCATCAGCGCAGTCGGCGCACGCCTTACCGCCGAGCAGCTCGCACGGCTGGCGTCGTCGACCGCCGCCAGAGCCGTCTACGAGAACCGCACGGCGGGCGTCGCGGCCCGCGGCGGGGTCGGCAGACCCGACAACCCGGGCGTCGGCCACGGCGCCGGCGGCAAGGTCGGCAACGCTGGTGGAGGGACCGGCCAGGGGCTGGTGGTCGGGGCGGACCGGCTTCACTCGCAGGGCATCACCGGCGCCGGCGTGACGGTGGCGATCGTCGACACCGGGATGTACATGCACCGCGATCTCAAGAAGGACACCCGGGGTCACGAGCGGCTGCTGGCCAAGCACGGCACGGTGGGCGAGACCAGCTTCGAGCTGATCGACGGGCTGTGGGCCGTGCTCGGCTCCGAGAGCACCAGCGGCGTCGACCGCAACGGCCACGGTTCGCACGTCGCCGGGATCATCGCCAGCAGCCGGTTCAAGAACGGCGCCTACGACGGCGTCGCGCCGGACGCCAACCTGGTGGTGGTGCGCGCCTTCGATCGCTACGGCCAGGGTACCTATCTCGACGTCCTGCAGGCCATCGACTGGGTGGTCGCCAACCGCGACGCCTACGGCATCCGCGTGCTCAACCTGGCGTTCAGCGCGCCGCCCCGCTCCTACTACTGGAACGATCCGCTCAACCAGGCAGTGATGGAAGCGTGGCGGTCGGGCATCGTGGTGGTGGCCTCCGCAGGCAACCGCGGACCCGAGCCGATGACCGTCGGCGTGCCTGCCAACGTGCCGTACGTGATCGCGGTAGGCGCCACCTCGCACAACCGCACGCCGAGCGACCTGAGCGACGACTCGCTGGCCCGCTTCTCCTCCGCCGGTCCGACGGTCGAGGGGTTCGTCAAGCCCGAGATCGTAGCGCCAGGGGGCTCACTCAACTCGATCATGTACCGCAAGGACTTCATCCCGCAGCAGCATCCGGAGTTTCACGACGGCGCCTACTACTTCACGATGTCGGGAACCTCTCAGGCCACCGCGGTGGCGAGCGGCGTCGTGGCGCTGATGCTGCAGGCCGACCCCTCGCTGACGCCCGACGACGTCAAGTGCCGGCTGATGACCGCGGCGCGACCGGCGGTGCGACCCGACGGCGCGCTGGCCTACTCGGTCTTCCAGCAGGGCGCCGGCCTGGTCGACGCCTGGCAAGCGGTCCACTCACGCGACGCCGGCTGCGCCAACCGGGGTCTCGACGTGGACCAGGACCTGGCCGGCGCCGCCCACTTCCAGGGCCGCGCGGTGCAGGACCGCGACGGCTCCTACCGGCTGCTCGGCCTGGAGGGTGACGGCTTCCTGTGGAGCGACGCCTCCACCCTGTCCCACGACGGCTTCCTGTGGAGCGACGGCTTCGTGTGGAGCGACGGCCTGCTGTGGAGCGACGGCTTCCTGTGGAGTGACAATCCGCTCGCCGCCGGCAGCGTGGTGCTCCAGACCGACGGCTACACCTGGTCCGACGGCTACACCTGGTCCGACGGCTACACCTGGAGCGACGGCCTCACCGAGGTGATGTCGATCAACACTTGGGTCGAACCGGAGTAGGGCGCATCGCGGGCAGCCCACAGCCGCGCCTGCCGAGGCGGCCGCCGCGAGGTGGCCGCCTTCAGGCTATTGACAGTTTCTGTCAGAACCTGCCGCCGGTCGGCACGCGGCCGGGAGCGAACGCCGGCAAGGCGCCGCACACACCGCGGACGGGATCACCGGCCTCGTGCGAAGTCACTGGAAACACAAGGGTTCTCGCGCCGGCGGCGGACGGTGCGAGACGCACCGCCGCCGCCGCGTTGGCATCTGCCTTGCTGCAGATAGACGCCGAATCATGAGCCGTATCCTGCGCATGGGTCTCGTCGCCGCCATGCTGGCCGCCGCCGGCCCGCTGGCCGCGCCGCCGGTGGCGGCCGACAGCCGCAACATCCGGTTCGACCGGCTGTCACTCGAGCAGGGCCTATCGCAGGCCGACGTCCACGCCGTGCTGCAGGACCGCCGCGGCTTCATGTGGTTCGGCACCCAGGACGGTCTCAACCGTTTCGACGGCTACCGCTTCGAGGTCTGGCGGCAAGACCCCAACGACCGCGAGAGCCTGTCGCACAACTGGGCGTACGCGTTGCTCGAGGATCATGCCGGCAACCTGTGGATCGGCACCCTCGGTGGCGGGCTGAACCGCTGGCATCCCGAGAGCCGCTCGTTCAGCCACTTCCGCAGCGACCCGTCCAACCCCACCAGCCTCAGCAGCGACCGCATCCGGGTACTGTTCGAGGACAGCCGCCAGCGGTTCTGGATCGGCACCGAGGGCGGCGGGCTCAACCGGTTCGATCCCGAGAGCGGGACCTTCCAGAGGTTCCTGCACAACCCGGCCGAGCCGGACAGCCTGGGTGATAACCGGGTGCTCGGCATCCACGAGGACGCCAACGGCATCCTCTGGGTGGGCACCGACGGCGGCGGGCTCAACCGGTTCGACCCCGAGAGCGGGGCGTTCTCGTCGTACCTGCGCACCGCCGACAACCCGCGCGGCATCTCGGCGCGCCGGGTGCGGGCGGTGCTCGAGGAGCCCGCCGGCGTGCTGTGGATCGGCACCTACGAGGAAGGGCTCTACCGCTACCACCTGGAGTCCGATCGCGTCGAGCGGTTCGCAAACGACGTGCGCGACCCGTCGAGCCTGAGCTCCGACCGGGTGCGCAGCATCTACCGCGATCCCCAGGGCTCGATCTGGATCGCTACCGACGACGGCCTCAACCTGTGGAACCCGGAGAGCCAGAGCTTCACCCGCTTCGTCAACAGCCCGGGTGACCCCAACAGCCTGAGCCAGAACCGCGTGCTGTCGATCTACCAGGACCGTGGCGGCGTGCTGTGGGTCGGGGTGCAGGGCGGCGGTCTCAACAAGTGGAACATCCGCAGCGGCTTCTTCACCACCTACCGCAACGACCCGGCCGACCCGCACAGCCTGAGCAGCAACGTCATCACCTCGCTGGCCGAAGAGCCCGACGGCACAATCTGGGTCGGCACCTACCAGGGGCTCAACCGCCGTGACCCCAAGACCGGCCGGTTCACCAGCCTGCGCCACGACCCGTACAAGCCCGGCAGCTTGAAGGACGATCGCGTGATGTCGCTGCTGGTCGACTCCAAGCAGGTGCTGTGGGCCGGCACCTACGAGGGCGGCCTGCACCGCTACGACCGGACCACGGGGCGGTTCGAGCAGTTCGTCCACGACCCGACGGACCCGCACTCGATCAGCGGCAACGGCATCACTGTGATCCGCGAGAGCCGGGACGGCTACCTGTGGATCGGCACCCTCGACGGTCTCAACCGCTTCGACCGGCGCACCGGTCAGTTCGTCTCCTATCAGAAGGACCCTGGCAACCCGACGAGCCTGAGCGGCAACCGGGTGCTGGTGGTGTACGAGGACCGCGACGGCGGCCTGTGGGTGGGCACCGACTCCGACGGCCTCAACCGGTTCGACCGCTTCAGCGGCGCCTTCACCCACTACCGCCACGACCCGCGCAACCAGCGCAGCCTGAGCAGCGATTCGATCATGTCGCTGCACGAAGACCGCTCGGGAGTGCTGTGGGTCGGCACCCAGAACGGACTCAACCGCTGGGATCCGGCGGCGCGAGCGGCCTTCCAGGGTGTCTTCAAGCGCTACACCGAGGCCGACGGCCTGCCCAACAGCGCCATCTGGGGGATCCTCGAGGACGACTCCGGCAACCTGTGGCTGAGCACCAACAAGGGCATCTCACGCTTCGATCCGCGCCGTGAGACGTTCAAGAACTTCGACGCCAGCCACGGGCTGCAGAGCAACGAGTTCAACAGCGGCGCCTACTTCCAAGGCGCCAGCGGCCGCATGCTGTTCGGCGGCAACCAGGGCTTCAACTCGTTCCTGCCGGAGCGCATCCAGGACAACAGCTACGTACCGCCGCTGGTGCTCACCGGCTTTCTCAAGTTCAACAAGCCGGTGGACCTCGGGCGCATGGTGTCCGACATCGATCTGATCGAGCTCGACTTCACCGACCGCCTGGTTACCTTCGAGTTCGCCGCACTCGACTTCACCGCGCCCGAGAAGAACCAGTACGCCTACAAGCTGGACGGGTTCGATCCCGACTGGATCGAGCTCGGCAACCTGCGTCGCGCCACCTATACCAACCTGTCTGCCGGCAACTTCACCCTGCTGGTCAAGGGGGCCAACAACGATGGCGTCTGGAGCGAGCCGACCCAGCTCGCCCAGGTGGTTGTGATCCCGCCGCCCTGGCGGAGCTGGTGGGCCTACTCGCTGTACGCTCTCTGCCTGGTCGGGCTGATGCTGATCTACACCCGCGCCCAGGCCTCCAAGCTGCGCCGCGAAGCGGACTACAGCCGCAAGCTCGAGGAGGAGGTGCGCGCCCGCACCTCCGAGCTGGCAGAGCGCAACCGCGAGCTGCAGGTAGCCAAGAAGAAGTTCGAGGAAGCCAGCTTCACCGATTCGCTGACCGGCATCAAGAACCGCCGCTTCCTGATCAACACCATCGACCGCGACCTCGGACTGGTCGAGCGGTTCTACAACGACGTGCAGGCCAGCGGCGGTGAGCTGCCCGAGATGCGTCCGGACGTGCTGTTCCTGCTGTTCGACCTGGACGGTTTCAAGAACGTCAACGACACCTACGGGCATGCCGCCGGCGACCTGGTGCTGATCCAGGTGCGCGACCTGCTCGAACGTGCCTGCCGGCGGTCGGACACGCTGATCCGCTGGGGCGGAGACGAGTTCCTGGTGGTCTGCCGCAACGCCGACCGCACGGCCGCCGAAGGCCTGGCCGAGCGCATCCGGCGGTTCGTCTCCGAGCACGAGTTCGACGTCGGCAACGGCCGGCCGACCAGGCTCAGCTGCTCGATCGGCTTCGCTCAGTTCCCGTTCGTGCCGAGCAGGCCGTCACTGCTCAACTGGGAGCAGGTGGTCAACATTGCGGACCGGGCGCTCTACCTGACCAAGAAGAAGGGTCGCGACGGCTGGGTCGGCCTGTATGCCACCGACCAGCTCGACGGCATCGCCGACGACGACCTGCTGCAGCTGATCAACGAGACCCCCGAGATCCTGATGGCGGAAGGCAGCCTGTTTGCGACCTCGTCGTTCCGCAGCGAGCCGGCGGCCGCCGCCGGCGCCTGAGCGGCCCGCAGCCGCCGCCCTTCAGCGCGCCAGGTCGGCGCACAGCTCGGCCGCCACCGCCGGCAGCTCTTCGCGCCGGCGCCGGTAGGCGAGCCGCTGCACCGGCAGCCGCCGGACGGTCTCGGCGCAGGCGTCAAGTTGGCGCCGGGTCAGGTCGCGGTCGAACAGGCGGGCCGCCACGGTGCCGGCCAGCAGGCCGACGGCGGCGCTGCCGGCGCCGAGCGGCCGCACCGCCGGCGGACCGACGACCGACGGCTCGCCGGCCGCGAGATCCAGCAGGTAGACGCGTACCAGCGGCAGCGCCTCCGGGCTCGGCGACCGCCACTGCTGGCCGGCCGCCAGCCGTGGCTGGAGGAACTGCGGCAGCGCTTCCACGCCACTGCCCGACAGCCGCATCGGCAGGACGTCGTCGGCCAGCCGCCGCCAGCCGCGCACCCCGTCGAGCGCGGTGGCAAGGGTGGACTTGCCGCTCCCACCCGGCCCCAGGAAGGCGAGCGCGCCCTGGGGCGTGGCGACGGCGCTGGCGTGGAGGCACCAGACGTCGCGCAGCGCCAGGGCCAGGATCAGCCCCGGGCCGAGCGCCGCGTCGAGCACGCCGGCCGCCACCGGCTCGGCACCGCCGGCGGCGCGCACCCACGAGCCGTCGGCGGCGACGTCGAGCGGCGCGGCGTCCGCCACCCGCAGCCGGTAGCCGTCGGGGGTAACCCGGCACTCCACCTCCACCAGCCGCCCGCCCACCCAGCCGGAGCCGCGGTAGAGCGGTTCACCCGCGGGCGGGCTGGGCGCCGGCAGACCCGGGAGCGTCGCCGGCGGCGTGGTGGCGAAGGGCGCGAGCCGCCCGGGCGCCACGTCGCAGGCGACGGTCAGGCCGGCCAGCCGGTAGGCGAAGCGCGCCTCCCCACCCACCAACTGCAGGCGGATGGCGACGCTCACGCCGCGGTCACGGCTGCTGCTGCCGCGATGCGCCGATGCCGCTGTCCGGGATCCCCGGGCTGTTGCCCAGCGTCCGGGTCCGCACGTCGCCGAGCCGCTCGAGCCGCGGACGGTGGTAGGGACGTTGACGCTCGATGGCCGCGGCGTCCTGGGTGGGCCTCTGGCTGTGGCTCAAGCCGTCGCCCTCCGCCGCGAGCGACCGATGACGCCGGCCGCTCGCTGCCAGGCACCCGCGGCCAGGCAGTGCCAGAGCGCCAGCCCACCGCCGGCCGCGCCGCCGGCCAGCGCTTGGCTCAGCCAGTCGGGTCGCACCTCGCCCAGCCACCACGGGCGGGCGGCGGCGACCAGACGCTCTGCCGTCACTGCCTCGCGCTCGAAGACGCCGCGCCGGAACACAGGTGCCAGCGAGGTCGGCTGGCACCGCGCCAGCAGCTCGCACGGCAGGCGATCGCGCATCGCCACCCGCAGCAGGTGCTTCTTGCGGCCGTGGCGGTAGAGGTGGTGCGGGGCGAGCGACAGCACGAACTCGACCAGACGGCGGTCACGGAACGGGTGCCGCAGCTCGACGCCGGCCCGGTTGGCGTGGAAGATCTCGAGGGTGGCGTCCCGCGTCGCCCACCAGCCGAGCAGACTGCGGCGCTGCTCGACCTCGAGGCTGGCGGCGGTCGCGCGCGCGGGCCCCAGCCGAGCCAGCGCCCGCGAGGTCAACCACGCTGGTGGCCGCGGCCGCCGCAGGCGCGGCAGAGCCAGCGCACGCCGCAGACCGCCGGCGGCGCGCTGCGGGTTGCGTCCCAGCTCGGCCAGCAGCTCGCCGGCCGCCGCCAGGGGCCGGCCGGCGCGCAGCAGACCGGCCAGCCACCAGGCCGAGCCCACGAACAGGCTGTCGCCGAAGCCGCCGGTAAGCAGCACCCGGGAGCCGCCGGCGGCGGCCGCACCATAAGCCTCCTGTTTGAGCAGCCGGTAGGGGTTCTCCTCCGGGGTGTTGGGGTTGAGACCCCAACGGTCGAGGTGCCGCAGCGTCCAGGCGCCGTCGCCCGGCAGCTGCCGCGAGCCCGCCCCGAGCCGCCGCCGGACCGGCTCGATGTACCGCCGCTCGTCGCAGCTCGCGAGCCGGTCGAACACCCACGAGACGGTGTGCAGGCGGCGACCGTCGACGGCCAGCCGCTCGGCCGCCAGCGCCGCTACCGAGGTCGAATCCAGGCCGCCGCTCATCAGCACGGCGGGCCGCGCGGCGCCACGCAGGCGGCAGTCGACGCTCTCCGCCAGGAGCTCGCGGAACCGCTCGGCGCTGTCGGCCTCACTCATCGAGCCACGGCCTTCGGCCGGCGGCTGCCAGAAGCGCGTCTCCCGGACCGACGACTCGCTCACCACCAGGCAGGTCGCCGGCGGCAGCTCGCGCACGCCAGCGAAGAAGGTCCGACCGTCGCTGGCGGGCTGCGCGGCGAGGAACTCGCGCATGCGGACCTGGTCGACCTCGTCACCCACCGCCGGGTGGGCCGCCACCGCCGCCTCCTCCGACGCCGCCACCAGCAGCCGCGGGTCGAGGTGGTAGAACAGCACGCGGCTGCCGAGCGGATCGCGCGCCAGCACCAGGCGGTGGCGGCGCGCGTCGAAGATCGCCAGCGAGAACGGGCCGAGCAGCTTGGCAAAGGCGTCGGTGCCCCAGCGTTCGTAGGCCGCCACCACCAGGGCGGCGTCGGACGCCCGCGCCGCTACCCCTCCGATACCCAGCGCGCGAGCCAGATCGGCGCGGTTGTCGAGCCGGCCGTCGAGCGCGATCCAGGCGCCACCCTCCCCGCTCACCGGCTGTCGCTCACCGAGCTCCTCGGGCGTGGTCCAGAAGTGCTGGTGACCGAGTGCGATCCAAGGGTGGCGCTCCACCCGCCAGCCGTCGGGCCCACGGTGAGAGAGCGCCGCCATCGGCCGCTCCAGGTCCGCCGCCGCCACCGGTGACCTGTCCCGGCGGAAGACAGCCGCAAAGGCGCTCAACTGGACAGGTTCCTCCGCCGTAAGCTGACGTCGACTGACAGGGATGGTTCCGGGAGGTCCCCGGCGCCAGGTTCGTGCGCGGCGCGGGAAGACGCAAGATGTTGCGCTTGCAGAGTATAGAAGCGCAACATGCGGTATGGCAAGCCGCCAGGGGCAACAGGCATCGCGTCGGTCTCCGGGGTCAGCGCGCCGGCACCAGGGTGGGATCTCCGAGCAGGGTCCAGCCCAGGATGACGTCGAGCAGATGGGGCTCGCTGGCGGCGAGCTGGCGCTGGGCGTCGACCAGCGCCCGGCCGATCGGAGTGCCGTCCCGCCCCAGCCGGGCGAACAGCAGCCGTCCCAGCTTGCGCTCCGAGGGCGCCTCGGTGAGGGTCGCCGCGCCGAGCACCGCCGCCGCGCCGCGATCGCCGCTGAGCAGCAGCTTGTGCCCCAGCGTGTTGTAGCGCGGCGTCACGTGGTAGGTGTTCCAGCAGCCCCACTGGGTGACCACCGTCGGCCGCCCGGCGTTGTCCAGCGCCGCGGCATCCGCCGCCGAGAACAGCCCCCGGAAGCTCCACACGGTCGGACCCGAGTGGCCGAAGAAGCTGGTCAGGCCGACCCCCGCCTCGACACCGTCGAGCAGCCGCTGGCGTGCTCCGGCCAGACCCAGCTCGTCCATGTAGGCGCGCTCGAGGGCCCAGTCGGCCGGCAGCCGCGCCGCCAGGTCCTCGCTGGCCGCGGTGAACGAATAGCCTGCGGCCACGTCGTAGGCGTCGGCGGCCAGCAGCGCGGTACCGCCGTAGACCACCTCGCCGTACTCGAGCGTGCGCTCGACTACCGCCGCCAGCTCATCGGGCGTCCTCACCGGCAGCCGGCCCACCGCCACGTCGGGCACCAGGTCGCCGTCGACGTCGCCGTAGAGCGGATCGACCGGCGCGTGGCGCACCACCTCGTCGGTCGCCAGGTAGAGGGACGGGATGAAGCTCACCGAGCCCAGGCCCAGGTTGTCGTGGTAGTCGTAGCTGTCGCCACCGACCAGCAGCACCGCCTCGGTGCCGAGCCGGGCGTGGGCGTCGCGGATGAAGGCACGGATCGCCGACGGATCGAACCGGCCGTGGCTGTAGGCCGCGTAGACCGCATCGCTGGAGGCCACCCGCACCGACCACCCCTCGGCGCGCCGTGCCGCCGCCAGCGGCTCGATGCCAGCCGTGAAATCGGGGTGCGCGACGATCAGCAGGCGGGCCTCACCGGTCAGCAGCTCCTCCGCCGCCGGCGCCGGCTCGATCGCCGGCGTCAGCAGGGCGCTGGCCGAAGCCACCTCGTAGACCGTCTCGGTTGGAGTGCCGGCGAAGCGCGCAACCGGCCCGGCCGCACTGTCGACCCATTGCAGCTTGTCGAGCAGAACTGGCTCACCGTCGGTCAGCCGGTAGACCACCGCATCGCCGCCGTCGAGGCCGGAGACCTCGAGCGCCTCGCCGGTGACGGCGAACCGCAGGCGACCCTGGCGGGCCAGGAAGCGCCGCTCGTAGACCAGGGTCAGCCGGTCGAACGCCACCATGTCCCACAGCGCGCCGGTGTCGCCCGGCAGGGCCACCTCCAGCTGGTTGGCGCCTTCGACCAGGGTGCCGGCCGCCAGCTCCACGGTAACCGTTTGGACCACCTGGCCATCGAACCGTTCGGCCGCCACCTCGGAGCCGTTCCAGGCGAGCCGCACGTGGTGATCCGGGCTGCGCGGCCAGCTGCTCAGGCCCCACAGCTCCGCTTCCAGACGCGCGCCGCCGCCGGCCACCGCGTCGGCCACCACCTCGAAGCTCTTGGCCGCCGGTCCACCGTAGGCGAGCACCAGCTCGTCGTACCACGGGTCTGCCGCCGGTGAGGTGAGGATGTAGCCGCGGTCGCGCTCGACCACCAGCCGCTCCTGATAGCTCACCGGCGCATCGGCCCACGGCGGCGCCGGCCGGCGCTCGTGCCCGACCCGCCGCGCCAGCGCGGCGTCGACGGCCAGCGTGTAGACGTTGGTGCGGGTGTAGAGCGTGTCGAGCGCCTCGCCGACGAACTCGACGAACGCGCCCGGCCCGAACCGGCCGCGCCCCTCGACCCGCACCGCCACCGGCTGGCCGCCGCTGACCAGCGCCAGCTCACGCAGCGGCGCGCCGGCCAGGTCCACTCCCGCCGCCAGCAGCTCCTCGTAGCGCACGCGGTGGATGCCGCTCTCGGTCACCAGCAGCCGCGCCGCCGGCCAGCCGCGCGCCCTGGCCGGGCCGCGGGCGGCCGCGCCGCGCCGCGCCGCCTTCTGACGCGCCCGGCTGGCGCGCACCCGCTGCCAGTCGATCGGCTCGGGGGCGGGCAGGCTGCCGGCCTCGGCGCCGCGCGCGAACGGGCCGTGGTAGCGCCGCACACCGAGCAGGTCGACGTCCTCGAGCACGAACTGGTCGGCTTCGCTGCCCCAGGCGTCGAAGCTGTACGACTGGGGCTCGAGCGAGTCGACCACCTTGGAGCGGATCAGCTCGTCGTTGAGCCGCTCGAGACCGCGCTCGCCGACCGCGTAGACGTTGAAGCCGACGTTCGCCACCTCGGTGGCGGTCACCCAGGCGAGCCGCACGCCGCCTCCCAGCACTTCGGCGCGGAACCAGGCCAGGGTGACCGGCGTGGTCGTCACGCCGCCGTTCCAGAAGCCGAAGTCGTGGCCGGTCGAGTTGGGCGGGTCGAGCGGATCGCTCGGATTCGGCAGCACCACCGGCTCGACGCCGCCGGTGCCCGTCTGGGTGGTCTGGATGTAGCCGTCGACGATGGTGCCCGAGTTGTCGACCGCCACGATGTAGCTGCCCGCCGGCAGATCGGTGAACAGGTAGTCGCCGACAACGTCGGAGGTGGTGCGGTCGATGATCGGGTCGTCGGGACCGATCACCCCGTCCAGGTCGAGGTCGCGGTAGAGCAGCAGCGTCGCCGTCGGCACTTCGGTCTCGAGGCCATCGTCGAAGACGGCGTCGCGGTCCTCGTCCTCGAACACCGTCCCGCTGATCGTGTACGAGGTCGCAGGCGGCGCCTCGTAGCCGAAGTCGGCGGTCAGGTTCTCGGGGCTCGCCGAGGTCAGGGTGACGGCGTACGGATCGGCCTGCGAGTTGTCGTCCAGGCCGGCGGTGCCGCTGGTCTTGCCCAGCCCGGAGAGCACTCCCGGCGGCGGCGCGGGACCGGGCTCGAAGTTGGCGTCGGTGACGTCGACCACGTAGCTGCCGAACGGCAGGCCGTTGAACAGGTACTCGCCGTTGACGTCGGTGCGGGTGGTGCGCAGCAGGTTGTCGACCCCCGCCGTCACCGCGCCGTTGCCGTCGACGTCCAGCCACAGCGCAACCTCGACGCCCTCGATGCCCGCCTCGCCGGCCTCGCGCACGCCGTTGCCGTTGGGGTCGCGGAACAGCAGGTTGCCGATCGAGCCGTAGCCGCCGGCGGCGGTGTAGCCGAAGTCGGCGGTGACGTCGTCCGGGGCCAGGGCAGTCAGCTGCACGGCGTAGGGATCGGCCTGGCTGTTGTCGTCCATCTGCGCCGCGCCGGAGGTCTTCTGCAACCCGGCCAGCACGCCGTCGATGTCGGTCACGTCCACCAGGTAGTCGGCGTCGCCGGCGTCGCCGTCGCCGGCGTCGCTCAGTGACAGGCCGGTGAACAGGTAGTCGCCAGCGGCGTCGGTGACCGTGCTCGCCACCACCACTTCATCGTCGGCGGTGCCGAACAGGCCGTCGGCGCCGGCCGGCTGCCAGGCGCCATCGGCGTTGGTGTCCCGGATCAGGTTCACGGTGACGCCCTCGAGCCCCGCCTCGCCGGCGTCTCGGTCGCCGTCGCCGTCTACGTCCAGCCAGACCTTGTTGCCGATCGAGCCGGTGGTGCCGTCGGTGAAGCCGTAGTCGAGGTGCAGGAACAGGTCGCCGTCGTTGACCGTCACCCCCCAGGTCAGATCGCTCGGGTAGGTCTGCGTCATCCCCACCGGCACCGTCGCCGCGACGTAGTTGACGCTGTAGTCGGTGGCGGTCGCGGCCGACAGCCCGGTCACCATGTAGATGCCGTTGAAGCCGGTGGTGACGGTGACGTCGCCCGACGGGCCGCTGACCACGATGTCCACCCCGGAGATTCCCGCTTCCCCCGGATCCTGCAGTCCGTCGGCGTCGGCGTCGTGCCACACCCGGTCGCCGATCGCCGCCGTGCCAGTCCGCGGCCGGTAGCCGAAGTCGGCGTCGCGGTACTGCTCGCCCTCGCTGAGCGCGATCGCGGCCGCCGGATCGACACCCGGATAGGAGGTCTCGACCAGGTCCGGCACACCGTCGGCTGTCGAGTCGGGCAGCGTGGTCTCGTCGAGGTCGACGAAGTAGCTGCCGGCGGCCAGGCGGTCGAACAGGTAGCGGCCGTCGGCGCCGGTGACGGTGGTGGCCAGCGGCGCGCCGTCGTCACCGGTCAGGGTGCCGGTGTCGTTGCCGTTGGTCTCGCCCGCGGTGCCGTCGCCGTCGAGGTCGATCAGGCCGTCGTCCACCGTCACTCCGTTCCAGCTGCCGTCGTCGTCGCCGTTGGTCTCGTTGGCCAGGCCGTCGCCGTCGAGATCGACGTAGCCGTCGACGATCCCGACCGACCCCAGCTCGCCGTCGTCGAAGCCGTCGACGTCGCCGTCGGCGTCCAGGTCGATACGCCCGTCGATCACCGTCACGTCGGGCTCGAACACGCCGTCCCTGTCGGCGTCGGCGTAGAGCGACAGCGCCACTCCCGGCAGGCGCGGCTCGGTCGGCCCGGGCAGACCGTCGCCGTCGGTGTCGAGCCACACCGTGTCTCCGATCGAACCGGTGATCCCGTCGCGCACGTAGCCGAAGTCGACGTCCACCACGTCGACGCCCATCAGCTCGACCGGGATCTGGTCGCGCCCGCTGGTCAGCCGGTAGCCGTCGAGCACACCGGCCTGGTCGGAGACCGCCACGATGTAGTCGTCGTCGGGCAGATCGGCGAACAGGTAGTCGCCGACGGCGTCGGTGACGGTGGTGGCCAGCCGCTCGTCGATCGCCGGATCGAGCAGTCCGTTGCCGTCCACGTCGTGCCACAGCTCCATGGTGACGCCGGCGAAGCCGGTCTCCGGCGGCGGCGGCTCGTCGTGGAAGCCGTCGATGTCGGCGTCGTAGAACACCGTGCCCGAGATGTTGGCCAGCGCCGCGTTGCGATAGCCGAAGTCGCGCGTCAGGTCGCTCTCGCCGGCGGCCAGCGTGCTGCTGCCCTCGCCGTCGCAGACGGCACAGGTTCCGGCCTCGTCCGGGTCGCCAGTCTGCGTGTAGCCGGCGAGCACGCCGCCGGTGTCGGTGACCACCACCCGGTAGCTGCCGGGCACGAGGAGGGTGAACAGGTAGCTGCCGTCGGCGGCCGTGGTGGTGGTGGCGAGCAGCGCGCCGCTGCCGGCGTCGCGCAGCTCGAGGGTGACGCCCCCGATGCCCGCCTCGCCGGGATCCTGCAGGCCGTCGCCGTCGGCGTCGCTCCACACCCGGTCACCGATGGTGCCCGGCCGGTTGTAGCCGAAGTCGGCGACGACGTTGGTCTCGCCGCCGCCCGCGCTCAGCGCCACGGCGTACGGGTCGGGCTTGCTGAAGCCGTCACCGGCCATGGCGCCGGTGGTGAGCGCCAGGCCGTTCAAAGCGTCGGCGGTGTCGGTCACCACCACCAGGTAGTCGAAATCGAAGTCGCCTCCGCCGTCGTCGAGCGACAGGCCGCTGAACAGGTAGCCGCCGCCGGCGTCGGTGGCGGTGCCGCCGAGGATCGGCTCGTCGTCCGCGTTGCCGGGCACGTCGTCGGCGCCGTCGGGGTCCCACACGCCGTCAGCGTTGGTGTCCTGGACCAGCGCCAGCGTGACCCCGGCGATACCGCTCTCGCCGGCGTCGAAGAAGCCGTCGTCGTCGGCGTCGGCCCAGACGTGGGTGCCGATGGTGCCGAGGCCGGCCTGGAAGTAGCCGAAGTCGGCGGCCAGGTAGACGTCGCCCGCCGCCACCGTGATCGGCGCCGTGAAGTCGGTGCTGCTCTGCGGGCCGCTGGTCAGGGCGTAGCCGGCCAGCACGCCGGCAGTGTCGGTGACGTCGACCACGTACTCGCCGGCGGCGACGCCGGTGAACAGGTAGGAGCCGTCCGCCGCGGTGGTTGTACTGGCCACCACACCGTCGTCGGCGGTGCCGAAGACGCCGTCGGCGCCGGCGTCGAGCAGCTCCAGCGTGACGCCGCCGATCCCCACCTCGCCCGGGTCCTGGATGCCGTCGTTGTCGGCGTCGCTCCACACGTAGTCGCCGATCACCGCGTCGCCGTCGTCGGTGTAGCCGAAGTCCTTGGTGAGGACGGTCTGGCCGCTCAGCAGGGTCGAGCCGGTGCTCGGGTCGGTGCCGCCCGACAGCGCCAGGCCGCTCGGTACGGTGGCGTCGACGACGTCGACGAAGTAGCTGTCGGGCAGCCGGTCGGGGAACAGATAGTAGCCCTGGTGGTCGGTGACCAGGCTGCCCACCTTGACGTCGTCGCCGCCCCCCGGCACGCCGTTGGCGCCGGCGTCGAACAGGTCGAGGGTGACGTTGGCGATGCCGGGCTCGCCGACGTCCTCGATGCCGTCGCCGTCGACGTCCAGCCAGACCCGATCGCCGATCGCCACCGGCCGCACCAGGCCGGCGTCCCAGGTCGGGTCGTTCTCGCCGATCGCCAGGCTGGTCACCACCCCGCGGCTGGTGAGCGGCGAGATGTCGCTGTCGACGGTGTCGTCGCCGCCCTGATCGAGGCTGGTGAACAGGTAGCCCGGCGGAGCCAGCACCTCGACGAAGTACGACCCCGCCTGCACCGTGAAGCCGTAGGTGCCGGCGGCATCGGTGAGCGCCGTCTTCACCAGCACGTCGTAGTCGCCGGGCGTGATCAACTGCGGCTCGGCAGGGGCTTCGCGCGAGGCCCGGTAAACGTGCCGCCAGCCGTCGCGCTCGCTGATCCAGGTAAACTGCTGTCCGTCCGCCAGCCACCGCAGCTCGTCATGCACGTCGACCCAGGCCGCGTCGCGTTCCGTCAAGATCGTCTGCACCTTGCCCGTGGCGGCGTTGGCCAGCATCACCCGGTTGGTATTCTGGAGGCGGTTGAGTTGCTGGAGCACGAGTTGGCCCGAGTCACCGGCCCAATCCATCCGCGCGATGTAACGCTGGCGCGGATCGCCGGGCACCTGCATGAACGTGACCCGCCCGCTGTCGACTTCCACGACGCCGACGCGGCAGGCCGAGTTCATTTGGCCGACTTTGGGATACTTGATCCAGGTGATCCGCGGGTAGAGGCCGCGCGTGTTGTCGATCAGCGGCATGTCGCGTACGCCCGTGGTGTCGATCTGCCAGAAGGCGATGTGGCGGCCATCGGGGCTCCAGCGATAACCGTTGCGCAGGCCCAGCTCCTCTTAGTACTCCCAGTCGAAAGTACCGTTGATCACGTCGGCCGAGCTGGCGTGCGTGACTTGCCGGATGTGCTGCTCGTGGAGGTCTTCCACGTACACGTTCTTGTCGCGCACGTAAGCCACCTGCCGGCCGGAGGGCGCAAAGGTGGCGAACATCAGCGTCGAGGCGGGGGCGTCGCCGCCCAGCTGGCGCAGCTCGCGACTGGCGCGGTCCAGCACCCAGTAGTCGCCGCGCGTATTCCGGCGCCAGACGCGCTTCGAATTGGTGTAGATCAACAGCCGCGCGCGGTCCGCGGACCAGGTGTAATCTTCGACCGCCAGCGGCGCGGCGGCGTCCTGCGGCACCAAATGCGCCGCCGGCACCAGCACCCGCCGCCCGTCACCCGGGACGTCGTGGACGACCAGGTCCCGCCCCCCGTCAGTCTCCTCGGACTCCTCCCAGGTTTCGTAGGCCGAGCCGTCCGGCAGCCAGCGGGCGGAAAACCGCTGCGCGTC
>JBFGNS010000022.1:0-39242 GCA_041574955.1 Thermoanaerobaculia bacterium | reverse complement strand
GCTCCAAAGGCGAGGGTGATGTCGCTCCGCCCGGGCCCCCGCCGGCTCGGCGCTCCCTCCGTCCTGCCTGTGATCCAAGCCCTCGATCAAGCCTTGACAAATACTTATGCTCCTAAGTAGTATTACAGCGCGGCAAGGGCGCCGCGATTTTTTGACCCCATATATACTCACAATGAGCATTACTGGAGGCGATCCGATGCGGAACCAGATGGCGGCCGGAGAGGCCGTCGGGCGAACCGGAAGACGGGCCGTGGCGGGCCCGGGGGCGGGGTTGGGGGAGAGGCTGCGGGGCGCGGTGCCGGAGATCGAGTGGGCGGTACACCTGCCCGAGATCGAGGCCATCGAGCGGCTGAAGCGGGAGCGCGACGCAGTGCTGCTGGTCCACAACTACCAGACCCCGGAGATCTTCCACGGCGTCGCCGACCACACCGGCGATTCGCTTGCCCTGGCGCGCTACGGCGCCGGCACCGATGCCCGGGTGATCGTGCTGTGTGGCGTCCATTTCATGGCCGAGACGGCGAAGATCCTGAGCCCCGACAAGACGGTTCTGATCCCCGACCTGCGGGCGGGCTGCTCGCTGGCCGCCTCGATCACCGGCGCCGACGTCCGGCTGCTCAAGCAGCGCCATCCGGGGGTTCCGGTGGTGGCGTACGTCAACACCTCCGCTGCGGTCAAGGCCGAGGCCGACGTCTGCTGCACCTCGGCCAACGCCGTCGAGGTGGTCGAGTCGCTGGGCTCCGAGCGGGTGATCTTCCTGCCCGACGAGTACCTGGGGCGGTGGGTCGCCAGCCAGACCGAGGTCGAGATCGTCTTGTGGCGCGGCCACTGCGAGGTGCACGAGCGGTTCAGCGCGCGCGACCTGGACGAGTTTCGGCGCCGCGCGCCGGGGGTCGAGGTCATCGCCCACCCCGAGTGCCCTCCCGACGTGCTGGCGGCGGCGGACTTCGTGGGCTCCACCAGCGGCATGATCCGGCACGTCGCGGAGCGGCGGCCCCGGCGCGTCGTGCTGGTGACCGAGTGCTCGATGAGCGACAACGTGGCGGCCGAGTTTCCGGACGTCGAGTTCCTGCGGCCGTGCAACCTGTGTCCCCATATGAAGCGCATCACGCTGCCGCGCGTCCGCCGCGCCCTGGAGCGGCTGGAGCACCGGGTCGAGGTCGAGCCCGGCACCGCGGCGCGCGCCCGGCGCTCGCTCGAGCGCATGCTGGCGGTCGGCAGGGGAGGCGGACGGTGAGCGCCGGCGGTGCCGAGGTCCGCACGTTCGACGCGGTGGTGGTGGGCGGCGGTCTGGCCGGGCTGAGCGCCGCCCTCGAGCTCGCCGGCCGGCGCGTGGCGCTGGTCACCAAGTCGCGGCTGGGCGTCGGCGGGGCGAGCCCGCTGGCCCAGGGTGGCATCGCGGCGGCCGTGGGGGAAACCGACTCGCCATCGCTGCACGCCGCCGACACGCTGGCGGCCGCAGCCGGGCTGGCCGATTTCGCCGCCGTCGACCGGCTGACGCGCGAAGGGCCGCCGGCGATCGCGCGGCTGGCGCGTTTCGGCGCCCGCTTCGACCGCGCCGCGGACGGCGGCTTCGCCCTGGGCCGCGAAGCGGCGCACAGCCGCAACCGTATCCTCCACGCGCGGGGCGACGGGTCGGGCGCCGAGCTCACCCGCGCTCTCACCGCGGCGGTGCGCGCCGAGAGCTCGATCACCGTCTTCGAGCGGACCTTCGCCTGCGACCTGCTGCGCGGCGACGGCGGCGAGGTCTGTGGCCTGCTGGCGCGGCGTCCCGGCGGCGCTCCGCTGGTGCTGGTGACCGGGGGCGTGGTGCTGGCCACCGGCGGCATCGGGCGGCTGTTCGCGCGCACGACCAACCCGCCGGAGGCCACCGGCGACGGGCTGGCGATGGCGGCACGCGCCGGCGCCCGGCTGGTCGACCTCGAGTTCGTGCAGTTCCATCCGACGGCGCTGGCAGTCGACGCCGACCCGCTGCCGCTGGTCACCGAGGCGCTGCGCGGCGCCGGCGCCCGGCTGCTCGACGACCGCGGCCGGCGGTTCATGACCGCCGTCGATGCCGCCGCCGAGCTGGCGCCGCGCGACCTGGTGGCGCGCGCCATCTGGCAGCGGGTCGCCGCCGGTGAGCGGGTGTGGCTGGACGCCCGGCCCGCCTCGCCGGTAGTGCGGCGCTTTCCGCGAGTGCACGAGCTGTGCCGGCGCCACGGCCTCGACCCCGACCGCGAGCTGTTGCCGGTGGCACCGGCGGCGCACTACCACATGGGCGGCGTCTGGACCGACGATCGGGGCCGCAGCTCGCTGCCCGGCCTCTGGGTGTGCGGCGAAGCGGGCTCGACCGGGGTGCACGGTGCCAACAGGCTGGCCAGCAACTCGCTGCTCGAGGCCACGGTCTACGGCCAGCGGGCGGCGGCCGATCTGGCGGCTTCGGCGCCGCCGCCGCCGGCCGCGGGGCGGCTGGTCCTGGATCCGGCGACGCTCGTGGCGCCGTCCCCGCAGCCCGGCCGTGTCACCGCCAGCCTGCGACGGGTGGTCTGGCAGGAGGTCGGCGTGGAGCGCGACGAGGCCGGGCTGAGGCGCGCGCTGGCGGCCATCGAGCTGCTCGAGCGGCGGCTGGGTCCGGGCGTCTCCGAGCTGCGCAACCTGGTCACCACCGGCCGGCTGGTGGCCGCCGCCGCGCTGCGCCGCCGGGAGAGCCGCGGCAGCCATTTCCGGCGTGACCATCCGACCAGCGAAGCCGGCTGGCGCCGCCGGTTGAGCGTCACCTGCCGGCCTGCCGGGCCGCGCTGGAGGAGCGCCAGCGGCGCCCGGCGGAAGGTGGCGCCGTGAGTCGCGCCCTCGCCCAGCTGCCGGCGACCGTGATCGACGAGGCGGTGCGCCGGGCGCTCGCCGAGGACCTCGGGCGGGGAGGCGACCTGACCTCGGAAGCCCTGATAGCGGCCGACCAGCGGGCGGCCGGCTGGCTGGTGACCCGCGCCGACGGCGTGGCGTGCGGCCTGGCGCTGGCCGCGGCCACTTTCGCGGCCGTCGACCCCGAGGTGCGGTTCGAGCCGGCCGCCACCGACGGCGACGAGCTGCCGGCCGCTGCCCGGCTGGCGCGCGTCGAGGGGCGGGCGCGGTCGCTGCTGGCAGCCGAGCGCACGGCGCTCAACTTCCTCGGCCATCTCTCCGGGATCGCCACCGCCACCCGCCGGCTGGTGCGCTTGGTGGGCGATCGTCCGGCGCGCGTCGTCTGCACCCGCAAGACCACCCCCGGCCTGCGCGCGCTCGAGAAGTACGCGGTGCGCGCCGGTGGCGGCGCCAACCACCGCTTCGCGCTCGACGACGGGGTGCTGATCAAGGACAACCACCTGGCGCTGGTCGGTGACGCCGGCGAGGCGGTGCGGCGGGCGCGGCGGGCTGTCGGCCACATGGTGCGGGTCGAGGTCGAGGTCGACGACCTGGAGCAGCTCGACGCGGTGCTGGCTGCAGGTGCCGATGCCGTGCTGCTCGACAACATGCCGCCGCAGCGGCTGGCCGAGGCGGTCCGGCGCTGCCGCGGCCGGGCTCTGACCGAGGCCTCGGGCGGCGTCAACCTCGACAACCTGGCGGCCGTCGCCGCCAGCGGCGTGGACCTGGTCTCGGTGGGCTGGATCACCCACAGCGCACCCAGCCTCGACGTCGCCTTCGACCTCGACCCGGCCGGCTGAGGCCGGCGCGGCCGCGGCGCCGTCAGTCGCGCAGCCGCGCCCCGACGTGCTCGTGAGCGTGGTACGAGCTGCGCACCAGCGGGCCGGCCTCGCAGTGGCGGAAGCCGAGCTCGGCGGCGCGCTCGCGGTAGCCTGCGAACTCGTCGGGGTGGACCCAGCGGTCCACCGGCAGGTGGCGCGGGGTCGGCTGCATGTACTGGCCGAGGGTCAGGATCTCGACACCGACCTCGGCGATGTCGCCCATCGTGCGGTGAACCTCCGCCGGCGTCTCGCCCATGCCGACGATCAGGCTGGTCTTGACGGTGCCGGCGAAGCGGCCCGCGTCGCGCGCCGCGGCGGCGCCGCGCAGCAGCTCGAGCGAGCGGCGGTAGTCGGAGCCCGGCCGCGCCGAGCGGTACAGCCGCGGCACCGTCTCGACGTTGTGCGAGAACACCTCCGGCCGCGCGCCCAGCACGGTCGGCAGGGCGTCTTCGACGCCGCGGAAGTCGGGCGTCAGCACCTCGACCCCGGTAGCCGGGTTGCGCTCGTGCACCGCCTCGATGACGGCGGCGAAGTGGCCGGCGCCACCGTCCGGCAGATCGTCGCGGTCGACCGAGGTGACGACCGCGTGGCGCAGTCCCATCGCCGCCACCGCCTCGGCGACCCGGCCCGGCTCGCGCGGGTCGGCGCCGGCCGGCGGGCGGCCGGTGGTGACCGCGCAGAAGCCGCAGCTGCGGGTGCACACGTCCCCCAGGATCATGAAGGTGGCGGTGCCGTGCTGACCCCAGCACTCGTAGATGTTCGGGCAGCGGGCCTCCTGGCAGACGGTGTTGAGCTCCAGCCCCTCGATGAGACGCTTGACCTGGTGGTAGGAGGAAGGCGTGGACAGCCGGATGCGCAGCCACTCGGGCCGCCTGCCCGGGGGCCCCGCCGGCCGGGCCCGGGGTGTGCCGATCTGTACCAGCGACTCGCTCACGGGATCAGTCTATCGGACCCGTTCCGGCGAGCGCCGCATCCGCCGCCTCGCGCGGCTCGAACACCGTTTGGTAGGCCGAGGGCCTGCTACAATCGCGCTGCGTTCCGAGTCCGTCCCCGCGACGGCCCGCCGCGCCAGCCACCGGAGACAGCCCGAAGATGAGCCAGACGACGGCAGACGTGCGGATTCGCCCGCTCGAGGACACCGACCTGGGCGAGATCACCGCGCTCGACGAGAAGATCGCCGGCAGCTACCGGCCGGAGGTGTGGGAGAGGCGGGTGGCGTACTACTTCCGCCGCGATCCCGACGCCTGCCTGGTCGCCGAGGCGGACGGCAGGGTGGTGGGCTTCATGTTCGGCGATCTGCGCTCGGGCGAGTTCGGGCTGGAGGAGCCCACCGGCTGGATCGAGGTCATGGCGGTCGATCCCGAGCTGCGCGGCCAGGCGGTCGGCCGGAGCCTGGCCGAGAGTCTGATGGAGCACTTCCGCTCGAGCGGGGCGGTGGCGGTGCGCACCATGGTCGACGCCGACAGCTCCGGCATCGAGGGGTTCTTCGTCAGCCTCGGCTTCGCGCCGGCGACGCTGCGCCCGTTCGTCAAGCGGCTGTGAGTCGCACCGAGAGAGGGTAGAGCCGTATGAAGATGACCAAGACCCATCTGCCGAAGAAGTTCCACAGCGCGGTGGTCAAGTGGCAGCAGACGTTCCTGCCGGACTACGACTTCCTGCTCGACAACTGGGACAAGCACTTCCCGCGCGACCGTTCGTTCGAGCTGTGCGCCTTCCGCGAGCTGGGCATCTGCGGCGAGATCGAATGCGGTGACGCCAAGGGCCAGCCCAAGGTCACGCGCGCCGCGGAGCTCCACCCCGAGCAGGCCGGTCACCTGCTGGGCGCCATCCGCGCGCAGGCGTCGACCGAGTTCGGGTCGATCCAGCAGCACCAGCTGACGCTGGCCCGCGCGCAGAGCGAGGAAGAGCAGTTCTGGATCCTGCGCATGATGGCCGAGGAGCTGCGCCACGGCTACCAGATGCTCCACCTGCTGCTCGAGGACGACTGGACCGCGGTGTCCGACGCCACCGGTGAGGAGATCGTCGAGGAGACGCTGTCGATGCGCACCGGCTCCCACATTCTCGGCGCGTTCAACATCGATTTCGACTCGTTCGTCGACAACGCCGTGTTCTGCGCCCTGATCGACAGGGTGGGCAAGTACCAGCTCGCGATGCAGAAGGTGAGCGCCTACAAGCCGATGGCCGAGAGCATGCCGCAGATGCTGCGCGAGGAGGCGTTCCACCTGGCCGCCGGGGTGGTGCCGCTGAGGCGGTGGATGGAGCAGGCGGCCACCGGCTCGCCGTACGTCACCGCCAGCGACATCCAGAAGGCGATCAACAAGTGGTACCCGCGCGGGCTCGAGATGTTCGGCGACGAGCGCGGCGGCGGCACCAACGTGCGCTACGGCCTCAAGCCGATGAAGAACCAGGAGGCGCAGGACCAGTACATCGTCGAGGTGGAGAAGCTGGTGCGCGACCTCAACATGCGGTTCATCCGGGCGCGCCTGCCCAAGCTCGACCTCAAGCAGGCGGACAAGCTGCTCGACGAGATCCTGGCCGACCGCGGCAGCGTGCAGGGCATCGCGTGGGAGGAGCTGGTCCACCTGCCCGACCGCGCCTTCTTCCGCCGCCGCGGCGTACCGGCGTTCGAGCTGGTGGGCTGGGACGGCGAGAGTCTCGACGACCTGGCGGACTACCTCGAGCACCTGCAGAAGCACCTCCCCGACGCCTACCGCGCCGGGCGCGATTTCCAGAACTACGTCGAGCAGGCGCGCAAGCTGGCGGCCGGCGAGATCACGCTGCGCGACGCCGTGTCGGCGATGCCGGAGCTGCGGCGGGTCGGCGGCGTCTGCCCGTGCTCCAAGTCGGTGCGCTGGGTGGCCGACGACGCGCCGGCAACCGCCGCCACGACGGCCTGCCCCGCTGCCGCCACCCGCCCCCCACACCGCGCCCCGGCACGTTGAGCCTGTTCAGCCGACTCGTCGTCCTCACCCTGCCGGTCGTCCCGAAGTTCGTGGTCGGCAGAGTGGCGCGCCGCTACGTGGCGGGCGAGAACCGGCCGCAGGCGCTCGACCTGGTCGAGCGGCTCAACGCCGACGGCGCCATGGCGACCCTCGACCTGCTGGGCGAGGAGGTCACCGAACGCGCCAAGGCCGAGGCGGCGGTGGAGGAGTACGTCCACCTGTTCGAGGACATCCAGCAGCGGCAGCTCGACGCCAACGTGTCGATCAAGCTGACCCTGCTGGGCCTCAAGATCGACCAGCGGTTCTGCCGCGACAACGTCGAGCGCATCGCCGAAGCCGCGGCCCGTTTCGGCAACTTCGTGCGCATCGACATGGAGGATCGCACCTGTACCGATCCGACGCTGGCGATCTATCGTGAGCTGCAGCCCGGGCACGGCAACCTGGGGGTGGTCTTTCAGGCCTACATGCGGCGCACCCTCGACGACATCGCCGCGCTACCCGCCGCCGGCGCCAACGTCCGCCTGTGCAAGGGGATCTACATCGAGCCGCGGCCGGTCGCCTGGAAGGGCTACCACACGGTGCGCCGCAACTTCATCGCCGCGCTCGACAAGCTGTTCCGGCAGCAGGTCTACGTCGGTATCGCCACTCACGACGAGTACCTGGTGTGCGCCGCCTGCGAGCTGATCGACCGCTACCAGGTGCCGCGCGATCGCTACGAGTTCCAGATGCTGTTGGGCGTCGACGAGCAGCTGCGCCGCATCCTGCTCGACGGCGGCCACCGGCTACGGGTCTACGTACCGTACGGCGAGGACTGGTACCCGTACTCGATCCGCCGCCTGCGGGAGAACCCGGAGGTGGCGCGGCACGTCATCCGCGGCACCCTGGGCCTGCGCTGAGCGGCGGCGGCCTCGGCCCGCGCCGGCCGGCGGTGGCCGACGGGTGGTGCGCGCTCGGCTGGATATCATCGGCCGATGCCGCGGGTGCTGCTGCTCCAGGTGCGTGACGACCCCCGGGCCGAGGCGCAGGAGGTGCGCTGCTTCCTGCAGGCCACCGGTCTCCCGCCGCCCGAGCTGACCTGTCACAACCTGGTGGCCGAGCCGCGGCTCGGCTGGCGGCGGGTGCGCCAGCACGCGGTGGTCATGGTCGGGGGCGCCGGCGCCCATTCGGTGACCACCGCGCATCCGTTCAGCGAGGCGCTGGCCGAGACCTTGCGCCGGCTGGTCGCGGAGAGCCGTCCTCTGTTCGCCTCGTGCTACGGGCACCACGCGCTGGTGGCAGCGCTGGGCGGCCGTGTGGTCACCGATCCGGCGAGCGGCGAGGTGGGCACGTTCGACGTCGAGCTGACCCCGGCCGGCCGCCGTGACCCGTTGTTCGGCGAGCTGCCGCGCCGCTTCCCGGTGCAGCTCGGCCACCACGACCGGGTGGACCGTCTGCCCGCCGAGCTGATCGAGCTGGCGGCCTCGGAGCGCTGCCGCTATCAGGCGCTGCGCTGCCACGGCAAGCCGGTCTACAGCACCCAGTTCCACAGCGAAATGACCGTGTCGCAGATGGAGGAGCGGCTCGAGATGTACCGCGACGGCTACCTGCCACGCCGCACAACCGGCCAGGAGCTGGCCTGCCTGCTGCGGCCGTCGGAGGCCGTCGCCGGACTGCTGCGCCGCTTCCTGGCGAGCTACTGCTGACCGCCGTCAAGCGGCCGGACCGTCCGGCGCGGCCGCCAACCGCCGCTCGATCCGCTGCCGGATCTCGTCGAGCTCCCGCCGCCGCGCGCCGCCTCCGGCCTCGGGCAGCAGCCGCTCGAGGACGGCCAGGACGCGTTCCAGGTACCAGCGCTCGACGCCGCCGGCGCGGACGGCCGCGGCGCGCTGCGCGGCCCGCTCCAGGCAGGGCAGAGCGCGCTCCCACTCGCCCGCCTCGAGCAGGTGGAACGCCATCTCTTCGCTCACCGTTTCCAGCTCGTCGCGCCGCACCTCCGCCAGCCGCGCCGCCACCGCGGCGTGCAGCGCGCGCTTGCGGATCGGGTTGATGTCCCGCAGGATGGCTTCTCGGATCGCCTCGTGGGCGAACTCGAAGGTGCCGCGGCGCGCCCCCTTGGCCCACAGCGCCAGGTCGCTCTCCGGTCGGTGCGGCGTCCAGCTGTTCTGGCAGTGCCGGACCAGCCAGCGCTCGAGCGCCGTCTCCAGGCAGATCTCGACCACCCGCATGTGCTCGCCGTCGACCCGCTGCAGCAGGGTGGCGTCGAACCGTTGGCCGAGTACCGCCGCCAGCGCCAGCAGGCGACGGGTCGAGGTCGGCAGCCGGCGCAGCCGCAGCTGCACCACGCCCAGCAGATCGGCCGGGGGCGACAGCGTCGCCGTCTCGCCGGCCAGGCTCCAGCGCCCGGCTTCGCGCGGCTCGAGCAGCCCCTCGTCCCACAAGAAGTTGATCAGCTCGGTGACCAGCAGCGGCATGCCGGCCGAGCGTTCGCGCAGGAACGCGGACAGCTCACCGGTCGCTACGCCCTCCACCAGCGACGCCGCGATCTCGTCGATGTCGCGCCCGGACAGCGGCTCGAGCACGAGCTGCTCCTCGGTCGCCCCGGCCGGCAGCTCCGGCTGGTCTCCGTTGTCGGTCAGGCAGGCCACCAGCCACAGCTTCCGTCCGGGGGCGCGGGCCGCCAGCTCGGCGAGCAGCTCGAGGCTCGCGTGGTCCGCCCAGCGCAGATCGTCGAGGATCACCACCACCGGCATCGAACTGCCGCCCGCCGGGGCGCTCTGCGCCAGCAGATCGAGGAACTCGAGCAGCGACTCGGCGATGCGCTCCGAGCTGCCGGCTTCGTCGGCGGTCCGCGCCTCGCCGGCCGCGGTGAGCTCCTCGAGATCGGGGCAGAGGGTGGTCAGATCGTGCCGGGTGCGGCTCGGCAGGGCGTCGAGCAGTGAAGGCTCGCCGTCGTCCGGCAGCAGCTCGAGCAGGGCGTTGGCCACCACGTCGGCGAGGATGCCGTAGCCGACCACCGGACCGCCGGCGCTGGCGTGGCCTTGCAGCACCAGCGCGGTGCGCCTTGACGTGGCGGCGTCGACCAGCGAGCGCACCAGCCGGCTCTTGCCGACGCCGGCGGGGCCTCGCACCAGGGTCAGTCGTCCGCGCCCCTGCTGCGCCTGCGTCCAGCAGTGCTGCAGGGCGGCGAACTCCTGGCCCCGCCCGACCAGCGGCACCAGCGGGGCCACCGGCTCCTCCTCCTGCTCGGCGGCCGCCACCGAGTCGGCGGTGAGGATCGACTGGTGGAGCTCGACCGTCTCCGGCATCGGCTCCACCGCCAGCTCGCTGGCCAGCAGCGAGCGCAGCTTCTCGAACTGGGCGAGCGCGCGGCTGCGCTGACCGGACAGCGCGTACAGCCGCATCAGCATGCGGTGGACGCTCTCGGACAGCGGATCGATAGCCAGCAGCCGCCGGGCGTGCTGGATGCCTATGCGGTGCTCGCCGCGGTCGAGCGAAGCGGTGATCAGGCTCTTGAAAGCCTCGATCGCCGCCTCGCGCAGCCGCTCCTGCTCGGCCAGCTGCCACTCCTCGAAGGGCGGGCTGTCGTTGATCGCGAAGCCGGCCAGGAAGTCGCCGGCGTACAGCCGGGTGGCGATCGCCAGCTGGTAGCTGTCGACGCCGGAGTCGGTGATGCCGTTGCGCATGGCGGCCTCGAACTGCTCGACGTCGAGCCAGCAGTCGAGCTGCGGGGCCAGACGCAGGTCGGTCCCGTGCACCTCGACCACCTCCTGGCCTTCGAGATGCGGCTCGAGCGCCGTGCGCAGGTTGTGCAGAGCCTGCCGCAGGTTGCGCCGCGCCGCCTCATCGGACTTCTCGGCCCACAGCAGGTTGGCGAGGCTCTCGCGGCTTTCCGGCCGCTGGCGCCTGGTCGCCAGATAGGCCAGCAGGCCGCGCACCTTCTTCGACTCGAAGGCGTGAACCGTCCGCTCCGCGACCCGCACCTCGCACCCCCCGAACAGCCGGATCTCGAGTCGACTCAACGCCGCCAACGCTCCCCGCCGGGTGGTCGGTGAACTTCCGCCCGGCTTCAAGAAAATGAACCCCACCCACGGGGCACCGGTCACTGTCGCCGACGCGAAGCGCCGTTACCCGTGGAGTCGGGGAATCTCGGTGAGATCTTAACAAGCTCTCCGAGGCCCGGCCACCACGACCCCGAACGCCTCCTCCTGTCCCTGACGTTCTCCTGACGCCCGCCCTCTACGATAGCTGCAGTTTCAGGGGAGGAATGTCGAATATGTCGAAACAGGAGGCACCCGACAGCCCGCCGCCGGCCCGCTCGCACTCGTATCTGATACGGTTCTGGCAAGAACCTCGAGAGCGCGGCAAGGTCAGGGAGGTGTGGCGCGGTTACATGCGCGACCTGCGGACCGGTGAGGAGGAGTATCTCAGCGGCCCGCGCCAGCTGCTTCGCCTGCTGACCTCGCGGCTCGAGTTGCGTGAGGCGGCGGCGCCCGTGGAGGACGGCGAGCGGGCCGCCGGAGTGGCGTCCGAATGACCGCTCCGAGTACCCGACGAACGAGAACGACGGAAGCGCGCTTCCGTGGTGGTTTCTTGCAGGTTTTTCAACAGGCTTCGGAGGTTCCAGCCATGACCAATCGACTTCTCTTGATCGCGGCCCTCGCCGTGGCGCTGAGCGGCGCCGGTGCCGCCGGCGCTCAGGTGAGCGACGCCAGCTTCGTCTGCTTCCCGACCTGTAGCACCACCGACGGCCGGATGATCGGCACCTCGTCCGCCGGTTTCGAGAACTTCAACGATCTGGAAGGGGTCTACCCGCTGACCCTCAAGATCCGGCTGCGACTGCCGGCGACGGTGGCCGACGGCACGCCGGTGACCCTCGGCATCTTCGACCCCGACGGCCGGGGACCGAGCCTCGGCAAGGTCGGCGGCGGCACGGGGTACTGGGACGCCGACTTCGACGGCGAGATCCGGCTGCGCTACAGCCTGTGCACGGACGCGAACGTCGACTACGAGTGCGACGGCGCTCCGCTGTTCACCTTGGACTCCGACACCGACCTGGCCGACAAGGACAACGCCTGGTTCACCTTCACCACCACCGATCTGGCGTCGGCCACCAACCCGGTGACGTTCAACCGCTTCTGGGTGCTCGAGATCACCCAGTTCGACAACCCCGACCTGAGCTGGAACATGCTCAAGGTGGCGTTCTCGCGGCCCGGCTCGATCGCCATCCTGCCCAACGTCGCCTTCGCCTTCGGCGTGCCGATCACCAGCTGCACGGATTACGCCGTGCTGTTCAACGGTCAGAGCATCTGCACCTCGCCCAGCCCCGACTTCTCGGACACCACCTACGACGGCACCTGGAGCCTCAAGACCCAGCTGCCGCGGCCGGCCGACGGCAGCCTGACCGTCCCCAACCTGACGATGTGGGACGGCGACTTCGACTACGGCAACCGCCCGCGCTCGGAATGGAAGGACCCGACGGCGCGGATAACGCCCGCGGTCCAGGCCTGCTACCTGAACGATCCGACCGGCGAGGCGGCGGCCGCGGCCACGCTGGACGGCGACGACGACAACACCAACGTGGATCCGGCCACCGGCTTCACCGAGGTACCGCCGCAGCTGCTGGCCTTCGATCCCGACGAGGACGGCACCAACGGCGACCCCGACGACATGGCGGCGTTCGGCGTCAACCAGGAGAGCAACACGTTCGCCGAGTCCTCGCTCGAGTTCGGCAACTGCTACGGCTTGGGCTACCCGCCGGAGAACTGGAGCGACGACGAGGAGTTCGGCACCGCCTACTTCAAGCGTCCGGTCACAGGCCCCGGCCAGATCTCCTACGCCGTGACGATCGACGACCCCCGCACCGTGGGGACCGACGGGACCTACCCAAACAACGACCCGTCCGGCAACCGCGAGTGGGAGAAGTTCTCGCTCCAGTTCCAGGACGGCAGCTGCGGCCCCTCGGTCGCCGACTACTGCATCGCCAACCCCATCCCGGTGAGCTCTTTGATCAGTGTCGATGTGTTCGGCATGGACATCCTCAACATCAGTCACATGGTGTTCCCGGTGTGCGTGCCGTCCGACGGGCTGCCGTGCCTGGAGGAGACCACCGGCGGACCGTGCAGCGGCAAGGTGACCGAGGTCGCCCTCGAGTACCTGGCCGAGGGCTCGCCCAACACCGTCTACATCGAGGTGACGGCCAAGAACGCCACCGCTCCGGTCTTTGCCGGCACGGTGACAAAGGGCCAGATCTTCCAGGTGCTGGCGTCGGCCAACCCGACCAAGCACGCCGGCACGCTCGGTACCGAGATCACCCTGCGGCGCTGGACCAACTCCAGCAAGACGACCCTGCTGGGCAGCGAGAACATCCACACCAGCTGCTCGCAGGCGATCGGGGCCGGCTACCGCAGCCCGAGTTGCAACTTCGAGGTGGTGCGGGCCTACAGCAAGAACAACGGCCTGATCACCGCCGTGCTGAACCCCAACCAGGACGACTGCCCGCTCAACGACACCGCTCCCTCCACCAGTGACGGCGGTGGCGGCGGCAAGAAGTCGGGGCAGAAGGCCCGCTAGACCGGGTCACGGTACGGTCAGATCCTGTGCCCCGGCGGCCCACGGGCTGCCGGGGCGCGACGTCACGCCGATGAGGTCGAGCAACCCAGCAGAGAAAGGCACTGCGTGAGCGGGCTCTGTCTGGCGGCCGACCTCGCCGGCGCGCCGGCCGAGCGCGGCTGGATCGAGCCGATGGTGGCCGCCTCGGCCGAGCGCGGCCGCGACGGCGCGAGGCTGCGGCTGGCCGGCGCCGCGGCGGCGGCTGCTGTCGAGCTGCTGACGTCGCCCGAGACGCGGGCCGGCGAGCTGCCGCTGGTGGCCGACGGTGGCAGGTTGGTGATGGTCGCCGACTGCCGTCTGGACAACCGGGAGGAGCTGATGGCGCCGCTGCGCTCGGCCGGCCTGGTGTCCGATCCGCGCCCCTCGGACGGCCAGCTGTTGCTGGCCGCCTACCGGCTGTGGGGTGCCGACTGCCCCCGGCGGCTGCTCGGGGACTTCGCCTTCGCCTTGTGGGACGACCGGGAGCGCCGGCTGTTGTGCGCGCGCGATCCCCTGGGAGTGCGGCCGCTCCACTACGCCGTCGACGGGTCCAGGCTGATCGCCGCCTCGGGCGTCGGCGCCGTGGTGGCGGGGCTGGCGCGCAGCCCGGCGCTGGATCGTGACTTCCTCCGGCGGTTCCTGGCCGGGGAGCACGAGCACTGGCTGTCGACCACCGCCTACCGCGGGGTGCTGCGCCTGCCGCCGGCCCACCTGTTGACGGCCGACCCTTCGGGGATCCGCGTCGAGCGCTACTTCCGCTTCGGCGGGCAGCCGCGGCGGTACGGCCGGCCGGAAGCCTACGTCGAGGAGCTGCGCGAGCTGCTCCAAACGGCGGTTCGGGCTCGGCTGCGGGCGCCGGGGCCGGTCGCGGTGCTGGCCAGCGGCGGCCTCGACTCGTCGTCGATCGCCTGCGCCGCCCACCGGCTGCAAGGTGCCGGCGAGAGCCTGCCGCCGGTGAGGCTCTACACCTGCACCTTCGAGCGTCGGCGGGCGGCGGACGAGCGGTTCTACCAGCAGGCGCTGTGGCAGCGGTGCGCCGGCTTCGAGGTCACCGCCCTGCCCTCCGACGACGGCTGGGGACTGCGTCGGTTCGGGCGCGACGGCGGCTTCCGGCTGAGCGAGCCCGAGATCTCGGTCGACCGGTTCGTCTGGCTGCGCCCGCTCGAACGAGCCCGGGCCGACGGTTGCCGGGTCGTGCTGAGTGGTGTGGGTGGCGACCAGGTCTTCGGCGGCGACAGCTACGGCGTGCCGTACAACCTGCTCGACGTAGGCTGGCCCGAGCTGGCCGGCGAGCTGCCGCACTTCCGGCGGCGCAGCGGGCGCTCGGCGGCTTGGCTGCTGGCCTACCGGCTGCTGCGGCCGCGCCTGGGTGCCGGCGCGCGGCGCGTCCTCGGCCACTTCGACCGGCAGCGCGACGCACTGGTGCCGCGCACGCCGGGGCGGCCCGCGTCCCGGTTGGGCGGCCGCGAGCCGCTGACCGCGGCCGCCGCTGTCAGCCGGGGGCTGCTCACCGGCGGCCTCTTCGCGGGCAACCTGCTGGCCCTCGACCGGGTCGCTGCGCACGCCGGGGTGGAGCTGCGGCTGCCGTTGCTCGACCGCCGGCTGGTCGATTTCTTCCTGTCGCTGCCCGCCGACTGCCTGCGGCAAAACGGCGAAGAGAAGGTGCTGCTGCGGCGCGCGATGCGCGGCTGGCTGCCGGAGCCGGTTCGGACACGGCCCGGCTACGCCCACTTCGGCGAGCTGGTGGAGGCCGGGTTGCGCCGGCGGGAGCGTGCGCGGGTCGAACGGCTGCTCGACGGCTCGCGCGTCGTGGCCCTGGGCCTGGTCGACGAGCGGCTGTTGCGGCGGCGCTGGATGTGCTATCTTGAGAACAGAAACTCGAACCGGTACCGATTCAGAGGCCTGGTGCGTTGGCTGTGCCTTGAAGCTTGGTTGCGCAGCCTCGAGGAGCCCTCACCGGTGTCGGTGGCGAGCACGGGACAACGAGAATCGGCTGCCTGAGCGGCCGGGGCGAGAGGCGACACGATGACAGCCAGGAATCGCGCGCGGGAGAAGTCATTGAAGCCGGGCCACGAGCCCGCGTGCCGGTCGCTTCGCCCCTACGCCCCGCCCAGTGTCGAACGGTGGGGCTCGATCCGCGAGCTGACGGCCGGCGGCGCGGGCCCGCTGCCCGACGGCGGCGCGACGACCCGGTCGACGACCTGAAGCAGCATGCCGAGGCGGGCTAACGTCGCCTCGGACCGGCCGTGCGATCTGCTGTTCGTCCGGCTGTCGCCGGAGGAGGTGGAGAGGTACCGGCGCGAGCTGGCGCTAACCGACGGCGCTACCGCGCTTAGCACGCTTGCCGAGGCGGTGGCCGCCAGCGGCGACTGGGCGGAGCTGCCCACCGCGAGCGTCGCCGTGAGCGGACCCGCGGAGCCGGGGATCGGCGTCTTCGGTCGGTTTGACACGGCTCAGGCCCGCTGGATCGAGCGGCAGCTGCGCAACCTGTCGCCCAGTCTGTCGAGGCTGCGCTACGTCGGCTGGGCGCGAGCCGAGCGCGACTGCGAGCGGCTGGCCGCGGCCTTGAGCCGGCGGTTGGGGCCGGAGGCGCTGGCTTCGGCGCGGTTCGCAGCCGTGCCGCGCGGCGGGGCGGTGGTGCTGGCGATACTGTCGTACCTGCTCGACCTCGAGCCGAGCGTGCTGACCCCGCCGGCGGCGGGTCATCCGCTGGTGGTGGTAGACGACTGTGCGCTCTCCGGGGCGCGGTTGCGGCGCCATCTCGGGGAGATCGAGGCGGTGGGCGCGGTGTGCGCCCACCTCTACTCTCACAACGACCTCAGGGCCGCCCTGGTAGCCGGCGATCCGCGCATCGCGGACTGCGTCGCGGCGCACGATCTGCGCGACTTCGCCCCCGAGATCTTCGGCGATCGCTACCGCGAGTGGCTGCGGCAACGCCAACGCCGCCTGCCGGGCGAGCGGTTGTGGCTCGGTTTCACCGAGCACGTCTGCTTCGCCTGGGGCGAGCCGGAACGCCCGCTGTGGGATCCCGACCGGCGGCAGCTCCGGCTGGGCTGGAACCTGTTGCCGCCTTCGCACTGCCTGCGACACCGACCGGCCAGCGGTGGCTCCCGGCCGAAGCTGCGCCGGCGGAGCGTCGGCCGGCGCGGTCTGCGGCTCGCCGAGTCGGTGGTGGTGGGCGAGCTCGACGGCCGAACGGTGGTGGGGAAGCTCGGCTCGGACGCCGTGCTGGGCCTGTCGGACTCGGCCGGGCCGATGCTCGACGCGCTGCTGGCGCACGGCGAGACGGCAGCCGCCGCGGCCGCGCTCGACAGCCGCTGGCAGATCGGCCGGGACGAGCTGCGTCGCGACCTCGAGCGGCTGCTCGGCGACCTGCTGGCTGCCGGCATGCTGGTTCGAAGCGGCGCCGCGCCGGCAGGGGTGGTATCCTCCCGCCGTTAGCTTCGCGAAGCAGGGGGTCGGGGACGTGTCGAAGCGAGGAAGCCAGCAGCTCCAGAAGAGCCCGCCAGGTTCCAGCGTGCCGGTGGAACGCGGGTCGTACCTGCCACCGGCGCTGGAGCGCTGGGGCAGCATCCGCGAGCTGACGCGCGGCGGACAGGCCGTCCTGCCGGACGGCGCCTCGGGAAACAGCCGCGGACTCACCTGAGGACCGGGCGGGCGAACCGCGGTCCGGGAGCGGCGGCGGGATGACGGGTGCAGGCGCCCGCGGCGAGGCGCGAACGCCGGCTGGCAGCGCGCCGAGCCGCTACGCGCTCTACGGCGAGACGCTGGCCAGCCGGTTCCCTTTCCGGACCCGGCTACAACCCGCCACCGGACAGACGACCTGGGAGTTCGAGCTTGCCGCCGGCGGAGCGCGGCCGGAGACCGCGGGTCTGCCACGGTTGTTCGCCAGCCCGCACCACCCCGCCGCCGGCGAGCCGGCGGCCGAGCTGTACGGCGGCGGCGGGGTCGAGCTGCTGCGGTTCGCGGGCTGCTGCGACTTCGTGCTCGACGGCGACCGTATCGCCGGCCATCTGCACGATCCGGCCGGCGCGCCGCAGCTCGAGGTGCGGCTGCTGGGGGCCGTGGTCGGGTACCTGCTGGAGCGGGCCGGACTGCTGGTGCTGCACGGCTCGGCGGTGGTCGCCGGCGGGCGCGCCGTGGCGTTTGCGGGCGGCAACCGCGCCGGCAAGACGGGCCTGGCGGCTGCCTGGATGGAGCGCGGCGCGCGCCTGCTGACCGACGATCTGCTGGCGATCGACAGCTCCGCCGGGGTCGATCGCGCGCTCCCGGGACCGCCCGAGATGCGGGTGTGGCCGGATGCCGCGGAGCGCTTTCTGCCCGACCGCTGGCAGCGGCTGACGCGGGTGCTGCCGGCCGAGGACAAGCGGCGCCTGCCGGTCGGCGGCGACGGCTTCGGACTGTGCCACGGTCGACCGGCCGAGCTGGCGGCGCTGGTGCTGCCGCGGCGCCGCGCCGCGGCCGGGCGGCGTCTACCCGCGCTCGACCGGCTGGCACCCGCCGCCGCCCTCAGGGCGCTGCTGACCCACTCCTACTCGCCACTGCTGGTGGAGGCTGTGGGTTGGCGTGAGCGGCGGCTGACCGCTCTCGCCAGCCTGGCCGAGCGCCTGCCGGTCTTCGAGCTGCGCTACGACGGCGGTCTCGAGCGGCTGGGCGAGGTCGCCGAAGCCGTGGCGCGCGGCGTGTCGACGGGCTAGGCGCCGCTCCCGCCCCTCGCCCTCGCCCGCCCGGCTCACCCTGCCGGTGGCGGGCGCGGACCCAGCAGCGGTCTCCGCCACGGTGACCGATCTAACACTCCCCTTGTGGACCGTCTCACTGCCCGACGGGCCGAAACAGCCGACGATGGCTCCCGTCATGGACGTCAGCCGCTCAGCGCTCGACAACTACGAAATCCGGTTGCAGGCCATCGGGAGGTGGGGGCGGAGCTCTGCGCCGGGGCCGGGGATCGTGCCAGACGCCTCCGCGCAGCTCGCGGAAGGCGCAGGCGCGGCCAAGGGGGGCGGTTTTCGAGGTTCCTCCCTTGGGTCCCCCGCAGCCCCGCTTCGCGCAAGTGGGCGGGTGGAGGTGTCGGTACGTCTCGCGCTCCCGCGCGGGTCGTTCCGCCTCCACCTTCCCGGTGGCCGGTTCGAGCGGCTGGGCGCTCAACACCAAAGGGAGGAACCTGACCATGCTGTGCAGAGACCGCTTTTCAGTCCTGCTCCTACTGCTCGCGCTGACCGCGCTGAGCGCCCCCGCGGCCGCCAATAACGGTAACGGGCACGGAGCCAAGTACAAAGGCGGCCAGATCGTCGTCGAGGGCAAGCCCGAGACGTTCGCCGCCGACTACGAGATCGTCAAGTACCTGCCCCACGCCAACCTCACCGTGCTCAAGGTGGAGCGCGGCAAGGAGTGGGGCCAGCTGCAGAAAGAGCGCGCCAAGGGCCGCCGTGCAGGCCTCAACCTCGAGGTCGAGGCGTTCATGGCGGTCAACGATCCATACTATTCGCCCTACCAGTGGCACTTCGACCGGGTGCAGAGCCAGCAGGCCTGGGATCTGACCGACGGCGCCGGCGTGACCGTGGCGGTGCTCGACACCGGCCTCAAGGCCAACGGGCCCGACGGCTTCGGCTGCGTGCTGCCCGGTTGGGACGCGGTCAACGGCGACTTCGACCCCGACGACGGCAACCGCCACGGCACGCACGTGGCGGGGACGGTGGCGCAGTCGACCAACAACGGCACGCGCGGCGCCGGCCTGGCGCACGGCGCCTGCGTGCTGCCGGTCAAGGTGCTCGCCGACGACGGCTCCGGTAGCTTCGCCGACGTCGCCGACGGCATCTACTGGGCGGTCGACAACGGCGCCCAGGTGATCAACATGAGCCTCGGGACCGCCGCCCAGGCGCTGGTCACGAGCGACCCGCTGGTCGACCCGGCTCTCGACTACGCCCATGCCAACGGCGTCACCGTGGTGTGCGCCTCCGGCAACAACTACTCGCGCGACAACGTCAGCTACCCCGCCATCCATGCCACCACCATCGCGGTCGGCGCCACCGACTTTGCCGACGGCGTGACGGCGTACTCGAACGGCGGCCTCGGCCTCGACCTGGTGGCGCCCGGCGGCGACATGAACCAGGACCTCAACGGTGACGGCTTCGGCGATGGCGTGCTGCAGGAGAGCCTGTGCGGCGCCGACTGGTGCTCGCTGTTCCTGCAGGGCACCTCGATGGCGGCGCCGCACGTGGCGGCCGCTGCCGCAATGCTCTACGCCTCGGGCGTCGCGACGACGCCGGACGCGGTGCGCCTGGCGCTGACCAGCAGCGCCCAGAACCTGGGGCCGGCCGGTTGGGATGCCGACTCCGGCGCCGGTCTGCTGCAGGTGCACGCGGCGCTGACCGGTGGTGGTGGTGGCTCGTGCACCGACGTCGACGGCGATGGCTGGTGCACCTCCGACGGCGACTGCGACGACCTCGACGCCGCCGTCAACCCGGGCGCCGCGGAGGAGTGCGGCGATGGCGTCGACAACAACTGCGACGGCCAGGTGGACGAGGGCTGTTCGTGCGACGGCGACGGCGATGGCTGGTGCCCGGCAGACGGCGACTGCGACGACTCGGACGGCTCGGTCAACCCCGGCGAGGCCGAGGTGTGCGACGACGGCGTCGACAACAACTGCGACGGCCAGGTGGACGAGGGCTGTGCCCCGCCGCCGGGTCCGCCGATCGACCTCGACGCCCGCAAGGGCCGCAAGAAGGGCTCCAAGGTGGCGGACCTGAGCTGGAACGGCGCCGCCGCCGGCCAGATGGACGTCTACCGCAACGGCGACCTGGTCGCCACCACCGACAACGACGGCTTCTTCCAGGACGAGCTCGGCAAGAAGGCGCGCGGCAGCTTCGTCTACCGCGTCTGCGAGATGGGAACCGGCGACTGCTCGAATGAGGACGTGGTCGAGTTCTAGGTCGACTCTCTACGAGAGCGTCCCTGCGGACCCCGGCGCCTGACGGCTCCGGGGTCCGCTGTTCTTATGGCGGGTCGGCGGGGCGGGGCGGCGGGCGCGGCCGGGCGGTGAGAGCCCACCGCCCCCTACGCTCGAGCGGCGCCCGGTCGATCGATCGCAGGGCCTGAAGGCCGGTTGCCCGCCGGCCCGCACTCCTGACGGATCCCTGACGGTGTGTCGGTACGGTCAGACAGGCTAGGGTCTAGGGAGTGGAACGGGCGAACTCAAGAGGAGAGGCGAGCATGAGCGTTTCTTTGGGCTGCACCGGCTACGGCCGTCGGATCGTGCTGGGGCTGGGCATCGCGGCCGCCTTGCTGGCGGCGCCCGCCAGCGGGCAGGAGTACGAATGCTTTCCGAGCTGCGCCAACGACGGCCGGATGATCGGAACTTCGGTCATCGGGTTCGCCAACTTCAACGACTTCGAGGGTACGCCACCGGCGACGCTGCGCGTGCGGTTCCAGCTGCCCTCCTACGTGCCCCTGAACACGCCGCTCGAGATCGGTCTGTTCGACCCCGACGGCAGGGGCCCGGTGTCGGGCAAGGCGGACGATCCCAGCCGGCCGGCGCTGTGGGACGCCGACTTCCCGGCCAACCCGGGTGACGGCGCCACGCGGATTCCGCTCAGCTACCGGCTGTGCACCGATCCCGACGCCGACTTCGTCTGCGACGAGGAGCTGTTCTTCCGTGCCGGCGACGCCCCCGACATCGAGGCCGCCGACAACACCTGGTGGAGCTTCACGGCGCCGGACATCAGCGCCGCGCGCACGGCCGACAACAGCTTCGTCTTCCTGCTGGAGATCAGCCAGTCGACGAACCCCGAGCAGAGCTGGAACATGCTCAAGCTGCGGGTGGCCAAGCCGGGCAGAATCATCATCCAACCCAACGTGGCCTTCGCCTTCGGTGTGCCGATCACCAGCTGCACCGACTTCGCCGTGGTCTACAACGGGCAGGACATTTGCGGCAGCGCTGACCCGGACTTCTCCGATACCACCTACGACGGCACCTGGTCGTTCAACGTGGGCATCGAGCGTGTTCCGGGTAGCGGTCCGACGACGCCCAGCGTGACCATGTGGGACGGCGACTTCGACTACGGGTCGCTGCCGCGGGCCTTCTGGCCGGATCCCGCGGCGCCGGTGGTGGAGGGAACCGTGGCGTGCTTCGCGCCCGGCTCGCAGGAGGAGATCGACGCCGTGCCACAGGTCGATGACGACGATCCTTCCACCAACCTGAATCCGGCGACGGGGTTCACCGAGGTGCCGCCCCAGCTGGCGAGCCTGGACGCCAACAACGACGGCACGCCGGGTGATCTCGCCGACATGACGATCTTCGCGGTCGAGCTCGAGGGCAGCGCCTTCGCCGGCTCGTCGGTCGAGTTCGGCAACTGCTACGAGCTCGGCGCGCCGCCCGAGAACTGGCCGCTGGACGAGGAGTTCGGCACCGCCTACTTCCTGCGCGAGACGCTCAACTTCGGTCAGAAGATCGCCTACCGGCTCATCGAGGAGCGGCCGAGCGGCGGCGATCGGGTGTTCGAGAACCTCAACCCCTCCGGCAACCGCGAGTGGGAGAAGTTCGCCGTCGACTCCAGCTCGGCCTGCGACCCGTCGGTGGCGGACCACTGCGTCGACGAGCCGATCTCGATTCTCGAGCCGCTCCAGCTCGAGATCGAGGGCATGGACGTGCTCAACATCAGCCACATGGTGTTTCCGATCTGTGTCGCGGGTCCCGGCCAGAGTTGCTCGACCTCCACCGAGTGCGGCGAGTGCTCGGGCAAGGTGACCGAGCTGACCTTGATCTACGAAGGCGCGGCGGCGGCACAGGTGCGCGTCGAGCAGAAGAACGGCGAGACGGTGTTCGGGCCGAAGCCGGTGGCTCCCGGCGAGGCGTTCAGCTTCGTCGGCACCGACAAGGGCACGCTGGGCACCGAGATCCGACTGTTCGTCGACGGCGCGCTCGACGCCCAGCTCCACACCAGCTGCTCGCAGCCGATCGGCCCCGGCACCGTGGCCGGCCACTTCCTGGTGGTCGGCGGCTACAGCCGCGACGGCGGCCGGCTGTGCGGCCAGGCGAACTGCGCCGCCTGCGACGGCGGCGTCACCGACCTGACCTTCGAGTACCTGGGCGGCGCCGCACACGTGGTGATCTACGACAGCAAGGACCCCAAGGCGGACAAGGTGCTGTTCGAAGGCGACGTGGTCAACGGCAACCTGCTGGCGATCAGCCCCCGCCCGGGACAGGACAAGCTGGCCAGCGAGATCAGCATCTGGGTGGACGGAGTGCTCCAGTCCAAGCTGCATACCAGCTGCTCGCAGCCGATCGGCCCCGGCCAGATCGTCGGCGACTTCGAGATCACCGAGGGCCGCAGCAAGGACGGCGGCGCGATGTGCCCGCTGTCGGTCTGCGCGCCGCTCTCGGCCGGCATCGAGTTTCACGACCGCGAGTTCCGCTGGGACGTCACCAACAACGGCGACCTCGACATCGTTATCTCGCGGATCTCGATCAGCTGGCCCGCCGGCAACGGAATCCTCGACGAGATCAAGCGCGAGGGAGACACCATTCACAAGGGGAACTTCGCCCCCGGCGCGGCGGTGATCACCGGCGGCTGGGAGGGCGATGCCGACAAGCGCGCTATCGAGCCGGGCAAGACCGACACCCTCAAGTTCAAGTTCGAGAACGACGCCGGGCCGGGCGACTACGAGATCGAGATCGAGTTCGCCTCCGGCTGCGTGATCTCCTTGAGCGACAGCACACCGCCCGGCGGCACCTTCTCGTGCGACAAGCCCATCGACCAGCTGACCATGGTGTGGGATGGCGCCCAGCCGGTGCGCATCAAGGCGTGGAAGGGGAGCGTCGGCAGCACGCTGCTGGCGGACGTCGACGGCATCCAGACAGGCGGCGTCCCCGGTAGCGCGGCCGAGGTCTCGGTGAGCGGTTACGCCGGCTCTCCCAACGACGTGGTCTGGGAGGTCTTTGCCGCCGGCACGTCGACCAAGCTGGGCGAGTCGGAGTTCCACCTGTCGTGCTCCGACGACGACATGGACGGTGCGGACGACTGCGGCAAGCGCCAGGGCAACGGCAAGGGCAACGACGCCTCGCTGATCAACGACTGGATCCTGGAGGGTATGGTCGACAGCGCGGGGACGCTCGATTGCACGCCGTAGCCGCCGGCCAGGCGGCTGCCGGTTCCGCCGGGGCGGGACGCGCGGCTGGCGCGCAGCCGGCGCCGCCGTCTGCGGGGCCGGTGGGGTAGAATCCACGGGCCCGCCGGTCGGGTGCCGGGAGGAACCATGGCTGCCCTCGACGATCATCAGCAGCTCGCCTCGATCCCGCTGTTCGAAGGCCTCGGGGCCGACGACCTCGAGCAGCTCGACAAGCGGCTGCTGCGCAAGAGCTTCCGTCCGGGCACCTTCGTCATCACCGTCGAGAAGGTTGGTGAGCTGGCCTACGTGCTGCTCGAGGGCACGGTCAAGATCTTCGTCGACCAGGCCGACGGCTCGGAGGTGATCCTCGCCTTCCTCGGCCCCGGCGACACCTTCGGTGAGATGAGCCTGCTCGACAGCGCCGGCCGCTCGGCCAACGTGCTGGCGATAGAGAAGTGCAGCTGCCTGGCGATCAACCGGGCGACGTTTCACGAGCTGCTGCAGTCGGTGCCGCGGCTCAGCTACAACCTGGTGCAGCTGCTGACGCGCCGTCTGCGGCTGGCCAACGAGCAGATCAAGGCGCTGTCGACGCTCGACGTGCGCGGTCGGGTGGCGCGCCAGATCGTGGCGTTCAGCCAGCAGTACGGCCGCGACGGCGAGCCGGACGGCGGCGACGGCGCGATCCGCATCCCGCTGCGTCTCACCCAGTCCGACATCGCGGCCCTGGTCGGAGCGTCGCGCGAGCGAGTCAACCAGGTGATCGTCGACTTCAAGGAGAGCGGCTTCATCTCGGTCAGCCCGCGCCACCACATCACGGTCCACGACCAGGCGGCGCTGGTCAAGCGCTGCCAGTAGGCGCGCCGACCACCGCCGCGAGCCCGATGCCCACCTTCTACAACTGCGAGCGGTGCCCTGCCTACTGCTGTTCCTACCCCCGGATCCAGGTGACCGGCAAGGACATCAAGCGGCTGGCGCGCTACTTCGAGATCAGCAAGAAGAAGGCGAGAAAGCGGTTCACCAAGAGCGGCGAAGAGCCGGGCGAGCGGGTGCTGCGGCACCAGAAGGACCACATCTACGACAGCGTCTGCCAGTTCCTCGATCGCGACAGCCGGCGGTGCACCATCTACGAGGCCAGGCCGTCGATCTGCCGCGAGTACCCCGGTGGCCCGCGTTGCGGCTACTACGACTTCCTGGCGTTCGAGCGACGGGCCCAGGACGATCCGGACTTCATCCCGTCGGCGTGATGCCCGGCGCGCCGGCCGAGCGAGCGCCGCGAGCGCCGGAGCCAGAAGCCGTCGCCGGGTTGCGTCTAGCCGGGTGGAGGTCCACCCGCGCCGAGCGCTCGCGGGTGAGCCGCCGCTGACGCCATGCTCCGCACGCTGCACGTCCGCAACCTGGCGCTGGTAGCCGACATCACGGTCGAGTTCGGCCCCGGGCTCAACGTGCTGTCGGGCGAGACCGGCGCGGGCAAGTCGATCGTGGTCGACTCGCTCGCTCTGCTCGCCGGCGCTCGCGCCTCGACCGACCTGATCCGCGCCGGCGCCGAGTCGCTGGTGGTCACCGGTGGCTTCACGCCGGTGGGCGAGCGCGCGCGCCGGGTGCTGGCGGAGGCGGCCGTCGAGGCCGGCGAAGACGAGCTGGTGGTGCGGCGGGAGGTCAGCCGGCAGGCCGCGAACCGAGCGCTGATCAACGACCAGCCGGTGACGGTGCGCCTGCTGGGCACGCTCGGCGAGCGTCTGCTCCGGATCCACACCCAGCGCGAGGAGCTCGGCCTGCTGGCGCCCGAGGTGCAGCGGGCCTGGCTGGACCGTAGCGGCGGTGAGCCGGCGGCCGAGCTGTGCCGGCAGGTCGCCGAGGCCTGGCGCCGGTGGCAGGAGCTGGCCGGACGGCTGGAGCGGGTGACCGGCGACGAGCGGCTGCGCGCCGAGCGTCTCGACCTGCTGCGCTTCCAGGCCGGCGAGATCGACGCCGCCGCGCCGGTGGAGGGCGAAGAGGACGAGCTGCGCCAGGAGCGCACCTTGCTGCGCCACGCCGAGGCGATCGCCGGCGCGCTGAGTGGCGCCGACGCCCTGCTGTACGAGGACGAGGCGGCGGCGGCCACCGCGGTCGGCCGCGCGCAGGATCTGCTGGAGGGCGTCGTGGAGTGGCTGCCGGAGGCCCGCGGCTGGCTCGACGACCTCGAGGAGCTGCGCATCCGGCTCGAGGAGGTGGCGGCGGCGGTGCGCGACCGGCTGCGTCCGATCGAGCCCGATCCCGAGCGTCTGGACCGCGTCGAGGGGCGGCTCGCGGAGCTCGAGCGGCTGTTGCGCAAGTACGGCGGCAGCAGCGTCGCGGTGCTCGAGCGACGGCGGCAGATCGGCGACGAGCTGGCGCAGCTCGAGGGCGACAGCCAGGAGCGCGGCGCGCTCGAGCAGCGGGTGGCGGCGGCGCTCGCCGACTACCGTCAGGCGGCCGACGAGCTGTCCCGCCAGCGGGCCGTCTGGGGCCGCCGGCTGGCACGGCGGGTTCACGCCGAGCTGGCCGACCTCGCCCTGCCCAAAGCGCGGCTGTCGGTCGAGCTGACGACCGTGCCGCGCCAGGACAGCCCGCTGGTGGTGGCCGGCCGGCCGGTCGAGTTCTCCGCCGAGGGCTACGACCGGGTGGAGCTGCAGCTGGCCGCCAACCCCGGCGAGCCGGCCGGACCGCTGGCCCGGGTGGCCTCGGGCGGGGAGCTGTCGCGCGTCTACCTCGCCCTCCAGCTGGCGGCGCGCGGCGCTGGCCGGGCGCTCGCCGCGACGCTGATCTTCGACGAGGTCGACGCCGGCATCGGCGGCGCCGCGGCCGCGGCGCTCGGCAGCAAGCTCAAGCGGCTGGCGGCCGGCGGCCAGATCCTGGTTGTCACCCACCTGCCGCAGGTGGCGAGCCACGCCGACCACCATCTCAAGGTCAGCAAGCGCCAGGCCAAGGGGCGCACCGCCACCTCGGTCGAGCCGCTGGCGAGCGACGAGCGGGTGCGGGAGGTGGCGCGCATGCTGGCCGGGACCGAGGTCACCGATCTGTCGCTGTCGCACGCCCGGGAGCTGATCGCCGTGGCGTCGGGAGACGACGGTTGACGTCGCCGCCGGCGAGATGGCGGTGGCGCGACCCGCCGTCGGAGCTGGCCGACGCGCTGGCGCGCGGGGCGGTGCTGGCGATCCCCACCGAGTCGAGCTACGCCCTGGCGGTCGACCCCCGCCGCCGCGACGCCGTGGAGTCCGTCTTCCGGCTCAAGGGGCGGCCCGCCGGGCAGCCGCTGCCGGTGGTCGCCGGCGACCGCCGCCAGATCGCGGCGCTCGGCGTCGAGCTGTCGCATCCGGGGCTGGCGCGGCTCGCCGCCGGCTGGCCGGCGCCGCTGTCGCTGATCGCTCCGCTGCGCCGGCCGCTGCCCGCGGCGGCCGGCAGCGGCAGCCTGGCGGTGCGCATCCCGGCTCACGACCGCCTGCGCCGGCTGCTGCGCGAGCTCGGCTGCGCCCTCACCGCCACCAGCGCCAACCGCAGCGGCGAGCCGCCGGTGCTCGAGCCCGACGGCCTCGAGCGGCTGCTCGGCGGCCAGGACGCGGTGGTGGTCGACGACGGCGCGCTGCCGGGCGGGCCGCCGTCGACCCTGGTCGCCGCCGCGAACGGGGGTCTGACGGTCGTGCGCCTCGGCAGGTATCCTAAGGACGAGCTGCGGAGGCTGGCACCGGGTCTCGAGATCACGCTGCCGATTTCCGCAGATTCTGTGGAAATGTCTGTGGATCGGAAGAGCTCCGGCACGCCGCCATCGCGTCGCTTCGGCAATGCCTAGGAATCTGTGCACCGCCGGCCTGCGCGGCGTCGTCACCGCCGGCGCGCTCTGGCTGAGCGCCGCCGCCGGGGCGGCGCAGGAGATCCTGCCGCTGGCCGAGGTGGCGCCGGGCCAGCGCGGCTACGGCCTGTCGGTGTTCCGGGGCGGGGAGCCGGAGCGTTTCGAGGTAGAGGTGCTGGGCGTCTGGCAGAACGTGCTGCCCGACACCAGCTACATCCTGGCGCGCCTCAGCGGGCAGGGGCTGGAGACCAGCGGCGTGGTGGCCGGCATGAGCGGCAGCCCGGTCTACCTGGAAGACAGGCTGGCCGGCGCGGTGGCTTTCGCCTGGCCGTTCGCGCAGGAGGCGGTGGCCGGCATCACGCCGATCGAGGCGATGCGGGAGCTGTACCGGCCGGCGTCGTCGCCGCGGCCCCCGCGCGCCCGGCCGGTGGCCGGCCTGAGGCAGATCGCCGGCGGCGAGCTGCCGCCCGAGCTGCTGGCCGAGGGGCTCGGCCGCTTGCGCTCGCAGCTTGCGCACAGCTTGGGCTCCGGTCTGCTGTGGAACACCGTCGGCTTCGCCGAGAACAGCCGGTTGAGGTTGGCGGGGCAGCTCGGCAGCGTGGCGGCGGCCGGGGCCTCGACGGACGGAGTGGGCGAGTTGGCGCCGGGAGGGTCGGTGTCGGCGGTGCTGATCGACGGCGACCTGCGGCTGGCCGCCACCGGCACGGTCACCGACCGCGTCGGCGACGATCTGCTGGCTTTCGGCCACTCGTTCCTCGGCGTGGGCGAGATCCGTGTGCCGATGGCCACCTCCGAAGTGGTCACCGTGCTGGCGAGCCGCTTCAGCTCGTTCAAGATTGCCAACCTGGGGCCGGTGGTCGGGGCGTTCGAGCTCGACCGAGCGACCGGTATCCGTGGCCGGCTCGGAGGCCGGGCGCCGACCGTGCCGATGTCGGTAACCGTGGCGGGCGACCGTCGCGCCGCCTTCGAGCTGCGGCTGGCCGACATGCCGGAGCTGACGCCGGTGCTGGCGGCGGTCTCCACCCTCGGCGCGCTCGACGCCGCCACCCAGTCGGGCGGCAGCCAGGGGCTCGACCTGGAGGCGCGGCTGGACCTCGGCGGGCACGGCGAGCTGGTAATCCGGCAGAGCTTCGACGGTGAGTCGGCGGGGCTCGAGGGTGCGGTCTACCTGTTGGCGGTGACCGCCTTCGTGCTCGGCAACGAGCTCGCCGAAGTCGATCTCGAGGGGATCGCGGTAGAGCTGCGGCAGCATCCCGAGCCGCGCACCGCCCGCCTGGCCGAGGCGCACGCCGGCCGCGCGCTGGTGCGGCCGGGCGAGAGCCTGACCCTCAACCTCGACCTGCTGGCCTACCGTGGCGAGCGGTTCCGCGAGCAGATCGAGGTCACCTTGCCGACCGACCTGCCCGACGGCCGCTACTCGCTGCTGGTCGGCGACGGGGTGAGCGTCGACGGCGCCCGCCTGGCGCTGGAGCGCTCCGCCCCACTCTCGTTCCGCCAGGCGCTCGAGCTGCTCAACGGCCTGCACGCCCGTGACGAGCTGGTGGTGCTGGGGGTGTTCGGCGGCCGAGGCCTGGCGGTGGCGGGCGAGACGCTGCCGCAGCTGCCGGGCTCGCTGCGCTCGATCTGGAGCGCCGCGGGCTCGAGCAGCGCACAGCCGCTGCGGCTGGCAGTGGCGCAGCAGCTGGAGCGGCGCCTGGCGGTGCCGGTGGAGGGGCTGCTGCGGGTCGATCTGGAAGTGCGGCGCCGGGAGCCGGTGGCACCGACGCCGGGCGGCGAGCTGCCGCCGTCGGACGGAGGGCGCGGCGACGAGGCGGCGCCGGGCGAGGCCGGCTCGCCGGCGGCGGCCGGCGACGGCGGCGAGCCGGCAGCGGGGGAGGGGCGATGATGAAGGGACGACTGGGGAGCGCCGTGCTGGCCGGCGCCGCGTTCGGGGTGCTGGCGGTGGGCGCGGCGACCGCCGCGGGCGGCGAAGGCGTACGTTTCTTCCGCCTCGCCAGCCGCGACGCGTTTCTCGCCGGCACTCTGGACGGGCTGAGCGTCGATCCGCTCGGCACCTTGCGGCTCGCCGACCGCGCGGTGCGGCTGGCCGAGATCGGCGAGCCGTTCCTGTTCGCGGCGGCGGAGCATCCGGACGGCTGGGTGCTGGGCACGGGCAACGACGGCAAGGTGCTGCTGCTGACCCGCGGCGGCGAGCTGACGACCCTGTTCAGCGCGCCCGAGCCGGAGATCTTCGCGGTCTGGTCGGACGCCGACGGCACGGTCTACGCGGGCAGCTCGCCGGACGGCAAGGTCTACCGCATTCGCGACGGCAGCGGCGAGCCGTTCTTCGACCCCGGCGAGACCTACATCTGGGATCTGGAGCGCGCCGCCGGCGGCGAGCTGCTGGTGGCGACCGGCACCGCCGGCCGGCTCTACCGGGTGGCAGCCGACGGCACCGGCGAGCTGCTGTTCGACAGCGAGGACACCCACCTGCGCTCGCTCGAGCCGCTGCCGGACGGCGACGTGCTGGTGGGTACGGCCGGCGAGGGACTGATTCTGCGCGTCGATCCGGCAGGTCGCGCGCGCACTCTGTTCGACGCCGACCAGCCCGAGGTGGTGGCGCTGACGGCGGCGCCGGACGGGTCGAGCTACGCCGCCCTGCTGGCGTCCGAGGCCAGCCTGACCGACCTGTCCCGGCGCCGCGACTCCGGCCGCCAGCAGGAAGCGGGCGAGGAGCCCGAAAGCGAGGCGCCGGTCAAGGTGCTGGACGAGGAGGAGGCCGCCGGCAGCGGGGCGGCCGGCAGCCGCCCGGCGGGCTACGACGGCCCGCGCTCGGAGGTGGTCAGGATCACGTCGCGCGGACGGGTCGAGACGGTGTGGAGGTTCGACGACGACACCGTCTACAGCCTGCTGTGGCGGCGCGACCGGCTGTGGGTGGGTACCGGCCTCGAAGGCAAGCTGTACAGCCTGCGCGACGGCCGCATGGTGCTCGAGAAGGACGTCGACGAACGGCAGGTGGTGGCCCTGATGGCCGATCGGCCGGGCCCGGCGTTCGCCACCACCAACGCCGCCGCGCTCTACCGGCTGTCGTCGGAGAGCGAGCGCCAGGGCAGCTACACCAGCCCGGCGCTCGACGCCGGCCAGGTCTCCGAGTTCGGCAGCCTCAGGTGGCGTGGCCGGCTGCCGAAGGGCGGCGGACTGGAGTTCTCCGCGCGCAGCGGCATGAGCGCCCAGCCGGACGCCACCTGGAGTGGCTGGAGCCGGCCCGCCGCCGGTGCCGAGATCCCGCTCAGCGGGCTGCCGGCCGGCCGTTACCTGCAGTGGCGGGTGCGGTTGCAGGCCGACGGCGGCGGCTCGCCGGAGCTGGGCGAGGTGACGGTGTCGTACCTGCAGGCCAACCTGCCGCCACGCATCGTCAGCCTGGAGGTGCTCGACCCCGGACAGATCCTGGTGCCGGCGGCCTTCAACCCCAGCAACCAGGTGTTCGAGCCGGCGCACCCCAACCGTGACGGCATCTTCACCACCCTGGAGGCCCAGCCGCCACGCAGCGAGCGACGGCTCAAGACCTTGTGGAAGGGTGGCTACCGCACGTTGCGCTGGCAGGCCGAGGACCCCAACGACGACGAGCTGCAGTTCGCCATCGACTTCCGGCGCGACGACGATCCGCAGGGCTGGCTGCCGGTGGCCGCCGAGCTCGAGGACAGCCAGTACGGCTTCGACGCCACCGCCCTGCCCGACGGCGTCTACCGTTTCCGGCTGCGCGCAGGCGACCGCCGGGGCCCTGCCGCCGGCGACGGGCTGGAGGCGGTCGAGGTCTCGGAGGCGGTGCTGGTCGACCACTCGCCGCCCGAGCTGGTGGCGGTGTCGCGGCAGGGGGAGGCGCTGGTGGTCGAGCTGTCCGACCGCTGGAACCCGCTGCTGCGGGCGGAGCTGAGCGTCGACGCGCAGGGCTGGCATCCGGTGGCGGCCGCCGACGGCCTGCTCGACGGCAAGCGCGAGCAGCTGCGGCTCGAGCCTCCTGCCGATGCCCGCCTGGTGCTGCTGCGCGTCACCGACGCGGCGCTCAACGTGGTGACCTTCGACCTGTCACGGAGCGAGCGATGAGGGACAAGCGGATCGCCGTCTACGCCGGCACCTTCGACCCCATCCACAACGGCCATCTCGACATCATCTACCGCTGCAGGCCGATCTTCGACGAGGTGGTGGTGGCGGTGCTCAACAACCAGGACAAGCAGCCGGTGTTCTCGGTCGAGGAGCGCGTCGAGATGATCGACGAGCTGGTGACCGAGCTGCCGGACTGCCGGGCGGAGAGCTTCTCGGGTCTGCTGGTGCACTTCATGGAGGCGCTCGGCGCGCGCATCATCGTGCGCGGCCTGCGCGCCGTCTCCGACTTCGAGTACGAGTTTCAGATGGCGCTCATGAACCGGCGGTTGGACGACCGCATGGAAACCGTGTTCATGACCCCCAAGGAGGAGTACAGCTACCTGTCGAGCCGGCTGGTCAAGGAAGTCTTCTTCCTCGGCGGTCAGCTCGACGGCCTGGTGCCGGAGCCGGTGCTGCGGCGCATGGCACGGCTGCGCCGGGAGAGTTGATGTCGCGGTCGAACGGCGGCGACCCGCTCGACCGCTTCCTGGCGCGGATGCCCAAGGCGGAGCTGCACCTGCATCTCGAGGGCACCCTGCGTCCGGCGACGCTGCTCGAGCTGGCGAAGAGGCGGCGGGTCGATCTGCCGGCGGACAGCGAGGCCGGCGTGCGCCGCTGGTTCCGCTTCTCGAGCTTCGAGGAGTTCGTCCACATCTACCTGACCTGCTCGCGCTGCCTGCGCCACCCGGAAGACTTCCAGCTCGTCGCCCGGCAGCACCTCGAGGAGATGGCGCGCCAGAGCGTGCTCTACTGCGAGGCCCATCTGACCGTCGGCACGCACGCCGCCAACGGCGTCAATCTGGGCGAGCTGGCGGACGCGCTGGCCGAGACCCTGAGCGACGGCCGCCGCCGGTTGGGGGTGGATCTGCGGCTCGTCCCCGACATCGTGCGCAACGTCCCGGAGCGCGCCGACCTGACGCTCGAGTGGGCGCTCGGCGGGTGCGGCCGAGGCGTCGTGGCGCTCGGGCTGTCGGGCTTCGAGACGCTGTCCTGCGAGCCGTTCCGGGAGCACTTCGCCGCGGCCGCCGGAGCCGGTCTCGGAAGGGTGGCGCACGCCGGCGAGCACGGTGGCCCCGACAGCATCCGGTCGGCGATCGCCGTTTGCGGCGCCCAGCGCATTGGCCACGGCATCGCGGCGGCCGCCGAACCGGCGCTGTGCGAGCAGCTGCGGCGCGACGGCGTACCGCTCGAGATCTGCCCCAGCTCCAACCTCGCTCTCGGCAGGGCGCCGCGGCTGGAGCAGCACCCGTTCGAGGAGCTGCGCCAGGCGGGAGTGGCGGTGACCGTCAACTCGGACGATCCGCCGTTCTTCGATACCACCCTGACAGACGAGTACCGGCGGCTGCGCCGGGCCTTTGGCTACTCGGCCGAGACCCTGGCCGAGCTGTCGCTGGCGGCGGTGCGGCACGCCTTCCTGGAGCCTTCCCAGAAGCGGCAGCTGGAGGCCGAGTTCTACCGCCGTCTGGCCGCCGCCGGCGCCGCCGAGCTGGGCTACGAGGTGGCCCCGTCGGGCGACCGGGGGCGCTCGGCGGCGCCGGCCGAGCCCACCTGATCGATCCCATCCGAAAGAAGAGGAGAGAGCCATGCCGGACCCCGTGATCGCCGAACGCCTGCCCGCGGTGCTGGAGCTGGAGCCCGGAACCTACTGGTGGTGCCGCTGCGGGCGCTCCGCGAGCCAGCCGTTCTGCGACGGCTCGCACAAGCAGACCGAGGGCTTTGAGCCGCTCAAGCTGGAGGTGACCGAAAAGCGCCGGGTCGCGCTCTGCCGGTGCAAGCACACCGGCAACGCGCCGTTCTGCGACGGCACCCACTCCAGCCTCGGGTAGCGCAGCAGCCGCGGCGTGCGACGAGGCTCGCTGCCGTCTAGCCGCCGAGGGTCGGCAGCGCCGCGAGCGCCTCGCGCCGCGCCGCCTCGAACTCGTCGCCCGGCTTCCAGCTCGGCGGCTCTTCGGCCTGGGCGACGGCGTAGGCGCACTCGAACGCCAGCCGGGCGTCTTCGACCATGCCCGAGAACTCCCAGTCGTCGGTCAGCTCGTCGCTCGGCTGGTGGTAGTGCTCGGCCTCCCAGGCCTCGATCTGCTCTCGTCCCCAGTTCGGCGGACGGTCGCGGAACTCGGTGCCGGTGTCGAGGTAGATCGCCGGCACTCCGATCTTGGCGAAGTTGAACTGGTCGGAGCGGTAGAAGAAGCCGCGGTCCGGGAACTGGTCGCCCTTGAGCGTGCGCCCCTGCCGCGCGGCCGCCGCCTCGACCACCGCGTCGAGGCTGGACTTGCCGTAACCGATGAAGGTCAGGTCGGTGGTGCGACCCCAGATGTTGCCGCCGTCGAGGTTGACGTTGGCCGCGATCCGCCCCGGCGGGAAGGTGGGGTGGCGGGCGTAGTAGGCCGAGCCCAGCAGGCCCTGCTCCTCGGCGGCGACGAACAGGAACAGGAGCGAGCGCCGCGGCGGCTCGGGCAGGGTCGCGAAGGCCCGCGCGATCGCCAGCACCTGGGCGCAGCCCGAGGCGTTGTCCAGGGCGCCGTTGTAGACGTCGTCACCGTCGTCGTCGGGGTCGCCGATGCCGAGATGGTCGTGGTGGGCGGTGAGCACCACCGCTTCGCCTGCCAGCTCGGGGTCCGAGCCCCGCAGCAGGCCGGCGACGTTGGCGGTCTCGACCCGCTCGATGGTGTTGCTCAGCTCGAGTGAGGTGGTGACGTCGAACGGCACCGGCCGGAAGTCGCGCGAGCGGGCGGCCGCCGTCAGCTCGGCGAGATCGTGGCCGGCGAGCCTGGCCAAGCGGGTGGCGGCGTCCTCGGTGATCCACGCCTCGATCTGCGTACGAGGCTCGCCCTCGGCGGGCAGCTCGAACTGGGTGCCGCTCCACCCGCTCTGCACGACCTGCCAGCCGTAGCCGGCCGACGGCGTGGTGTGGATGATGATCGCGCCGGCCGCGCCGCGCGCCGCGGCGCTCTCGTACTTGTAGGTCCAGCGTCCGTAGTACAGCCGGCGGTCGCCCTCGAACAGCCCGCGATCCCAGTCCGGGTCGTTGTTGAGCATCAGCAGCACCTTGCCGCTCAGGTCGACGTCCTTGAAATCGTCCCAGTCGTACTCCGGCGCCACGATGCCGTAGCCCACGAACACCACCTCGGCGCGTTCGAGCGCGGCCCGCTCCTGCTGCACGCCGCTGGCGGCAATGAACTCGTCCCACCAGCGCAGCACCAGGCCCTTGCGGCCGCCCAGGAACGACCACTCGCGCGGCACCTGCGCCTCGACGCCGACGATGTCGAACGGCTGCTCCCAGCTGCCGTCCGGCCCGCCGGGCTCCAGCCCGAGCGACGCCATCTGCTCGCTCAGGTAGCGGCGGGTCGCGACGTCGCCCTCGCTCGCCGGCCCCCGCCCCTGCATCGTGTCGTCGGACAGCACCGCGACGTGGCGCCGCAGCTCCGCGCCGTCGATCGTCTCGGCGGCGGCCAGCATCTGCGCGCCGGCGTCTTCGGCGGGCGGCTCGGCGGCCGGCGAGCAGCCCAGCCAGGCGAAGGCGATCAGGGTGGCGAGTGTGGTGTGGCCTGGACGCATGACGGCTCCTCCGGAGGTGAGGCGGAGACTGTAGCAAACCGGAAAGCCGCGGCCGCACGTGGCATAATCTGCGCATCGCCATGCTGCTGCGCACGGTCGTTCGCGACTGTCTCTACGTCAACTGGGCCCTGAACGCGGACTCGCTGCCGCCGTTGCCCGCGCCGCTGCGCCCCGAGCTGCACGCCTGGAACGGTGGTGAGGTGGTGTTCGCCTCGGCGCTTCTGTTCCGCCAGGACGGCCTCCATCTGCCGGCGGTGCCGCTGGTGCGGCTTTCCTATCCGCAGTTCCATCTGCGGCTCTACGTGCTCGACGAGGAGGGCGTGCCGGCGGTCTACTTCCAGTCGCTGCTGATGCCGCGCTGGGTGGTGCCGAGCGCCCGCATGCTGGCCGAGCAGCCGGCGCGCGCCGGCCGTTTCGACTACCCGCGACTGACCGGTGCCGGCGCCGACGAAGCGTGGCGGTGGAGCGTGCGCCGGCGGTGCGAGCTCAGGGTGAAGGCCGAGCCAGCCAGTCCGACCGTCGGCCACGGTCCGTCGCTCGGCTCGTGGGAGCGGCTCACCTCGCTGCTGGGTCGCCGCCGTCGCGGCTACTACGTGGCGCCGGGTGGGCTGCGACGGGTGGAGGCGACGCTCACCCCGCAGGGGGTCTGGCCGCTGCGCGCCGAGGTGGAGGAGGCGGCGCTGCTGTCGTCGTGCCTGCCGCTCGGCGGCGAGCCGTGGCCGGCGACCCACTCGGCCTGGCTGTGCCCGGAGATGGCGGCGGTCTTCGAGCTCGGCGCCGCGCCGCGCGAGCTGGGAGCGGCACGCGCGCCGGTGGCGGCCGACCCGGCGACCTTCGGCTGCTCGCGGCGCGACTTGCGGTCGGCGGCCTGAGACTGGCCGGCGGCCGGCGCGCCGCCCGTCAGCGGCGGAGCGACCGGGGCGGTGTAGTAGCCTGCGCGGACCATGGAAGCCCAGCCGCTGTTCAGCGAGCCGATCGAGGTGATGGCGGTGATCACCCTGGTCCCGGTGTTCTTCGTCTGGCTGGAGAAGAAGACGCGCTGGAAGGTGTTCCAGATCCTGCCGGCGATCATCTGGATCTTCCTCACCCCGATCGCGCTCTCCAACCTCGGGATCATCCCGCGCTCGTCGCCGATCTACGACACCTTCAAGTCGTTCGCGGTGCCGATGTTCATCGTCCTGATGCTGCTCGACATCAACCTGCGCCAGGTGCTGCGGGTGTCGTGGCGCGGCGCCGGCGTGCTGGTGCTCGGTGCGCTCGGCATCGTCGCCGGCGCGGGCATCGCCTTCTACCTGTTCCGCAGCGGGCTGCCGCCCGGCACCTGGTCGGGATTCGGCGCCCTCGCCGGCAGCTGGATCGGCGGCACCGGCAACCTGATGGCGGTCGCCGAGAGCCTCCAGACGCCCGAGGAGATGGTCGGCATGGTGGTGCTGGTGGACAACTTCGTCTACCTGATCTACTTCCCGATCATCCTCACCTGCAAGCGTTGGGCGGGCGGCTTCAACCGCTTCAGCCGGGTGTCGCAGGAGCAGATCGACCACATCGCCGAGGCCACTCGTGGCGTGGAGAAGAAGAGCCACGAGGTCCACTTCCAGGACATCCTGACGCTGCTCGGCTTCAGCCTCGCCGCCATCCTCCTGGCCAACTTCCTGGCCGAGATCTTCCCGGCGCTGCCGCCGGTGCTGACCCGCAGCACCTGGGCCATGCTGCTGGTCACCACCTTCGGCATCCTGCTGTCGGCCACCAAGCTCAAGGACGTGCCCGGCACCGAGCCGCTGGCGATGACCCTGGTCTACATCTCGATGACCATGATCGGCGCCGCCGCCGACCTGCGCAACCTGGGCGGCGCGCAGTGGTTCCTGGTGGCGGGCGTGATCTGCATCGTGGTGCACTTCGCCTTCATCGTGGTGGGGGCGCGGCTGTTCCGCATCGACGTCAGCATGGCGGCGGTGGCCAGCGTGGCGGCGGTGGGCGGCGCCGCCTCGGCGCCGGTGGCGGCCGGCTTCCACCGCGAGGAGCTGGTGCCGGTGTCGATCATGCTGGCGCTGATCGGCTACGCCCTGGGCAACTACCTGGGCGTCGCGACGGCCTACCTCTGCAACATGATGGTCTGACGGCGCCCCGGGGTCGGGGCGGTGCGGCCGCCGGGAGTGCAGCCGGCGGCGTGGTAGCATGCCCCGGTGAGCGATCTGACGCCCGCCGAGCGCCGGCCGCAGCGGATCGCGCTGATTCCGGGCGACGGCATCGGCCGCGACGTCACCGCGGAGGCCGTCAGGGTGCTGACCGCCGCCGCCGAGCGCTGGCGGCTGCCGGTCGAGACCGAGAGCTTCCCGTGGAGCGCCGACCACTACCTGGCGACCGGCGAGACGCTGCCCGAAGGCGCCCTCGAGCGGCTGCGCGACGAGTTCTCGGCGATCTTCATCGGCGCCTTCGGCGACCCGCGCGTGCCCGACATGAAGCACGCCGCCGACGTGCTGCTGGGGATCCGCTTCGGGCTCGACCTCTACATCAACTACCGGCCGGTGCATCCGTGCGACGAGCGGCTCTGCCCGCTCAAGGACAAGCGCGCCGACCAGATCGACTTCGTGGTCTTCCGCGAGAACACCGAGGGCGCCTATGTCGGCGTCGGCGGTAACTTCAAGCGCGGCACCGCCGACGAGATCGCCGTGCAGGAGGAGATCCACACCCGCAAGGGGGTGGAGCGGATCCTGCGCGCCGCCTTCGAGCACGCCCGCCGGCACGGACGGCAGCGGGTGTGCATGGCCGACAAGTCGAACGTCATGCAGTACGGCCACGACCTGTGGCAGCGCTGCTTCGCCGAGGTGGCGGCCGAGTTCGACGACATCGAGGCCAGCCACCTGTTCGTCGACGCGCTGACGATGCAGCTGGTGCGCAAGCCGGAGCAGTTCGACGTCATCGTCACCAACAACATGTTCGGCGACATCGTCACCGACCTGGGAGCGGCGCTCGAGGGTGGCCTGGGCATGGCCGCTTCGGCCAACCTGCACCCGGGCCGTACCTCGATGTTCGAGCCGGTGCACGGCTCGGCGCCGAAGTACGCCGGCAGCGGACGCGCCAACCCGATGGCGGCGCTGCGCTCGATGGCCCTGCTGCTGGTGTCCCTGGGGCACGACGAGCCGGCCGCCGCCATCGAGGAGGGCGTGGTGCGGGCGGTGCGCGAGGGGGTGACGACGCCCGATCTCGGCGGCGGCTGCCGCACCGAGGAAGTGGGGGAGTTCGTCGCCGATCACGTCGCCAGCGGCGCGCCGCAACCGGTCTGAACCCTCCGGGAGGACGAGACATGGCTGACCGTTCAACGGCATGGATGTGGCTGGTGGCGGCCGGCGCGCTCGCCCTGCTGCTGGCGCCCGGCGCCGTTGCGGCCGAGAAACCGGCGCGTTTCACGCTCGACGACGTCGCCTGGATCGCCGGCGGCTGGCAGGGCGAGGCTTTCGGGTCGAGCGCCGAGGAGTGGTGGACGCCGCCCAGCGGCGGCGTGATGCAGGGCGCCTTCCGCCTCTTCCGCGGCGATCGCACCACCCTGATGGAGTTCCTGACCATCCGCCAGACCGACTCCGGCGTAGAGCTGCGCTTCTACCACTACGACCCGCAGATGGTGGCGCGCGAGAGCGAGCCGCTGCAGTTCGACCTGGTGGAGGTGGGCGAAGGCCGGGCGGTGTTCGACAGCTCGGTGCAGGACCGGCCCGGGCGGATGGTCTACAGCCTGACCGACGAGGGCGGGCTGGTGGTGCACGTGGAGAACCGGGGCGAAGACGGCGAGGTCGACGAGGCCTTCGACGTCCGCCTGCAGCGCGTCCCCTGAGCGGGCGGCCTCTGGGCCCTGCCCGTCGCTCTCGGGCGCACCGGGTTTGATGCCCGGGAGATCGAGGAGTCGAGCGCGCGCGGTCGCGGCTGGCCGGCGGCTGGCACCGGCAGCGCCGTATAATCTCGCTCGGCGGGAGCCTCCTCCATGTCGCTGGCCGAATCCGAACTGATCTACGACTGGAACCGCGCCGGCGACGAGGAGAAGCCGGCGCGCGGCCGCGTCGAGCTCGACGACGAGACCCTGCGCGACGGCCTGCAGTCGCCGTCGGTGCGCAGCCCGTCGATCGAGGACAAGCTGCGGATCCTCCACCTGATGGTGGAGCTGGGCATCGAGTCGGCCGACATCGGCCTGCCCGGCGCCGGGCCGCACGTGGTCGAGGACGTCACCCGGTTGGCGGCCGAGATCGCCGACCAGCGGCTGCCGATCTCGCCCAACTGCGCCGCCCGCACGGTGCGCCAGGACATCGAGCCGATCCTCGACATCGCGCAGCGCACCGGGGTGGCGATCGAGGTCTCCTGCTTTCTCGGCTCGAGCCCGATCCGGCAGTTCACCGAGGCGTGGGACATGGACCGGCTGCTGCATCTGACCGAGGAGGCGATCACGCTGGCGGCCGGCTCGGG
>JBFGNS010000021.1:0-39360 GCA_041574955.1 Thermoanaerobaculia bacterium | reverse complement strand
GCCGGCGGCCCGGCCCCAGCCCGGCACCACCGACGCGGTGGTGACCGGCAGCGGCCGGTTCCGGCGCGCCGCCGAGGCCGACAGCTGGGTTGCCGGCCTGCCCGGGGTGCCTGCCGAGGAGCGCGGCCAGCTGGTGCCGCTGGCCGGCGGCGAGGTGGCCTACCTGTCGCGCGCCGGATCGGTCTACCTGTCGTCCGACGGCGGCACTACCTGGCGGCGGTCGCGCTGGACTCCGTGGTCCGGGATGAGCGCCGGCCCGCCGCCGACTGCCGTCGACCTGCCGACCGCGGCCGCCGGGCTGCCGCTTTCGCTGGCCTGGTTCGACCGCTCCGAGCCGCAGAAGCTGTTCCTGAGCCAGCACGCCGCGGGCGGCTGGCGGCTGCACGCCGCGCTGCCGGCGCTCGAGCCGGTGGGCGCCGAGACGGTCGGCTTCAGCCACCTGCTGCGGCTGGCGGACGGCCGCTGGCTGCTGGTCGCCGGCTGCGAGGTGACGCCCCGCGGCTGCGCTCTGCGCACCGTGCTGGTGGGCGCCGACGGCGCCACCGAGCGGCGGGTGCTGCGCCTGCAGCCCACCTGGCTCGACTGACGGGGCGACCGTGAAACCGCTGCGCATCTGCCTCTGGTCGGGGCCGCGCAACGTCTCGACCGCGCTGATGTACTCGTTCGCCCAGCGCGCCGACACGCTGGCGGTGGACGAGCCGCTCTACGGCCACTACCTGCGGGTGTCCGGGGTCGAGCACCCGGGGCGCGAGGAGGTGCTGGCGGCGATGGAGACCGACGGCGAGCGCGTGGTGCGCGAGGTGATCCTCGGCCCGTGCGACCGCCCGGTGGTGTTCTTCAAGCAGATGGCCCACCACCTGGTCGAGCTCGACCGCGGGTTCCTGGACCGCACCGCCAACGTGCTGCTGATCCGCGACCCGGCCGAGGTGCTGCGCTCGCTGCGCCACCAGCTCGCCGTGCCGCGGCTGGCCGACACCGGCATCGCGGTCCAGGCAGAGCTCTACGACCAGCTCCGCCGCCGCGGCCAGCAGCCGCCGGTGATCGACTCGCGCCTGCTGCTCGAGGATCCGCCCGGCGTACTGGCGGCGCTGTGCCGCGCCCTGGGGCTCGAGTTCGACGAGGCGATGCTCTCCTGGCCGGCCGGCGGCCGCCCCGAGGACGGCATCTGGGCGCCGCACTGGTACGCCAACGTCCACCGCTCGACCGGCTTCCGCCCCTACCGGCCCAAGCCGGGCGATTTCCCGGAGGAGCTCGAGCCGGTGCTCGCCGAGTGCCGGCCGCACTACGAGCGGCTCCACTGGCACGCTCTCAGAGCCGACGCCCCCAGGACCGACGCCCCCGGAGCCGACGCCGGTGGCTGAGGCGACCTACCCCCCGGACTACCGGCCCGACGAGCTGCCCGATCCGCGCAACGCGGACATCCAGGTGTGGGTGGGCGACCGGCTGTGGCCACGCGACCAGGCGCGGGTGTCGGTCTTCGACTCCTCGGTCCAGGGCGGCGACGCGGTGTGGGAGGGCCTCAGGGTCTACGACGGCCGGGTGTTCATGCTCGGCCGCCACCTCGACCGGCTGCTCGACTCGGCGCGCGCCATGCGGTTCGAGCCGCTGCCGGATCTCGACGAGGTGCGCCGGGCGCTGTTCGCCACCCTCGAGGCCAACGGCATGCGCGACGGCGCCCATGTCCGGCTGACCCTCACCCGCGGCCCAAAGGTCACCTCCGGCATGAGCCCGCGGTTCAACCGGAAGGGCCCCTGCCTGATCGTGCTGGCCGAGTGGAAGCAGCCGATCTACGATCCGGCCGGCGTCAGGCTGATGACCGCCTCGGTGCGCCGCAACTCGCCCCAGACCATCGACTCCAAGATCCATCACAACAACCTGATCAACAACATCCTGGCCAAGATCGAGGCCGACGTCGCCGGCGTCGACGACGCGGTGATGCTCGATCTGCAGGGCTGGGTGGCCGAGACCAACGCCACCAACCTGTTCCTGGTCAAGCGCGGCCAGCTTGTGACGCCGCTGGCCGACGCCTGCCTGCCCGGCATCACCCGCGGCGTGGTGCTCGAGATCGCGCGCCAGGCCGGCATTCCGACCGTCGAGCGGCGGGTCACGCCGGCCGAGCTGTACGCCGCCGACGAGCTGTTCACCACCGGCACCATGGGCGAGCTGTCGCCGGTGCTCGAGGTCGACGGCCGGCCGATAGGGGCGGGTGCGGAGGGCGACGGCGCGATCGGCCCCGTGACCCGCCGGCTCCAGCGCCTCTACCGCGACAAGACCGCCAGCGAGGGAGATCCGCTGCCGTTCTGAGGTCGGCGGGGAAGGGAAGCTCGATGGTCCGTTCGACGATTGCGGCACCGGTGCGCCAGGCGAGGCGCCCGAGGGCCTTCCGGCCCGCAGCGGCTCTCCTGCCGGCGCTTCTGACCTGTCTGCTGGCGGCCTGGGCGGCAGGCGGCTGCGCCTCGGCTCGCGGCGCAAGCTCGAGCCCCAGCGCGAGCCCGAGCGAGACCTCGAGTCCCAGCCGCAGCGCCACTCCCAGTCCCGGTGATAGCCCCAGTGGCAGCCCCAGCGCCAGCCCGAGTGCGAGCGAGAGCCCCTACCAGCCCGCGGTCGGGCCGGGCGAGCTGCGCCCGGCTTCCACGCAGGCGCCCGCCGAGCCGCCTGCCCGCCCGCGCGGCGTGGTGCTGATGATCGGCGACGGCATGGGCGTCTCCCAGATCACCTTCGCCCGCCGGCTGCTGCTGCCGCCCGGCGAGCGGTTCCGCTTCGAGACCCTGCCGGCGCTCGGCCTGGTTTCCACCTGGTCGGCCTCCAACCCGGTCACCGACAGCGGCGCCGGCGCCACCGCCATGGCCACCGGGGTCAAGACCTCGAACCTGTACGTCGGGGTCGACGCCCAGGCGCAGCGGGTCGAGAGCATCACCGAGCGCGCCAAGGAGCGCGGCTGGAAGGTGGGGTACGTCACCACCACAACCGTCACCCACGCCACCCCGGCCGCGTTCTACGCCCACGTCCCCGACCGCTACGCCGACGAGGACGTGATCGCCGAGCAGCTCCTCGAGCACCGGCCCGACGTGGTGCTGGGCGGCGGGCTCGGCCGCTTCCTGCCGGCCGAGGCCGGCGGCTCCCGCGAAGACGGCCGCAACCTGCTGGCCGAAGCCCGGGCGGCCGGCTACGAGATCTGGCGGCGCGGCGACCTCGCCGCCCGGCGGGGGGTCCGGCGCGATCCGCGGAGGATCGAGGCCATGCTCCGCCGCAAGCTGCTCGAAGAGAGGCGCGGCCGGCCCATCGGGCAGGTGGGCGACCAGTCCATGCCGGTGCCGGCACAGCTCCTCGGCCTGTTCGCCGAAGGCCACCTGGCCTTCCAGCTCGACGACCGCCGCCGGCCGCCGGCCGAGCGCGACCCGGCCCTCGCCGAGCTGGTCGAGCTGGCGCTCGAGGCCCTCGGCGAAGCCCAGCCGGGCTTCTTCCTGGTCGTCGAGGGCGGCCGCATCGACCACGCCGGTCACAACTTCGACGCCGCCGGCCTGGCCCCCGAGATCGCCGCCTTCGACCGCGCGGTGGCCGCGGTGCTCGAGTTCCGAAAGGCCCACCCCGATGTGCTGGTCCTGGTCACCGCCGACCACGCCACCGGTGGCCTGGCCTTGAACGACTACGTCGACTGGGACGAGCTCCGCTCCCAGCGCGCCTCGGTCGAGTGGATGGCCACCGAGATTCGCGAGTCCGGCGCCGGCGCGGACCTCGTGGCCTCGATGACCGGCTACACCGACATCACCGACGCCGACCTCGACGCCGTCCGCGACGGCGAGCTGATCTACGACGCCAGCCGCGCCCTCGGGCGCCTGCTGGCCGACCGCAACGGCGTCACCTTCGTCCCCCGCATCTCCGACGACACCTACGGCCACACCGGCGAGGACGTCCCGATCTGGGCGGTGGGGCCGGGGGCGGAGCGGTTCGACGGGGTGCTGGACAACACGGACGTGTACCGACGGCTCGTGAGCCTGCTGGACTGGTAGCCGGTGGCCAGAAGAGGCCTCCTCTAGGGGATCTTGTTGGGCGGCAGCCTCTGGGCGCGGTTGCTCCAGCGTTGTCAGCGGAGTCGCCGCGTCCTCAGCGCCACCGGAGGTTCACCTCGGCAGCGCGCCGCTGAGCCAGGCGGACAAGACTACCCGCGTGCCCCTGCGAACGGGCGTAACCGAGTGCATGCTGAAGCTGGGGAAGAGCACGCAATCCCCTTGCTCGAGTGCGGTTGGTGATCTTGCAGAGTTGCCGATCAGCAGACGGCCGCCGCTCCAGCTTCGTCTTCGGACCAGAGGGATGATTGCGGTGATCTTGCTCGGGTCCGGAGACTCGTAGTCGAAGTCCGTGTGCGGGTCGGAAAACCCCCCGGAGGAATACCGCTGAATACGCATCGGATGCGCAATGCCCGCGATCTCGAGGTGCCAGATGTTGTTGGCCAGCGCGACGTCCAGAACGAGCGGGAATACCCAGTCGAGGTCGTTTGGATACAGATAGAAGATCTCCGCATCTCTAGCACCACCAGCGGTGCTCCGGTAATAGCGTCGGTTGCTCTTGCTGTAGCGCAGGAGCTGGTCACATTGGGCCGCCGTCAGAGCTCGGCGTGCGACCTGGAGCGGCGGTCGTGTCTCGACTCGGAGATGACTGGGAGCCGTCAGCTCGAGCTCGTGGACATCGTAGGAGGGGAGCTCGGCTCGTCTAGGCACTTTCTCTGGACCTCAGTTGGGCGTTCATGTAGGACACGAAATCCCCTGAATAGGAGTCGGTGTTGTCGGCAAACCAGGCCTTGTGTCTGCCAAGGAGCAGGTTGGCCGATCCGGCGAGCCAGTTCGCCTGGAACCTGGCAAGGCCAAGATGGTAGACATCGTCCAGGTAGGCAATGCAGAGGCGGGCAACGAGCTCGTACCGTTGAGCTTCTTCATCGTGGTATTCCGCCCTGTAGTTGGCGTTCTGGTCGGGTCTCATGTAACGCGGGTGTTCGATGAGAAACTGGATCAAGCGGCCCCATTCACGGGTGATGTGCTGGTACTTCCATTGGCGTCCTGCCCATAGAGCCGAGACGGTTGCCAGCGCAAGTCCGCCGAGGGGTACGATGATCTCGACGATGACCTTCGCTTCGTTCAGTGAGGGCATCTGATCTCCTTTCTGGGTGCTGATGGGTGGAGGGCCGTGTTCTGGCGTCAACCTGCTGAGCGCAGGGGAGGGCTCGCCCGACCGCCGGGACCGCGGCCCGCACCCTGGGCCGCTCCGAGATACCGTTACTCGCTGATACTGCCTTCCAGGCTACAGCATTGTTGGCGCTTCATGTGCGATTCTCGGTCGCGGTGCACGACCCCGCGTAACGGCACGAGCGCCTGCTGACGTTGCAGTGACGCGAGACGCTCGCGGGCAGTGATCAACCGCGTCATCGCCGTCGACTGGTCCGGCGCCAAGACCGGCGCTCGCAAGAAGATCTGGCTGTGCGAGGTGGCGGAGGGGAGTGTGGTGCGGCTGGAGTGCGGGCGGTCGCGGGCCGAGGTGGCGGGTTGGCTGATCGCCGAGGGCGGGCGGGATCCGCGGTTCGTGGTGGGGCTGGACTTCGCCTTCTCGTTTCCGGCCGGGTTCCTCGGGAAGCGCGGGCACCGGCGGATCGAGACGGTGTGGCGGGAGGCGATGACGGAAGGGGAGGGCTGGCTGGCGGAGTGCCCCAACCCGCCGTTCTGGGGCAAGCCGGGGAAGCGCAAGCCGGCGTTCGGGGACGCGCTCCACCGGGCGACCGAGCTGGAGGTGGCGCGCGAGACGGGGCTCAGGCCGCTGTCGGTGTTCCAGATCGGCGGGGTGGGTGCGGTGGGGGTGGGGAGCCTGCGCGGCATGCCGGTGCTGGCCGAGCTCAGGGAGGCCGGCTTCGCGGTGTGGCCGTTCGATCCGCCGTCGGCGCCGCTGGTGGTGGAGATCTGGCCGCGGCTGTTCATGGGCCGGGTCACCAAGTCGGACCCGGAGGCCCGGGTGCGGTTCCTGGCGGAAACGTGGCCCGACCTGCCGGAACCGCTCCGCGTCGCCGCCGAGGAGAGCGACGACGCCTTCGACGCCCTGGTGTCGGGGCTGGCGATGGACCGCCACCGGGAGGCGTTCGCGCGGCTCGAGCCGGCAGAGGATGCGATCACGCGGCTGGAAGGCGCGATCTGGCGGCCTTGAAGGAGGGTCGCTCGACCACCGCGCTCGATCGGTTCACGCAGAGGCTCGCCGAGGAGGTCGGCAGGGCGGTGGTGATCGAGCGGGCCGCCGAGGACCGCTGCGAGATCTTGCCGGCGGAATCCGGCGAAAGGCGGCGGCTGGAGGTGTGGTGTCGGGGGCCGGCGGACTTGGAGGTGGCCTTCCATGTGCCCGGCAAGCAGGGGAGCCCGTTCGAGCAGGTGATCGCGGGGCCGGCGGCGGAGGAGGACGCGGTGCTCGAAGCGGCAGTGAGGTTCGTGGCCGACCTCGTCCGCGAGCGCCGGGTGCTGGCTTGGGACCGGCGGCTGCTGCGGGGCGGGCGGCGGTTTCTCGAGGCCGGCGAGCTGGCGCCGGAGACGAGACGGCGGCTGGCCTGGGTGGTGTCGTGGCGGGGGACGTGGAATTGGAGTGCGGACTAGGGTCGCGCCCACCGGTACCCCCCCGCTGGCGCCCACCGCCGAGGCTTCGGCGCGGGCGCTCGGCCGGGCGGGAGCCCGGGGCTGCGCTCCAAAGGCGAGGGTGATGTCGCTCCGCCCCGGGCTCCCGCCGGGCTGACGCGCCCTCCGTTGGCGTAGGCCGCGCCGGATTCGCCCGAGCCGTACCTGACCCCGAGCTGGGCAGGCGGCCTCGAATGGCGTCGCGCGTCGGTGTGGTAGTAGAAGGGGATGAACGAGACGTCTGCGAGGTGGAGCACCGCGGTCGTCGCGGCCGGGGTGCTGGCGGTAGGCGGGCCAACGGCGGCGGCGGCGGGGGGGTTGTCGGAGGGCCGCGCAGCGGCGCTGGACCGGTTCATCGGCCAGTTCGTGGAGCTGGCGATGTTCGACGGCACGGTGCTGGTGGACGTGGGCGGCGAGGTGGTCTACGAGAGGTCGTTCGGCCTGGCGAGCTACGAGCACGGCGTGACGCACGACGCGCGGACGCGGTTCCGCATCGCCTCGGTTTCGAAGAGCCTGACCGACGCGGCGTTCGCCCGTCTGGTCCAGGCCGGCGAGCTGACGATGGAGACGCCGCTGGCGCTCTATCTGCCGGAGTTCCCCTCGGCGGAGGCGATCCGCATCGGGCAGCTCCTGGACTACACCTCCGGAATCCCCCACACCAACGACCAGCCCTGGGGCGACGGCAAGACGTCGCTGACGGTCGACGAGATCGTCGAGCGGCTGGCCGCGATGCCGCTCGACTTCGAGCCGGGCTCCGACTCGAACTACTCGAACGGTGGCTACGCGGTGGCCGCCAAGGTGCTCGAGCTGGTCGTCGGGGCGCCGTACGGCGAGGCGATGCGGAGGCTGGTCTTCGACCCGCTGGGCATGGCCGACACCGCCCACATCGAGGACGCGCGCGCGCCGATCCGCCACATGGCCACCGGCTATGAGCCCGGTGCCTTTCCCGGCGAGCGACGCCACTCGCGCTTCTACGCCGTCGAGACGCGCCCCGGAGGCGGCTCGCTCCACTCGACGGCGGGCGATCTGCTGCGCTTCGCGCGCGCCGTCTTCCGCCAGGGGTTCGTGCGGCCCGAGCTGGCGCGGAGCGTCCTCGGCGCCGACGACGGCGGCTTCCTGGGCCAGGGCCGCTCGCCCGGCTTCGTGACCAAGCTGTACTGGGGGCGCGAGAGGGACGTGATCGTGGTCAGCCTGGCCAACAGCTACGCCGTGCCGGCGGGCTGGGGGCGCGCGATCGCCGGGCTGGCGACCGGCGAGCCCGCGACCGCCGGCTGGCCCGACCTGCGCCTCGCCGCGCCGACCGTGCGGCCCGACGATCCCCGCCTCGGCCGCTACCGCGCCTCGTTTGGGAACCGTGAGACGGTCATCGGTCGGAGCGCGCGCGGCGCCATGATCATCGAGGACGCCGACAGCGAGTCGACCACCGGGCTGGTGCCGCTGGCCGATGGCGCCTTCCTCCAGCCGCTCTACTTCCAGCGCTGTGCCCAGGACGGCGAGACGCGGGTGGTCACCTGCCGGATCCTGTCGGGCGACGAGCGGTACACCAGCGTGCTGACCCCCGAACCGCACGGCTGAGCGGCGGTCTTGCCCGGGCGTGAGGTCCCCTGCTGCGCTAGGGGCGAGGGGCGGGGAGCCGTCGAGCGAATCCTGCGCGTTCCTCACGGAGGGCGCGTCAGCCGGCCGCAAGCCCGGGGCGGAGCGACATCACCCTCGCCTTTGGCGCGCAGCCCCGGGCTCGGGGCCGGCCGCGCGCCCGGGCCGGAGTCTCGGCGGTGGGGGTTCGGCCGGGAGGTGCCGGTGGTCGGGCTCCTGCCGTTGTCCTGAGGTCCCTCGCTGCGCTCGGGACGACAGTTCGAGGGAGCGGTGCTAGAGACCAGGGGACTCAGCGGGAGCGCTGGAGCTGCCAGCGCATCTCGTGGCGCCACGGCGGCTCGCCGCCGGTGTCGGTGCCCGATACGGCGCGCAGGTCGCGCTGCAGCGGGCGGTGGACGTCGTGGCGGAAGCTGCAGTGCTGGGAGTCGTCCATCTGAGCGCCCTCGGAGGCGCCGTTGCGGAAGTGCTCGACGCGGATCGGGATCGGCGGCCCGAAGAAGTCGACCGACAGGTAGTAGACGCCGTCGTCGCGGTCGAACCAGAGGGTGACCTCGGCGCGGGCCTCGCCGGTGACCTCGCCCCTGGCAACGGTTCGGAGCTCGCCCAGCATGTCGCGGGTGACCGAGACCGAGTCGTGGGTGCAGGTGACGGTCAGGCCGTCCAGCTCGGCGCGCCACTCGGTGGGCTGGTCCGGGTCGGTGGGCTCGAGCCGCAGGCTGGGGATCTCGCCCGTGCTGAGGCTCAGCTCGTCGAGCTCGCGGGTCGGCTCGTCGATGATCTCCTGGCGCTCGACGGTCAGGCCGAGGCTTCCGGTCCAGCCGGCCCCGCGGCTGGCCTCGCCCGAGCCCATGGCACAGGCGGCGGCGAGGAGCGCCACGGTCAGCGGGGCGAGGCGAGCGGTCGGACTCCGGCGCGTAGGTCTGCTGGGCATACTCGGACTCTCTCTGGTTGGCTCCGGGGTTGGCGGGGGCGCCCGCCGGGTGCGGCTACCAGGATACCCGGGCCAGCGGGCGCCGCGCGAGCCCCCGAACGCGATCGGCTGTCCAGTCACCGGCAATCCAGCCACCGGCGGCCCACTTCTCGGCTGCCCACTCCTCGGCTACCCACTCCTCGGCCGCCCGGTCAGCGGGCAGCGGTCACCGGACGCTCCTGCCACCTGCTGCGGGCCGCGGGGTCGCTCTCCGGGGTCCGCACAGGGGCTCGCCGCCAGCACGGCTCGCCGGCCGCCGCCAGCGGCTACCGGGAGCCCCCCTCCCCGAGGTCGGGCGCCGGCACCGGCCGTCCCTGCTTGAAGCGGTAGGCGATCGAGCGGACGGCGGCGAAGTCGGCCAGCGGGTCGGCCTCGAGGGCCAGGAAGCTGGCTTCGAAGCCGGGCTCGAGGCGGCCGATCTTGCGGTCGGGGAAGGCCAGTGCGGGCGTGGTGACGCTCCACATGCGCAACAGCTCGAGGTTCGAGAAAAGCCCCAGCTCGTGGAGACGGAAAGCGTCGCGGGATGCGGTGGTCAGGTAGGAGTCGGTGCCGATGGCGAGCGCCACGCCGGCGCCGGCGAGGGCGGTGAGGCTGTCGCGGTGGAGGGCGTGGACGCGCTCGAGGAACTCGGGGTCGGACTCGCCGTAGCGCTGGGCGGCGCTCCCCAGCGGTGTCGGCACCACCACGGTGCCGGCGGCCGCGGCGGCGCGGGCGTCCTCGGGGGTGATCCGGTAGCGCTCGAACGGCACGCCGGGGTCGGGGCTGTAGCCGGGCAGGTGGGCGATGACGTCCACGCCGGAGGCGACCGCCAGGCGGAAGTCGGCGACGGTCTCGACGTGAGCCGCGACCCGCAGGCCCGAGGCATGGGCGCGCTCCACGATCTGCGGCACCAGCCCCGGGTCGAGGCCGCGGTCGCCGTAGGTCCCGGTGCGGTCGCGGCGCTCGGCGTGCTCCTCGCTGTAGAGCAGGTAGATCTTGAGCAGGTCGGGCCGGCTGGCGAGGATTCGCGGCCACTGCTCGACCACGTCGTCGGCGTCATCCAGCACGACGTAGCCGTCTCCCAGCGCCTTGGGGTCGCGCGCGTACTCGACGGTCGTCCGGTCGAACTCGTACAACCGCCGCGCCAGCGTCTCGTAGACCATGATCGGATGGCCGAGGGTGGCGGTCAGCCCGAGGTCGGCCCAGGCTACGTCGACCGTGTCGGGGCGAGCGGCGAGCGCTGCGACCTGCCGCTTGCCGCTCACGAAGTTGTTCATCGAGACGCCGTAGAAGATGCCCTCGGCCAGGTACATCGCGTCGACCCGCGGCCACAGCGGCGGGCTGTCGAAATGGTGGGCGTGGGCGTCGCCAAACGGCGGCACGATCCATCGTCCGGCGAGCTCCACGATCTCGTCGACGACGGCGGGACGCTGGTCGGTGAACTGCCCGTCGACCGAGTAGAGGGTGCGCTCGACGAACCGCTCGCCGTCGAACCAGCGGCCGCCGATGAAGGCGTAGCTCGGCAGGGAAGCGGTCGGCCTGGCCTCGGTCTCGAGCACCCGCACGGTGTTCGGGCCCGGGTTGCGCACGCGGTGGGTCTCCGGGGCGCGCGCCAGCGTCTGGCCGGCGGCGATCTCGACGGTGACGGCGGCGCCGTCTTCGCCGACGAGCTCGAGCACGCCGCCCTCGACGACGTGCACCGTGCGCGGCCAGCGGTGGGTGTGGAGCGGCGACTCGCTGCCGGGCGGGTAGCGGTTCTCGGTCACCCGCCAGCGGGCGTCCTCGAGCAGGACGCGGGTCTCGGGCTCGGCGGCGGGTGCCGGCTGGGAGGGCAGGACGAGGGCGGCCACGAGGCAGGCCGCGGTCGGGAACGGTCGCATGGCGGGCGGAGCGTAACAGGGGGGCTCGCCGGTACCGCGGGAGTGGGGGCCTTGCCCGGGCTTACCGGCGCCGGCCGCGATCGAGCCGGACGCGCGGGTACGACGGCTGGGAGGGAATCCCGGCCGCCCCCTTGACAACCGGTGGAACGACCTCTACAGTTCGACCGAACGAACGTTCGGTTGGTTGAAGCCACGATCGTGAACCACGAGCGCGTGCGCCAGAAGAGAGCCCAGCAGGACGCGGCGAAGACCGAGGCCTCGGTGGCCCGGGCGCTCGAGGCCGGCCTGGAGCTGTTCTCGACCCAGGGCTTCGGCGCCACCTCGATGCGGCAGATCGCCGCGCGCTCGGGGCTGTCGGTGGGCAACCTCTACCACCACTTCCCCAGCAAGGAGGCGATCTTCCAGCGGCTGCTCGACGAGTACTGGCAGAAGGTGCTCGACCCGGCGCTCAGGCTCAACCGGCTCTTCGCCCGCGCAGAGTTCCCGGAGGACCTCGAGCAGATGGCCGACGCCGTCCGCCAGGCGGTGGACGAGTTCGCTCCCTACATCCTGCTGATCTACGTCGACGTCATCGAGTTCAGCGGCCAGCACATCCGCGCCTTCTACCAGGGCATGGCAGGCCGCTTCGAGGCGGTCTACGGCGAGCGGCTGCGCGAGCGGCAGCGCGCCGGCGAGCTGGGCGAGGTCGATCCGATGGTGGCGGTGATGGTGGCGACCCGCTGGTTCTTCTACTTCTACACGGTCGAGAAGTGCTTCGGCGTGCCTACGCACCTCGGCCTGAGTCCCGACAAGGCGGTGGAGGAGTTCATCCGCCTGCTGCGCTACGGCCTGCTTCCGAGGCCCGAGGCGGCGCAGCCCACCAACCCTGCCGGCCCGCGTCCGGGTACGGCCCCACAGGAGGATTCATGATGGTACGGAGCAACACGATGCGGCCGGCGAGCCGGGCTGGCGTCGAGGCGGCCCTCGGGCTCGTCCTCGCCCTCGTTCTGGTGCTGACCGCGGCCCCGCTGGCGTCGCTCGAAGCGGCCCAGCCGGAGGCCGAGGCGGGGGCGGCCGGGCAGGAGTCGGAGCAGGAGTCGCAGGAGGGGAAGGCGGCGGAGCCCGAGCTCAAGCCGACCGTGGGCGAGGTCATCACCGTCACCGCGCGCAAGCGCGAAGAGAACGTGCAGGAGGTGCCGGTGGCGGTCACCGTGGTGCGCGGCGAGCGGCTGGAGGACGCCGCCGCCGGCGACATCGCCGAGATCCAGTCGAGCGTCCCCAACCTGTCGATCTACCCCGGGCGGAACCAGTCGACCACCCTCACCGCCTTCATGCGCGGCATCGGGCAGGCCGATCCGCTGTGGGGAGTCGATCCGGGCGTCGGTCTGTACATGGACGACGTCTACATCGCGCGTCCGCAGGGCGCGCTGCTGGACGTGCTGGACGTGCAGCGGATCGAGGTGCTGCGCGGTCCGCAGGGCACGCTGTACGGCAAGAACACCATCGGCGGCGCGATCAAGTACTACAGCAAGCCGATCACCGACAAGCCCGAGGGGCGGATCTCGTTCACCGGCGGCGACTACTCGAATCAGGACATCAAGCTGGTCCTGGGCGGCCCGCTTGTCGAGGGCAAGCTGCGCGGCAAGTTCGCCTTCGCCTCGCTCCAGCACGACGGCTACGGCACCAACCTGTTCACCGGCCGCGAGGTGTCGAACAAGGACACCGTCGCCTACCGGCTGGCGCTCGACTGGCTGGCGTCGGACGACGTGACGGTCAAGTTCAGCTACGACCGCACCGAGGACGACGCCGAGCCCAAGGGGCTGACCCGGCTGGCGGCCAACCCGTTCTGCCCGCTGTTCCTGGGCGCCGCCTGCCCGCCGAACGCCAACATCTTCGACACCCAGAGCGGGCTCGAGCCGCTCAACGGCACCGACTCCGAGGGCTACTCGATGGTCGTCGACTGGCGGATCAACGACGCCTGGCAGTTCAAGTCGATCACCGCCCACCGCGAGTCGGACTCGCGCAACAACATCGACTTCGACACCACCCCGGCGCCGATCACCGATGTCAGCGCGACCTACTTCGACGAGCAGGACTCGCAGGAGCTCCAGTTCATCTACACCGGCGGCGAGCGGCTCAACGGCGTCGTCGGCCTCTACTACTTCGACGGCCTGGCCGGCGGCCTGGTGCTCAACAACTTCCTCAACCTGTTGTTCGGCAGCACCAACGGCACCACCGGCACCGAGTCGCTGGCGATCTTCGGCGACGGCAGCTACGCGCTGAGCGACAAGCTGACCTTCAACTTCGGCCTGCGGCTGACCGAGGAAGACAAGAACGGCCGGGCGTTCAACGTCGGCTTCACCGACAACACCTTCTCGACCATCGCCGTGGTCACCGCCGACTACAACGAGACCGAGACCTTCTCGTCGGTGTCGCCGCGGCTGGGTCTCGACTACCAGTTCAACGACGAGGTGATGGGCTACGTCTCGCTCAGCCGAGGCTTCAAGAGCGGCGGCTACAACGTGCGCGCCCAGGCGGCGGCGTTCCCAGACACCTCGAAGCCGTTCAAGGACGAGGAGCTGACGGTGGCCGAGGTGGGGATCAAGTCGCTGCTCGCCAACCGCAGCCTGGTGCTGAACGCCGCCGCCTTCACCGGCGACTACACCGACATCCAGGTCTCCACCTTCACCTCGTTCGACTCCGACGGCGACGGCACCGACGACGCCTTCTTCGGCAACTTCCTCAACGCCGGCGACGCCACCATGAGCGGTCTCGAGGTGGAGTTCGACTGGAACCCGCCGACCGCCACCTGGTTCGGTTTGTCGGGCAACCTGAGCTTCCTCGACGCCGACCCCGACTTCCTGGACCAGAACCGGGACGGCTTCGTCGACACCCAGGTGATCAGCAACGCGCCCGAGTTCACCGGCGCGCTCAACCTCAACTTCAACACCCCGGCGTGGGGTGGGCTGATCAACGGCAGCATCGGGGTGAGCCACCGCGACGAGTCGGTGCTGACCAACGAGGGCGGCCCGGATCCGCGCAACCCGGCGCGGCCGCTGCAGCCGATCGTCCAGCCGTCGTTCGAGCTGGTCAACGCCTGGATCGGCTGGCTGTCGGGCGACGGCAAGTGGCGGTTCACCATCAGCGGCAAGAACCTGACCGACGAGGAGTACCTGACCAACGGCTATAACATCCCGGTGCTCGGGCTGCTGCAGGGCTCCTACGGTCAGCCGATGACCATCACCGGGACGATCGGCTACAGCTTCTTCTGAGTCGATCGCGGCGCACTGCCGGCGGCCGGGCGCTCGAGCCCGGTCGCCGCACGCTGCCCGCGGTTGCCGAAACCGACGACACGGGATCCACGACACGACAGCCGGACGACACGACAGGAGGGTGAGCGGATGATCGAGACTGGACTGGCCGGCAAGCGGGTGATCGTCACCGGCGGCGCCGCCGGCATCGGGCGGCAGACCGCCGCCGCGTTTGCCGGCGAGGGCTGCCGGGTGGCGCTCTGGGACCTGTCCGAAGCCGAGCCGCCCGAGGGCGGCCGCTTCAGCCGGGTCGACGTGACCGACTCGGCGGCGGTCGACGCCGCGGTCGCCGAGCTCGCCGGAGCGTGGGGCGGCATCGACGTGCTGGTCAACAACGCCGGCATCGTGCGGGATGCGCAGCTGGTCAAGTGGAAGGACGGCGAGGTCGCTGGCATGATGAGCGACGAGCAGTTCGACGCCGTGGTGGCGGTCAACTTCAAGGGGGTGTTCAACTGCGGCCGGGCGGTGGTGCCGCACATGATCCGCGGTGGCGGCGGGGTGATCTTGAATGCCTCGTCGGTGGTCGGGCTGTACGGCAACTTCGGCCAGAGCAACTACGCGCCGACCAAGGCGGCGGTGATCAACCTGAGCCGCACCTGGTCGCGCGAGCTGGGGCGCTACGGCATCCGGGTCAACGCCGTGGCGCCGGGGTTCATCGGCACCGAGATCCTGCGCGCGATGCCGCAGAAGATCCTCGACGGCATGGTCGGCCGCACGCCCATCGGGCGCATGGGGCAGCCCGAAGACGTCGCCAACGCCTACCTCTGGCTGGCGTCGGACGCCGCCTCGTTCGTCACCGGCGCGGTGCTGTCGGTGGATGGCGGGCTGGTGGTCGGCACCTGAGGCGCGAGCTGGTGGGACGCTTCGCCCGCATCGCGGCCACCGGCAGCTACCGGCCCGAGATCGCGGTGACCAACGACGAGCTGCGCCGCCGCTTCGCCCACCTGCCGGATTTCGTCGACAAGATGGAGGAGTCGACCGGCATCCTCAAGCGCTGGTACGCGCCCGACGACTGGGCCAGCTCGGACCTGGCGCTGCGCGCCGCCCGGCAGGCGCTCGAGCGCGCCGGCCGCGAGCCCGGCGAGGTCGACCTGCTGATCGTCGGCACCGACTCGCCCGACTACATCACGCCCGCCACCTCGGTGGTGCTGCAGCACAAGCTGGGGGCGAAGAACGCCGGCACCTTCGACATCGGCTGCGCCTGCGCCTCGTTCCCCACCGGGCTGGCCACCGCCGCCGGCTGGATCGCGGCCAACCCCGGCGTCTCGACGGTGCTGGTGGTCGGGGTCTACATGATGCACAAGCTGGCGGCGCCCGACGACCCGATGATCTTCTTCTACGGCGACGGCGCCGGCGCCGCGCTGCTCGAGCCGGGCGAGGAGCCCGGCTTCGTGGCCGCGGCCGCTCAGGCCGACGGTGCCTACGCCGGTCACTGGGGGATCTACGCCGGCGGCACCGCCGAGCCGGCGAGTGTCGCGGCGGTCGAGGCCGGCCGCACCCAGGTGCGGCTGATCGAGCGCTACCCGCCGGAGGTCAACCACCAGGGCTGGCCGCGGCTGGCCCGCCGGCTGGCGGCGGAGGGCGGTTTCGCGCTCGACGAGGTGGACCTGTGGATCTTCACCCAGGTGCGCAAGCCGTCGATCGCGCTGGTGATGGAGGAGCTGGGGGTGCCGGTGGAGCGCGGCCACACGATCATGGAGGAGAGCGGCTACACCGGCTCGGCCTGCCTCGGCATGGCGTTCGACGACGCGCGGCAGAAGGGCCGGGTGGAGACGGGAGACCTGGTGGTGTTCATCGGCTCGGGGGTGGGCTACAACCAGGCCGGCGCCGCCTTCCGCATGACATGAGCGAGAGGAGCCGTGCGATGAAACGAGCCCGCCAGCGGCTGATCCGCGGCACCGTGGTGCTGCTCGCGGCGCTGCTCGTGGCGCTGCCGTCGTCGTCGGCGGCGCAGGCGCCGGGCGGGCAGCGGCCGGCGGGGGACGGACCGCTGGCACGGCGCGACCGGGCGCGGCGGGCGGCGCTGGCCGAGGCGGGGCTCGAGCGCCGCACGCTCGACGCCGAGGCCGGCAGGCTGGTCTACTGGCGCGGCGGCGCAGGCGAGCCGCTCGTCCTGCTCCACGGCTCCGGCGACTCGGCCGGTACCTGGGCGGCGGTGGCGCCGGCGCTGGTCGGGCGCTGGCAGCTGCTGGTGCCCGACCTGGCGGGGCACGGCGAGAGCGAGCCGGCGGAGGGGGTGCTGCCGATGGCGACCATCTTCGCCGGCCTCGAGGCGCTGCTCGACCAGGCAGGCTTCGAGTCGCCGGTGACGCTGGCCGGCAACTCGATGGGCGCCTGGCTGGCGATGGTCTACGCCCACCGCCACCCCGAGCGCGTCGCCCGCGTGGTGGCGATCAACGGCGGCGCCGTCCTGGGCGAGCCGTCGGAGCTGACCCTGATGCCGGCCGACCGCGAGCAGGCGCGCCGGGTGATGGCGGCGCTGCGCGACCCGTCGAGCCCGCCGTTGCCCGACGACGTGCTCGACGACATCGTCCGGCGCTCGCGCGAGGGGCCGATCGGCCGCATGATGCTCGACCTGGCGGGAATGATGGGCTTCCTGCTCGACGGCCGGCTGGGGGAGGTCGAGACGCCGGTCGACCTGCTGTGGGGCGAGTCGGACGGCCTGATGAAGCTGCGCTACGCGGTACGCGTGGCAGCCGGTCTGCCGCGCGCCCGCATAACCCTGGTACCGCGCTGCGGGCACATCCCGATGGGTGAATGCCCGGAGCGGTTCACCGGGCGGCTGCTGGAGGTGCTCGAGAGCGAGCCGCCCGGGGCGCCGGCGACCCGGCCGGCGCGAGAGTCCGGCGGCGGCCGATGATCCACGGCGATCTGCTGGGTGAGCGGGCGCGGCTGACGCCCGCCAAGACCGCCCTGGTGGTTGTGCCGGACGGCGACCGGCTGAGCTACGCCGAGCTGGACGCCGGCGCGGCGCGCTGCGCCCGGCTGTGGCGCGAGACCCTGGGTCTCGGCCGTGGCGAGCGCGTCGGCATCCTGGCCCACAACCGGCCGGAGTACCTCGAGGCGTTCTTCGCCGCCGGCAAGAGCGGGGTGGTGCTGGTGACGCTGGGCACCCGGCTGACCGCCACCGAGCTGGCCCACATCGTCGACGATTCGGGTCTGCGCGCGCTCTTCTACGACGGCGAGTTCGCCGGCACGGTCGAGAAGCTCCGGGGGCTGGTCGAGGTCGAGCACTGGCTGGCGCTCGACCAGCCGGCGGCGGCCGGCGATCGGCGCTACGGCGAGCTCACCGGCGCCCTGGCGGCGGACGGCTACGAGCGCGAGGCGTGCGCCCCCGAGGACCCGTACTGCCTGCTCTACACCTCGGGCACCACCGGCAAGCCCAAGGGGGTGATCATCCCGCACCGCCAGGTGGCCTGGAACGGCTACAACACGGTGGCGAGCTGGGGGCTCACGGCCGACGACGTCAGCCCGATCTTCACGCCGCTCTACCACGCCGGCGGGTTGATGGCGTTTCTGACCCCGATCGTCACCGCGGGCGGCACCGTCGTGCTGCACCGCGGCTTCGACCCCGGCGAGATCTGGCGCACGATCGAGGCCGAGGGCTGCACGGTGGTGCTGGGCGTGCCGACCATCTGGAAGCTGCTGAAGGAGGCGCCCGAGTTCGAGACCGCCGACCTGTCTCGGGTGCGCGCGTTCTACAGTGGCGGCGCGCCGCTGCCGCACTACCTGATCGAGGCCTACCAGCGGCGCGGCGTGGTGTTCAAGCAGGGCTTCGGGATGACCGAGGTGGGGGTCAACTGCTTCACCATGACCGCCGAGGAGTCGCGCCGCAAGATCGGCTCGATCGGCAAGCCGCTGATGTTCACCGAGGTGCGGCTGGTCGACGAAGCGGGCCGCGACGTCGCCGACGGCGAGGTCGGCGAGCTGCTGTTCCACGGCCCGCACGTGTCGCTCGGCTACTGGAACAACCCGGCGGCCACCGCCGAGGCGCTCGACGGGGACGGCTGGTTCCACTCGGGCGACCTGGCTCGGCGCGACGAGGAGGGCTTCTTCTACGTCGCCGGCCGGCGCAAGGAGATGATCATCAGCGGCGGCGTCAACGTCTATCCGGCCGAGATCGAGGCCGCGCTGCTGCTCCACCCCCACGTCGCCGACGCCGCGGTGGTGGGCGTCGAGGACGACACCTGGGGCGAGGTGGGGGTGGCGTTCGTGGTGCCGCTCGCGGGCCGGCGGGTCGACGCCGACGGGCTCGCCGCCCACCTCGGCGAGCGGCTGGCGCGGTTCAAGATCCCCAAGCGGTTCGAGCTGCTCGACGAGCTGCCGCGCACCGCCTACGGCAAGGTGGTGAAGGGCGAGCTGCGGGCGCGCCTGGCGGAGGACGGTCGGTGAGCGCCGGCGAGCTGCTGGCGCACCGCGTCGAGGGCGAGGGTGAGCCCCTGCTGCTGCTCAACGGCGGCCTGATGAGCTACGCCGCCTGGGAGCCGGTGGCGGGCCGGCTGCGCGGCCGCCACCGGCTGGTGCTGTGCGACCTGCGCGGCCAGCTCCTGAGCCCCGGCCGCGCGCCGCGCGAGCTGGCCGGCAACATCGCCGACCTGACGGAGCTGCTCGACCACCTGGAGGTGGAGACCGCCCATGTGGTCGGCGCCTCCTACGGCGGCGAGATCGCACTGCTGCTGGCCGCGACGGCGCCCGAGCGCGTGCGCTCGCTGGTGGTGGTGACGGCGGCCGATCACGCCGGGCCGGAGATGAGCCGCGAGGGCCAGATCTGGCGGCGGCTGGTGGCGGCGTCCGGCGACGCGAACGGCCGGGCTCGCTTCTACGAGCGGCTGGTCGCCGAGGTCTACTCCGGCGAGTTCCGCCGCCGGCACGCCGCCGAGCTCGAGGCGCGGCGCGACCAGGTGGCGGCGCTGCCGGAATCGTGGTGGCGGGGTCTCGAGTCGATTCTGCGCGCTCTCGAGGGGTTCGACGTGCGCCCCTGGCTGGGGGCGATCCGGGCTCCGACGCTGGTGGCGGTGGCGGCCGGCGACCGGCTGATCCCGCCCGAGCGATCGCTGGCGCTGGCGTCGGCCATCGCCGGTGCCGAGACACGCGTCCACCAGACCAGCGGCCACGCGCTGGTCGCCGAGGACCCGGAGTGGCTGGCCGAGGCGGTGCTCGACTTCCTGGGGCGGCAGTCGACCGGTGGTTTGGGGGTCCGCGGCGCGCCGGCCGGGAGCGAGCCGTGAGCGAGCCGGCGCCCGACGCCAGCGGCCACCTCGAGCGCGGCGCCCACCGCATCTGGTGGGAGCGTTTCGGCGCCGGGGAGCGCGACACCGTGGTGCTGCTGAACGGTCTGGCGATGCACACCCGGGCCTGGTACGGCTTCCTGGACGAGCTGTGGCCCGAGTTCGACGTGGTGCTGTACGACTACCTGGGGCAGGGCGAGTCGTCGTGCCCCGACGAGCCGTACCGGATCCCGGACTTCTGCCACCACCTGGCGGGCATCCTGGACCACCTGGCGATCGAGCGCGTGCACCTCATGGGCATCTCGTACGGCGGCTTCGTCGGGCTCGACTTCGCGCGCCTCTACCAGGAGCGGCTCGAAACCCTGACCCTGTCGGGCATCCTGCTGAGCCACGAGCGGCAGTTCGAGATGTACCAGGAGCTGTCGCTGCGGTTCTACCGCTCGGGCCCCGAGGCGTTCGAGCTCTACACCCACTACCTGTACGAGAAGATCTTCGGCGAGGAGTTCCTGCGCGTGGTGTCGCCCGAGACGCTCGAGTCGATGCGCCGGCGGTTCCACCAGCGCTACAAGGACCGGGTCTGGTGCCTGCGGCGGCTGACCGAGGCCCAGGACCCGTTCTTCGAGGGGCTCGAGGAGCGGCTGCCCGAGTACCGGGCGGTGACGGCGCCGGTGCTGCTGGTGTCGGGCAGCCAGGACCGGGCGCTGCCGCTGTGGCAGCAGCGCAAGCTGCTCGGAGTCTTCCCCGACATCCGCGGGGTCGAGATCGAAGGTGCCGGCCACGTCGTCTACCTCGAGAAGAAGGACGAGTTCTTCCCGCTGCTCAGGGCGTTCCTGCGCGCCCGGTCGACGCGCTTCGAGCTGCCGGCGGGGTTCGCCTAGGAGAGCGACATGGAGCCCAAGATCATGGCGAGCTGGGTGCTGGTGGTGGTGTACGTCGGCGCCATCGTGGCGCTGGTTGTGCGCGGCGCCCGGCGCACCCGCGGCGTGGCCGACTACGCACTCGGCAACATCGCCTTCTCGCCGGTGGCGGTGGGTCTGGCGCTGGCGGCCTCCACCACCAGCGCGGCCACCTTCATCATCAACCCCGGGCTGGTGGCCTACTTCGGGCTGAGCGCGGCGTTCGGGCTGTGCGTCGTGCTGCCGGCGTCGATGTTCGTCTCGCTGGTGGTGCTGACCAAGGGGTTCCGCAGGTACGGCGAGTCGGTCAAGGCGCTGACGCTGTCGCAGTGGGTCGGAGAGCGCTACCGCAGCCCGGGCTTCGCGGTGTTCTTCGCCTTCCTGTCGCTGCTGCTGGTGACCTTCATCGTGCTCATCCTGGTCGGGATCACCAAGGTGGCGGCGGCCTCGCTGGGGGTGAACGAGACCCTCGTGCTGGCGGCGCTGGTGGTCTTCTCGTTCGGCTACATGATGTTCGGCGGCGCCAACTCGATGGTCTACACCAACACCATCCAGGCGCTGATCATGATCGTGGTGGCGGTGATCCTGCTGGCCTCCGGCTGGCACCACCTGGCCGGCGGCCTCGACGGGTTCGTCGCCTCGCTGCGCGCCATCGACCCGCAGCTCGGCGGCCTGTACAACACCGCCAGCCCGCTGTTCCGCGACGGCTTCGAGGTGATCTTCTGCACCGTGGTGGTGGGCGCCGCCATCGTCTGCCAGCCGCACATCATCACCAAGTCGCTGCTGCTCCAGAACCGGCGCGACGTCAACCTCTACCTGACGACCGGCATCCTGGTCCAGTTCCTGTTCTTCCTGGTGGTGATCGTCGGCCTGTACGCGCGGCTCGAGTTCCCCGACCTGACGTGGCAGGGCGAGACCATCGTGCCCGACAGCGTGACCTCGACCTACCTGGTGACGCGCTTCGCCTGGTACGTCGGGGTGATCGTCTTCCTCGGTCTGATCTCGGCCGGCATGTCGACCCTCGAAGGGCTGATCCAGTCGCTGTCGATCATCATCACCAACGACCTGGTCAGGAACCTCCACCAACGTGCCACCGGACGCGAGCTCGCCGAGCGGACGCTGTTTCTCCTCAACCGGGGCGTGATCGTGGGGCTGGCGGCAGTGTCGTTCGGGCTCGCCTACTGGCAGCTGGTGGCGCCCAACCTGAGCGTCATCATCTTCGCCCAGCTGGGCGTCTACGCCTACTTTGCGGCCGCGTTCGTGCCGGTGCTGTTCGGCACCTTCCTGCACGACACGCCGAAGGTCGCGGTGGTGGCCGCGGCGGTGACGGCGGTCGCCGTCCACTTCACCCTGTACTACACCGGCCAGCACTACTTTCCGTACTACGCCGGCCAGGCGGTCAAGAACCCGGGCATCTCGACCGCGCTCGGAGTGGTGGCGGCGACCGCGGTCGGCGCCGTGCTCCACCTCGTCTACCGCAGAAGGGGCCAGACAGGGCAGCGGTGACGGGAAGCTCGGGCTGAGAGACCTGTGCGCCGCTGTGAGGTGTCGGTCGAGGATCCCGTCACCGACGCCACCGTTGTCTCACCCCATGCCGAAGTAGTGCATGGTGTTGACCGGCTGGCCCTGGAGCTTGAGGTAGTAGAACAGCTGCGCCTTGTGCTGGTTCAGGTGGTTGACCATCTTGAGTAGCTGCTGGCCGAGCGGGCGGGGGGTCGGGTCCCAGGGCGCGGTAGTCGGCTCGTCCATCCTGCCTGCCGCCGCCTCGAGCATGGCGAGGGCCGTCTGCTTGTCCTCGGCCAGCGCCTGGCGGGCGGCTTCGACGCTCCCGGCGGCCGGCATCTTGTCGGCCGGCGGCAGCATCTCCTCGGGCGGCATCTCAGTCAACGAGGACCCGTCGGGCTGGCGCCAGTCACCGGTCACGAACGCCCTGAACACAGCGCCGCAGGCGGTCGCAGTGTGTTCCAGTAGCTGTCCCGTCGTCATCCAGTTCTGGCCGGTGGCCGGCTCCCAGCCGAGCTGGTCGTCCTCGACTCTCGCGATGAGGGCGTCGGCGGCTCGGTAGGCGTCCTCGAGCTCGCTTCTCAACAGAGCGTCCCAGTCCATGGTCGGTTCTCCTTTCGAGCTCAGGTTACCCGATCGCCGGCCGCCGGTGCGGCTACGCCCTCCTGCTTGGCGGCGAGCTGGGCGAGCCAGCGCTCGATGTGATCGGCCGTGGCGAACGGCCGGCCTTGGTAGTCGGCGAACAGCTCGCTGCCGATGTGGAAGCCGAGCGCGCGGTAGGCCTCGAACTGGTCCTCCTCGAACACCTGGTCGGCGGTGGACTCGTGCGGGAAGTCGGGGTTGCGGGCGCGGTACTCGCGGATGATCTCGCTCTCCCGGCCGTCGACCGAGGTCTTGACGTAGAGCAGCCGGCCGGTCTGCCGCTCGCCGCCGCCCCGCGGTGCGGGGTAGCGGATGGTCCCGACGGCGAAGTGGCCGGGCGAGGTGCCGTCGGCACGGGTCCGGAGGGGCCCGAGGTCGATGTCGATCTCGATCCCGAGGTCGATGGCGGCGAACCGCATGAGCGCCGCCAGCGAGCCGAACTGGACCTCGGGGTCCGACTCGCCGTCGCCGATGACGATGAACCGGCACTGCCGGCGCAGCAGCTCGTAGGCGCCGGTGTTCTCCAGGTGCCCGCCGTCGGACAGGTTGACGTAGGGGCCGCCGGCGTCGAGCCGACTGGTCATCTCCTGCACCAGCGCGTAGCCGCTGGGACGGTTGCGTAGCCGCATCCACCAGCGGCGCAGACGGTCGGCCAGCGAGTCGGTACGCACGCCGCCTGGCGTCTCGGTGGTCGGCACGAGACCCAGCTGGGCCAGCCTCCTCACGCGTCGGGGCGTCGGCAGCCACAGGCCGAGGCGCACATTGAGCAGGGTCATCAGCATCACCAGGAACGGCGACGTGAGAGAGCCCATGTTGGGCGCCGCCGCCGCCCCCGACACGGCCATGGCGCTGCCCAGGTGGACGTCGGGCGCCAGGTACTCGAGCTCACCGGTTCGGCAGTAGCCGCTGTGCGGCCCGCCGCACCAGCGCGGCGAGAAGACGAAGAAGTCGCTGTTGCGCCACCGCTGGGCGCCTGCCGACTCGCGCTGCATGTTGAGGCTGGCGTTGAGCAGGTGGTACGGGGCGCCGGTGCCGGGCAGGCAGACCTCGCTCAGATCCAGCCGGTCCTCGGGGCCCAGCACGCCGTCCCGGTCCTTGCCCACCAGGTAGCCCTGGCTCAGCCGGTCGCGGTAGAAGCCGTGCATGCCGGTGGCGTTGGCGTCGACCAGCTTGCCGAGCAGGTAGGCGACGACCGCCACGGTGACCAGCAGGAACGACAGCCGGACGCCTTCGACGATCGGCGGGATCGGACCGAACAGCAGCCAGCGCAGGTTGAGCCAGCTCGGCCCGTAGACGAAGGCGTCCACCAGGCTCAGGTAGACCAGGAACGGTAGCAGCGGACCCAGCACGCCAAGGGCCGCCAGCACCAGCTTCTGGCCGACCCCCTTGACCGCCTGCAGGAACATCCCGGCCAGCACGATCGCCAGGAAGGAGGCCACCGCCAGGAAGTACAGCCACTCGACCGAGTGGCGGTCGCTGAAGGCGTGGTAGTGGTGGACCAGGTAGGGCTGGATCTCGAAGAAGGCGACGGCGGCCAGCAGGAGCAAGGCGAAGCTGAACGCCTTCTCGTATCGCTCGCGCCAGCGCAGGGAGCTGCCGGCCGCGGAAGGCAGCGCGCCGCCTTCGGCGTCAGGGGCGTCGTCGCCGACGGCCGGGGAGGCGGTGCCGGTGCCGGCGCCGGCGAGCCGCGCGAACAGCCTCCAGATCAGGTACTGGATACCGGCGAGGTAGGCGAGAATCGCCCACGGCGCCAGCGCGGTGAGGGTGCCCTCACCCACATCGGCGCCTCCGACCACGGCCCGCAGCAGCATCTCGATCATCGAGCGCGGCACCGGGTGGAACGCTCCGAAAAACAGATAAGCCCACAGCAGCAGATGCGCGGCCGCGTAGATCCGCCAGGTGAGCCGGCGGTGGCGTTCCAGCGCCTGCTCCGGCGCCTGCGTTCCCTGGTCCTGTGGCGACAGGATCAGCGGGGCCAGCAGAGCCAGGCAGGCGAGCCACCAGACCAGGACCAGCAGCCACGGCCGGAGAAGCAGGCGGCTGACCCGCGCCGGCGCGTCTGGAGCCGGCGGCACGAGCCAGTCGAGGCCGCCCGGCTCGGACACCGGCGCGTCGGCGCCGCCGGGGGCCTCGCCGGCACCGCCGTCGGCTTCCGACTGCACGGCGCTCGCAGTGGGCTCGGCCACCGCTTTGCCGGACGAGTCGATGAGCGCACCGACGCAGCCGCCGACTGCCGCCAGCAGGAGCCAGGGCGAGAGGAGGAGGAGGGCGGCGACTGCTCCTCGCCGGCCCGACCGCGGCGCCCGCGCGCTGTCCGACTCTGCGGCGTCGGCCTCGGCCGGCGCCGCTTCCGGCCGCCAGCGGCGCAGCGGCGGTGCCAGGAAGACGACCGACAGCAGCAGCCAGACGGCCACCCAGACAAAGCCGAGCCAGGGCCAGTAGTTCTGCTGCTCGAACGGGCTCATGGCTTCGAACAGCAGGAGCGAGCCGGCGAACAGAGGTGGGCCGACCAGCACCGAGGCAGCGATCCGCCACGCGATCGTCACGCCCCGGCGGCCGGGCGCGGCGGGCGCCTTGTCCGGCCGTCCGGCTTTCAGCCGCGCCAGCCGCCGCACCGCCCGAGCCGCTCGACGGCGCAGCTCGGCCAGCCCGCTCGCGCCACGCTCGAGCGGCCCCGCGAGCAGCAGCGCGAACGGGTAGAGCCCGATGAACAGGAGGGCGGTCCAGACCAGCGTCCAGCCGGTGCGGGGCAGACTGAAGCGGTGGGGGCTCCAGGGTGCGCCGATCGGCCGGCCAACGGCCTCGGGAGAATCGGGGCGCACCGGTGCGGCGCCCGCACCCCCGTGCGCCATCAACGGCTGGAGAAAAGCCCACGCGGTGTCGCCGTCGGGGTTGCGCTGGGTCCGCGAGGGGTGCAGCTGCAGTCGGGTCTCGGGCTCGGCGCCGGGGAACACCCAGGTTTCGACCGAGCCGTCAACCGTCATGCCAAACAGCCGGCTGCCGTCTTTCGAGAAGGCCAGCCTGGTGAAGCGGGCGCCGGCTCTCTCCAACTCGCCGCTGCTTCTCTGCAGCCCGCTCTGCGGCCGGTCCGGGTCGTCGGGGTAGAACAGCCAGAGCGAGCCGTCGAAGCCGGCGGCGGCGATCTTCCCGCCGTCGGGAGAGAAGGCGGCCACCGCGATCGGCGAGCCCTCGGTCCACAGCTCGTAGCGGGAGTGGCCGCGCGGATCCCGGCCCCTGATCGCGGCCCACACCATGCTCGCGAGCGGCAGTCGCGGCACGTCGAGCTGGAGGCCGGCCGCCGGGCCGTAGATCAGCCGCTCGCCGCCGCCGATGGCTCCCGCTGCCTTGACCACTTGAAGTGGACGGCTGTCCAAAACCACCGGCTCCTGCTCAGCCACAACGGCAGCCAGCCGCTCGGCGACCCGACGCCAGCTCGCACCTTCGGCGAGGCGCAGCTCGTCGAGCGATGCCGGCTGGGCGACGAGCGAGGGCGCCGTGTCGAGCGCCGCGAGCACGTCGCGCTCCGCGAGCAGGTACGGCCCCGTCGAGCCGGTGAGCAGGCTGCGGCGGTCGGCCGTGCTTTCGAGATCGCGTGCCAGGGCCTCGACCCAGGCCTCGGCGCGGGCGGCGGCCTTGAGGTCGCGCGCCGACAGCACCAGCCCGGCCAGCCCGAGCATCAGCAGGACCGGCAGCAGGAGAGCGAGGTTGAGCGCGATTCCACGCGCCAGCAGCGCGAAGGCGCGCAGGTAGTCGACCAGCCCCGAGGGCGCCAGGTAGTCGGAGTGGCCTCGCAGGTAGCGCACCGAGTCGGCTTCGGCTGCCCCCTCGGAGTGCGGGAAGGGGAACGGCGCCCGGCCCTCGGCGGGCGCCCGGCCCTCCTCCGCCTTGCGCGCCCGCTCGCTCATCAGGGCGGTCAGCGACGAGCCGATGAACCCGCCGCCCGAGGCCGTAGAGAGGTAGTCGAGGTGGGGAAACAGGCCGTGGCGGTCGAGAGCCTGCATCAGCCCGAGGTTGAAGGTGGCCGATCGGATGCCGCCGCCCGACAGGGCCAGCCCGGCGAGGTCGTTGCCGGCGCCGGCGGCGGGATCGAGCGCTCGGCCGTCCAGGTTCCGGCTGGCGCGGCGGTTCTGCACGTACGCCAGCTCGTCCGGCAGCACGTCCCGCCTGAACTGGCGCTCGCTGTCGGCTGTCGGGCCTGCCGGGCCGCCCGAGCCGGCGTTGGGCTCGGTCGCCGTGGTCTGATCGTTGGCCACGCTTCTTCCGGGCCGGCCGGCGGGCGTCATGCCCGCCGCCCGACCGATCTCGAGTCTTCGAGTAGCCCCGTCATCCTCGCACGAAACGTCAGGCCGTGGGGGCGGCCGGCGCCGGGCGCGGCGTAGGATGGGGCGGTGGGGCCAGGAAACCAGCCGCGCCGGGTGGCGGTCGTCGGGGTGCCGTTCGACGGTCACTCGTCGTTTCTGGCCGGGGCGGCGGAGGGACCGGCGAGCCTCCGGCAGGCGCTCCACTCGCCGGCGCGAAACCTGTGTTGCGAGAGCGGGCGCGACCTGGCGGAGGACGGCGGCTGGCGAGACGCCGGCGATCTCGACCTGTCGCCCGGCGGCGATCCGTTGGCGGCGATCGAGAGCGGCGTCGCAGGCCTGCTGGACGCCGGCGAGCGGGTGGTGGCGCTCGGCGGTGACCACTCGATCAGCCTGCCGTTGGTGCGGGCGCAGTCGGGCCGGTTCGCGGGCGGCGAGCCGACGATCGTCCAGCTGGACGCCCACCCGGATCTCTACGACGAGCTGGACGGCGACCGGCTGTCGCACGCCTGTCCGTTCGCGCGCATCCTCGAGGAGGGGCTGGTGCGGCGGCTGGTGCAGGTGGGGGTACGGGCGGCGACGCCGCACCAGCGCCGGCAGGCGGAGCGGTTCGGCGTCGAGATGCTGGGGCCGGACGAGCTCGGCCGCCTCGCCGGGCTGAGGGTCGAGCCGCCCGTCTACCTGTCGCTGGACCTCGACGTCCTGGACCCAGCGTTTGCGCCGGGCGTCTCGCATCCCGAGCCCGGCGGGCTGTCAGTGCGGGAGCTGCTGGCCGTGCTGCGCGAGCTGCCGGCGCCGGAAGGCGCCGACCTGGTCGAGCTCAACCCGCGGCGCGACCCGCTCGGTTTGACGGCGGTGGTGGCCGCCAAGCTGCTGCGCGAGATCCTAGACCGGATGCTGCCGCCGGCGGTCCTCTGACGGCCGGCGGCGCTGGATGGCATAATCGCTCTTCGTCACGTCAGGCCTGTTCCCCGCGGTTCCGGACTGCCCAGGTCGGAGGTCAGCTCATGAACGTCGCCTTCATCAAGCCGCCCAGCGCCGGTGGCGTGTTGGGACTCGACATGATCACGATGGTCGAGCCGCTGGGACTCGAGTGCCTGGCGGGGGCGCTGGAGCCGGACGGCCACCGCTGCACGATCGTCGACGCGCGGATCGACGGCGAGGCCGCGGCGATCGCCAAGGTGCGCGCTTTCGAGCCGGAGATCGTCGGCATCCAGTGCAACTTCACCAGCGAGCGGTTCCAGGCGCGGCGCGTCGCGCGGACGATCAAGCGCGAGCTGCCCGGAGCGTTCGTCGTGATCGGCGGCCACGACGCGTCGCGTGATCCGGCGTGGTTCGCCGATCCGGGCTTCGACGCCGTGGCGCTGGGTGACGGTGAGGACGTTCTGCCGCCGCTGGTCGACGCGGTCGAGCGCCGCGCCCCGCTGACCGGTGCGCCAGGCCTGGTCCTGAACACCTCGGCCGGCCAGCGCCACACCGGCCCGCCGCCGGCGCGCCACCACCTCGACGAGATGCCGCTGCCGGCGCGCCACCTGATCTCCGAGTACGCCGGCGAGTACTTCCAGCAGTTCAGGAAGCCCACCGCGCTGCTCGAGACCGCCCGCGGCTGCCCGTTCAAGTGCAACTTCTGCTCGGTGTGGAAGTTCCACGAGAGTACCTTCCGCCAGAAGTCTGCGGCGCGGGTGGTCGAGGAGCTGGCGCAGATCGAGGTGCCGCACGTCTTCATCACCGACGACATCTTCTGGCTCGACCTGCGGCGCTGCCAGGAGCTGGGCGAGGCGATCAAGGCGTCGGGGATCCGCAAGTCGTTCATGGTGCAGACCCGCACCGACATCGTCTGCAAGTTCCCGCACGTCATCGAGCAGTGGCGGGATCTGGGCTACCTGACGGTCTTCCTGGGCGTCGAGAAGGTGGATGATGCCGGGCTGGCGTCGGTCAACAAGTCCAACAGCGCCGCCAATAACGTGCGGGCGCTCGACATCCTGAAGGAGCTGGGCGTCGGCTACAGCTGCACCTTCATCGTCGATCCCGACTGGGAGCGGGAGGACTTCGACCGCCTCAAGCGATGGATGGACCGGCACGTCACCTACAACGCCGGTTTCACGGTGCTCACCCCGCTGCCCGGCACCGATCTGTGGGACGAGGCCAAGCAGGACGTCGCCACCTACGACTGGGCGCTGTACGACCTGTTCCACTCGGTGCTACCCACCAAGCTGCCGCTCGACGAGTTCTACCGCGAGGTGGCCGGCCTGTGGGACTGGTCGCGGCAGGTCTTCTACCGCCACCGGGGCAAGGCGAAGTTCTACTTCCAGCTGGCACTGGGGGTGGTGACCGGTAAGGTTCGGCCGCGGATGCTGCGCCGGGGTTTCGACATGGCGAAGGCGCTGAGCGACCCCGACAGCTTTCTCCAGCGGCATCGCGAGAGCGAGGCCGACGCCGAGGCTGGCCGGGCCGCCGCCTAGGCTGGTGAGAAGGACAGGCTAGCCGTTCGAGGCCGGGTCGCCGTCGGGCTGCCGTCGCCGACCGGCGCGGGCGGCTTCAGGGCGCCGGCGACCGGCCGTCGTGCCGGTGGGCGAGCATCCGCATGACGGTGCGCCAGCTGTTGCCGCCGTCCATCGAGTACTCGCTCTTCCAGCGGAACGAGTCGGCGCCGAGGTCGTGGAACACGACGCGCTGGATGCCGAAGGCTCCCGGCTCCGAGGTCATGACGATCGCGCTGTCCTCGAGAACGGCGGTGAAGGTGCCGAAGTCGGCGCCCATCGCCTGGCCCGCGCCGTTGGCCATCCAGGCGACCTGCCACCGCTGGCTGGCGACGTCGTAGATCCGGCTGGCGGTCAACAGGTAGTCGCGGCCGAGCTTGGCCATGTACGGCGGCAGGTTGTCGGCGCTCTGGTAGAACAGGTCGCGCACCGCGAAGCCGTCGAGGGCGTACTTCCACGCCCATACCCCCGGCGCGCTGGGGACCCAGTTGCCGGCCATGTCGGCCATCTCGGCCTCCACGGTCCACAGCCCGGCGAGCCGCCCGAACTGCTCGGTCTCGACCGGTGCCTCGGGGTTGCGGGCGCCGAAGCCGTCTCCGACGAAGGCCCGGATGGTCGGGATGCCGGCGGGATCGGTGGCGGCGGCGGTGGCCTCGTCCTGCGCGTCGGCGCCGGTGACGGCGACGACGGCCAGTAGTGCCCACAGGCTCGGTACTCGTCTCATGGCTCTCCTCCTGGTGTCGTGCGGCCGCAACAGAGTACGGATTCCGCCGCCCGGTGTTCTGGCGCACCGGGCTACGGCCCGGGAAGGAGGCCGCGGTACTGGTTCCCGAGGGACGGAAGCAGATATCCTGTAGCGGCCTTGCGGAGGGGATTCCAGTCGTCGAACGGCCCGCGGCCGCTCCTGCGGCTCGCCGCGGCGGCGGGGCTCATGACTCTCGCCGCCTGCTCGGCGGTCCCGAAAAGCGCGACGGAGGAGGCGGTGATGGAGTATCTGGAGACGTTGGCGAGGCTCGAGGCCGGGGGCGCGGCGCTCGCGCCGGGGAGCGACGCCGAGAAGCGGGCCGTCGAGCGGTTCGAGGGGCTGCTGAGCGACTTCAAGGCGCCTGACTTTCGCCAGCGCGTCGGCGAGGTCTACGCCGAGGACGTGTTCTTCAACGACACCCTCAAGACGGTGCGCGGCGCGGCGGCGGTCGAGGAGTACCTGGCGGCGAGCGCCGACGCGGTCGACGAGGGCACGGTGGATTTCCTCGACCGGGTGGTGAGCGACGGCAACTACTACTTCCGCTGGCGGATGACCCTGCGCTTCAAGCGGTTCGGCGGCGGCGAGCCCAAGGTGTCGGTGGGCATGACCCACGTCCGCTTCGACGCCGACGGCAGGGTGGTGCTGCACCAGGACTTCTGGGACTCGGTCGGTGGCCTGTTCGAGCACGTGCCGGCGCTCGGCTGGATGCTGCGCCGGGCCAAGAAGCGGCTCTGACCTGGCTCAGCGGGTGAGGCGGACGGCCGAGGCGCTGGGGTCCACCCTGTCGCTCCGGTCGCCCGGGGCCCGGAGCGGTGGGTGCCTCGCAGCCGGTCGGTCAGGCGGTCCGGGGCATCGGCGCGGAACCGGCTGCGGCCAGCTCGAACTCCGCCGCAAGGCCATCGGCCACGGTCAGCCCGGCCAGGGTGGGCCATAGCCGGCCGCCGTCGATCCGCAGCAGGCCGCGGGTGGAGAGCCGCTCGCACAGCGCGGCGTTGGCCGCCACCAGGTCCACCCCGTGGCGCTGCTCGAAGCCCGCCAGCCCGACGCCGTCGGGGGTGCGCAGGGCGAGCATCAACTCCTCGAGGGCGCGCTGCTCGGCGGTCAGCCGCTCTTCGCCCGCCACCGGCCGCCGGCCGGCCGCCACCTCCCGCTGCCACTGCGCCAGGCCGCGGCGGTTCCACCAGCGGCGGCTGCCGTCGAACGAGTGCGCCGAGGGGCCGAGGCCCAGGTACGGCGCCGCGCTCCAGTACTTGCGGTTGTGGCGCGAGCGGTGGGCGGGCGAGGCGGCGAAGTTGGAAACCTCGTAGGCGGCGAAGCCCAGCTCGGCAAGGCGCTCGTGGGTGAGGCGGAAGAGCTCGGCCTGCGCCTCGCCGGGCAGCTCGCTGAGCTGGCCGCGGCGGCGGCGGACACCGAACGCCGTGCCGGGCTCGACGGTGAGCTGGTAGCAGGAGAGGTGTTGCGGGCCGAGGCCGGCGGCGAGGTCGAGCTGGGCGCGCCAGGCCTCGGCGCTCTGCCCCGGCAGGCCGTAGATCAGGTCGAGCGAGACGGTGGGGAAGCCGGCGGCGAGCGCCGCCTCGACCGCGCGGCGCGCCTCGGCTCCGTCGTGCCGGCGGCCGAGGAAAGCGAGCGCGTCGTCGTCGAACGACTGGACGCCGAGGCTCAGGAAGTCGATCCCCAGGCGCCGCCAGGCGGCCAGCCGCTCGGCGGTGGCGTCCTCGGGGTTGGCCTCGAGCGCCAACCACGGCCGGGAAGGCAGATCGAGCCGGCGGCCGAGGGCGGCCAGCAGCTCGGCGAGCGCCGCCGGCTCGAGCAGCGACGGCGTGCCGCCACCCAGGTAGATCGTGTCGGCAGCCTCGGAGCCCGGCGCCGGCTTGCCGGGGTCGGCACCCTCGCCGGCCCGCCACGGGTCGTGTGCCACCAGCTCGATCTCGCCCAGCAGCGAGTCGACGAACCGCCGCCGGCGCGCCGCGTCGCCGACGGCCACCGCGAAGTCGCAGTAGGGGCAGATCGCCGAGCAGAAGGGCAGATGCAGGTAGACGCCGGGCGCGGCCATCAGTCGGTGTCGGTTTTCAAGACCGCCACGAACGCCGACTGCGGGATCTCGATCGCGCCCACCCGCTTCATCCGCTTCTTGCCCTCCTTCTGCCTCTCGAGCAGCTTGCGCTTGCGGGTGATGTCGCCGCCGTAGCACTTGGCGGTAACGTCCTTGCGGAAGGCGTTGATCGTGGTGCGGGCGATGATCTTGCCGCCGATCGCACCCTGGATGGCGATCTTGAACTGCTGCTTGGGAATGGTCTCGGCCAGCCGCTCGCAGTAGTGCAGCGCCCGCGCCCGCGCCTTCTCCTCGTGCACCAGCTGGGCCAGGGCGTCCACCGGGTCGCCGTTGATCAGGATGTCGACCTTGACCAGCTTGCTCGGCCGGTAGTCGAGCATCTCGTAGTCGAACGAGCCGTAGCCCTGGGTGACGCTCTTCAGCCGGTCGTAGAAGTCGAACAGCACCTCGGCCAGCGGTAGCTCGGAGACCAGCTCGACGCGGCCCACCGCCAGGTAGTGGAAGGTGGTGTTCTCGCCGCGCCGCTCGCGACACAGCTCCATCACCGCCCCGATGTAGCGCTCGGGCATCATGATCGCGGCCTTGATGTACGGCTCGCTCGAGCCCTCGATCTGTGCCGGATCGGGGTAGAGGCTGGGGTTGTCGACCTCGATCAACTCGCCGCCGGCCAGCTCGATCTCGTAGCGCACCGAGGGCGCCGACAGGATGAGCGACAGGTCGTACTCGCGGCGCAGCCTCTCCTGCACCACGTCGAGGTGGAGCAGTCCCAGGAAGCCACAGCGGAAGCCGAACCCCAGGGCGCTCGACGAGTCCTTCTCGTAGGTCAGCGCGGCGTCGTTCAAGGCCAGCTTGTCGAGCGCCTTGGCCAGGTCCTCGTAGTCGTCGGTCGACACCGGGTAGATCGACGAGAAGACCACCGGCTTGGCCTCCTTGTAGCCCGGCAGCGGCTCGGCGGCCGGCCGCTCGCTGTCGGTGATGGTGTCGCCGATGGCGATGTCGCGCACCGTCTTGATGCCGGCGATGACGTAGCCCACGGCGCCCGCCTGGAGCGCGTCGCGCTGGACCTTCTTGAGCCGCAGCAGCCCGACCTCCTCGACCTCGTACTCCTTCCCGGTGTGCATCAGCCGCAGCGTCTGACCGGGCCGCAACGTCCCCTGCCGCACCCGCACCAGCATCACCACGCCGCGGTAGACGTCGTACTGGGCGTCGAAGATGAGCGCCTGGAGCGGCGCCTCGGGGTCACCCTGGGGCGGCGGCAGCCGCCGCACGATCGCCTCCAGTACCTCGTCGATGCCCTGGCCCTTCTTGGCCGAGCATAGGATCGCCTCGTACGGATCGAGCCCGAGATCCTCCGAGATCTCCTCGCGCACCCGTTCGACGTCGGCCGCCGGCAGGTCGATCTTGTTGATCACCGGCACCACCTCGAGGTCGTACTCGAGCGCCAGGTACAGGTTGGCGACGGTCTGCGCTTCGACGCCCTGCGACGCGTCGACCAGCAGCAGAGCCCCCTCGCACGACATCAGCGACCGCCGCACCTCGTGCGAGAAGTCGACGTGCCCCGGGGTGTCGATCAGGTTGAGCTGGTAGCGGTTGCCGTCGGCGGCCTGGTAGTCGAGCGACACCGAGTTGGACTTGATGGTGATGCCACGCTCACGCTCGAGCTCCATCGAGTCGAGGATCTGGTCACGGAACTCGCGCTCGGCGACGCCGCCGCAGCGCTGGATCAGCCGGTCGGCCAGGGTCGACTTGCCGTGGTCGATGTGGGCGATGATGCAGAAGTTCCGGATGTGCTTCACGGCCTGGCTCTCGGCGGGCGGGCCTCGACGGGCGAAACGAGGGGTCGGGGGTCGGGCGGAGGCGGCCCCGGCGGAGCCCGAGTCTATCCCGTGCCGGGGATTGCGTAGAATGGCTGCGCTCCGAGGGAGCCATCCGCGATGCGCCTGCCCGTGCTTCCGGCCGCCCTGGCCGCCGCTCTCGCCGCCGTCACGGTGTCGCCGCCGGCGGCAGTGGCCGGCGCCGGCGAGCCGGTGGCACGGCTCGACATCGTCGACAGGGCGATCGAGCATCACGGCGGCGAGCTGTACCGCGCCAGCGACACCCGGCTACGGCTGTGCTCGGGGTCGGGCTGCTATCGGATCGCGGCGCGGGTCGACGGCGGCCTGTTCGACTACCGGGTGAGCGGTCCGTACCGCGGCACCGAGCGCACCGTCCACTGGTCGAACGACTCGCTCACGCTATGGCGCGACGGCGAGCCGATGGCGGTGCTGGAAGGCGCCGAGCAGCCGCTGCGCGACTGGGCGATGGCGCGCGTCTACTTCCCGTTTCTGCCCTACCGGCTGAACGACCCCGGGGTGTGGAAGCACGACCTGGGAGAGGAGACCTGGGACGGCAGGACGCTGCGCAAGGTCAAGGTCACCTTCGTGCCGGGCTCGAGCAGCGACGCGGACGACCAGTACCTCTACTGGTTCGATCCCGAGACGGCGCGACTCGAGCAGTTCGCCTACAGCTTCGCGGGCAGCCCGGGCGGCCTGCGCTTCCGGCGGCTCGAGAACTACCGCCGCGTCGGCGGCCTGCTGTTCGCCGATCAGCTGAATCTGGGCGCGGCCGGCGACGAGCTGGTGGTGGACCAGATCAGCCCCGGGTTCGTGCGTGACCGGATGCGGCCGGTGTCCGAGGTGCGGCTGGACGAGATCGTGGTCGAGCCGCTGGCCGGCGACTAGCCGGCTCTCGTCGGCTGAGCGCCCTCCCGCTCAGCCCTCCTCGTAGACCGCGGACGGCAGCGGCGGGATCTCGAGCCCGTCCTCGAACCCCAGGCCGCCGGCGAGCCGGAACCGCTTTGACGCGCGCTCGATGGCGTAGATCTGCCGGTCGCGAAACGAGCAGCTCAGCTTGCCGCTGCCGCTGGCACCGCCGGCCTCGATTTGCCAGATCCTGCCGTCGTGGATGCGCAGTACGACACCTTCGAGCTGCAGCGCCAGGGCCAGCTGGACGTCCAGCCGACCGATCTCCACGTCGCGCACCAGCAGGTCGATGTGCGGCGAGTGGGTGGACTCGATCGAGTGTTCGGCTAGCGGCACGATGGCCGACTCACCGGGCGGGCACTGTTCCGGATCGCGGTACTTCTGCAGCTCCTTCCAGCGCTGCCAGGCGGGGGCCATCACGGTGTCGGCGACGCGCACGTCCAGCAGCTCACCGAGGCGCCTGACCAGCTCGCGCGCCACCACCTTCCACTTCACCTTGCCGAGCTGCTCGCGCAGCGCCTCCTGGAGCTCGGGGAACTGCTTGCCGGACGCCAGCCGCTGCCGGCCGCCGAAGCCTAGCGGACCTTGACGGCCGAAGAAGAACCGCTGAAGGGTCATCGGGGTCTCAGCCATCGTGCTCCTCCTCACTGCTGCCGGTGTCGAGGTGGGTGGTCGGGGTGCCCCAGCTGGCCCGCACCCGTATCGAGGGCCCGCCGCTGTCGCGGCCACCGGCGGCCAGCGCGGGCGCTCCGGCGTCCTGATGCGCTTCGACCCGCAGACCCTCGGGTTTGCGGCGGAAGAGGTTCTTCGCGCCGTAGAGCGCTACCACCGCCAGCAGCCAGGGCCAGGGCCAGCGGTGCGGCGCCAGATCGGGCGCGAGGCCGGGTCCCAGGGTCAGGTTCACTGTCCCGCCGGCCGGAAGCCAGCCGCCGGCCGCGGGGCTCTGATCGACCACCCACAGGCTGAGGCTGGCCGCTCCGCCAGGCCGCGGCCGACCCGCCATCAGACCGGACGAGCCCAGCCGCTCGACCGCGCGGGCGGTGCGCATCCAGCGCAGGTTGGGCACCTCGATCGCCAGCTCGGCGGTGACTGCCGTGCCGGCGGCGACCAGCGTCCCCGCCGCCGGTTGCTGATTGGCCAGCCGGTTGCCCCCGGCCTCGCGCCGCCACCGCTCCGCCGACTCGCCGCTGAGGCCGAGTCGCAGGCCCCGCGCCGCGAGCGCCGCCTCGGCGTCGGCCACCGTCGCGCCCTCGAGCGACGGCACCCCGACTCCGCCGACGACGCGCACGGCGGCACCCAGCGGCAGACGGGCGCCGGCGTCGGGCTGCTGCGCGAGCACCCGTCCGGCGGCCCGCGGCACATCGCTCCCTCCCTCGAGCCTGAGGCCGCGACGCTCGAGCCGGCGGCCGGCCTCGGCCAGCGCCAGACGGCGCACGTCCGGGACCGCGGAGAAGGCGTCCAGCTCGACGACTCCGCCAAACGCCACGGGCTGTCCCGCCCCGGGCTCGTGAAGTGCCACGGTCAGGTCTTCGACCTCTCCGCCCGCCGCCAGAAAGCGGGCGCCGGGCCCCTTCATCACGAGGCCGAGCCGGCGCAGCATCGCCGCCACCTCGCCGAGCGGTCGGCCGCGCAGGTCGGGCAAGGTGAGCATCGCCTCGAGCGTCACCTCGCTGCCGGGCTCGACCTCGCTACCGGCCGCCGGCTGCTGCGCCGCGACGCGGTAGTCCGTGAGCTTGTCGGCGGCGGCCGGCTCGCCGCCGGACAGGACGACGGCGGTTAGCCGCTGCGGCGGCAGCAGCGCGACCGCCTCGCTCACCAGCTGCCCGACCAAGTCGGGCACCCGGGTCAGGTCGACGGGTGGCGCCGGCAGCGGAATGCAGGCTGCGCCCTGGCTGCGTGTGGCCTCCACCAGCCGCTCGAGCCAGCCCTCCTCGACCGGCCAGCTGCGGCAGGTCGCGGGCCCCGAGCTGCCGCGGGCTTCGATCTCGAACGTCGGCCGCAGCAGCGGCTCGCCAGCGCAGCCGCCGGCGCCGGCCGGCAGCAGCCGCGCGCCGAGCCGGAGCAGACCGCCGTCGCCGGCGAGTGCCCACACCCACACGGTCGCGGTACCGCGGGGCGAGCGCAGGAAGAGCGCCGGCTCGTGACCTGCGACGGAGAAGCGGGTGCGCGCGCGAGGCGCGCTGCCGCCCAGCCACACGGGTGAATGCGCGCCGTCGCTCACCTGCAGCTCGCCGGCGCGCCCGCGAGGAGGCGGCAGGCGGGCCAGGCGATCGGCCGCCGGCACCTGCCAGCACAGCCGGGGCGGCGAGCCGTCGGAGGCGGCGGGCGACGCACCGGCCAGGGCCAGGATGGCCCAGACGACGCGCTGCCTCCGGGCCCAGCCCGCCGCAGGCTGCCTCAACCGCATCGTGGTGGGCGCTTTCGGAGCATGGAAATGTCTCTGGTAAGGTTACCAGCAAATGGGCAAAGACGAGACATCGACGGCTCCGCCGTGGATCGCGGCCGGCGGCGGAGTCGATGCGCTCGCCTCCGGCACGGAGGGGAGCCAGACCCCGACCTTCATCCTCAGCTCCGGACGGAGCGGATCGACGCTGGTGGCCCGGCTGGTGCGGGAGCACCCGGAGTTGCTGTGCATCTCGGACCTGTTCGAGCCGGTGGGCGAGGAGCCGTACTTCGACTCCTCGAGCGAGCTCTCGGGCCGCGAGTTCTTCGCCCTCCTGAGCCGGCCCTCCTACCCGCAGCGCATCGCCTACTGGCGCCAGCGGCCTACTGCCGAGCTGCTGTACCTGCCCGACGAGGACGACCAGGTGTCGCTGCTGCTGAGCTACACGCTGCCGTTCCTGGCCGGCAAGGAGGCACCGGAGCTGCTGGCCGAGGTACGCCAAGCCGTGTCGGCGTTCCCGCCGGCCAGCCCGGCGGACCAGCTGGTGCGGTTCTTCGACTGGCTGCGCGACCGGCACGGCAAACGGCTGTGGGTCGAGCGCACCGGCGGCTCGCTGCCGCACACGCGCGTCATCCTCGAGACCTGGCCGGACGCCCGCATCGTGCACAACTTCCGCGACCCGCGCGAAACCGCCATCTCGATGATGCACGGCTCGTTCTTCCGCCTCTACCTCGAGCTCGAGAAGAACCCCGCGCTGGATGAGTGGGACTGGCGGGTCTACCCGCCGATCGAGGAGATGGGGGCGATGCTCGACCGCTGGATGGTGGACGCGCTGGACGCCCTGTCGGCGGTGCCCGCCGAGCGCAAGCTGGACCTGGCGTTCGAGGATCTGCAGGCGCGGCCCGAGGAGACGCTGCTCGAGTTGGTCGGCTTCCTGCTGGAGCGCGACGAGCCGACCGGAGCCGACCTGGCCTGGGCGCGCGCGCAGGCGGGCCGGGTGCGCCGCCTGCCGCGCAAGTTCCCGCGTCTCGAGGCCGGCGAGCGCCGGCGGCTCGAAGAGGCCTGCCGCGAGTCGATCGTCAGGCTCGGCTACCGCCTCGACGGGTGACAGCGAGACACCGCAACCCGGCGCCGCGGTAGGCTCGCGCCATGCGGAGCTGGCGCACCGAGGAGGTAGAGGAGCTGTTCGCGCACCGGCTGTTCTCGCTCGAGCGGCAGCGGCTGGCGGCCGGTGACGACCGGCGTGAGGCGCTGGTGCTGGCGGCGCCCGACTGGGTCAACGTGGTACCGCTGCTGCCTGGCGGCCGCGTGCTGCTGGTACGGCAGTGGCGCTACGGGATCGCCGCGCCGACCCTCGAGATCCCGGGCGGCATGGTGGAGGGCGGCAGCGCGCGGCAGGCCGCCGAGCGCGAGCTGCTGGAGGAGACGGGCTACCGCGCCGGCAGCTGGACGCGGCTGGGCGCGGTCCACCCCAACCCGGCCTTCCAGAGCAACCGGCTGACCACCTTCCTCGCCACCGACCTGGAGCGCACCGGCCCGCCGGAGGGGGACGGCGAGGAGGAGATCGAGCTCGAGGAGGCGCCGCTCGACCGGCTGCCCCGGCTGGTCGCCGAGGGCCGAATCACCCACGCTCTGGTGATCGCGGCGCTGTACCTGCTCGAAAGGCACCAGGCCGATTGATCGCCCGGCGGGCCGGAGGAGGGAAGCCCTGCCTGCTATCCCGAGGGTAGCGAGGGATCTCGCGCGGGGGGCGAAGGGGCGTGGCAGGTGCGGTGTGGGTGAAGGCCCGGTCGCTTGGCCAGCGGTGGCCCGGGCTACGCTCCAAAGGCATGAGATGTCGCTCCGCCCGGGCCCCCGCCGGCTGGCGCTCCCTCCCGCCGAGCTGCTGCTCCGAGTCCAGAGCCCCCAAAGCCTCCAGGCCCTCAAGCCCTGTTTGTCATCCCGAGGGTAGCGAGGGATCTCAGCGCTGGCGGCGAGGGGGCGTGGCAGGTGCGGTGTGGGTGAAGGCCCGGTCGCTTGGCCAGCGGTGGCCCGGGCT
>JBFGNS010000020.1:0-39532 GCA_041574955.1 Thermoanaerobaculia bacterium | reverse complement strand
CCGGCGGCGGCTCGGTCGACGGCCGCTGGCCGACGCGCCGGCGCGGCCTGGCGTTCGTTAGCGCGCCCGGCGGTGGGGGCCGTGGCCGTCGCGAGCCGCGGGACCCCTCAGGCGCGCACCGCTTCGACGCCCTTAGGGCGCCCGCGGTGCCCTCGGCAGGCCGCGCGACCGGCGGCCAAGTCAGGCCCCCCGCCGCAGGCCGGGCTAGTCGCGCAGCAGGTGGCGGGCGATCACCAGCCGCTGGATCTCGCTGGTGCCCTCGTAGATCGTCGTCACGCGCACGTCGCGGTACAGCCGGGCGATCTCGTACTCCTCGCAGAAGCCGTTGCCGCCGTGGATCTGCAGGGCGTCGTAGCAGGCGCGGTTGGCGGCCTCCGAGGCGTAGGTCTTGGCCTCGGCTGCCAGCCGCGGGGCGTCGCCGGCGTGGTCGGCGGCCCAGGCCGCGAAGCGGGTCAGCAGCCGGGCCGCGGCCAGCTCGGTCGACATGCGGGCGATCATGAACTGGACCGCCTGGTGGCGCGCGATCGGAACACCGAACTGCACCCGGTCGCGGGCGTAGTCGCGCGCCAGCTCGAGCGCGCGCTGGTGGATGCCCACCGCCTGGGCCGCGATACCCAGCCGCGAGTGGTCGAGCGTCGCCAGCGCGATGTAGAACCCCTCCCCCTCTCCACCCAGCAGGCTCCCGGCCGGCAGCCGGCAGCCGTCGAACGCCAGCGGCGCCGTGCGCGAGGCGCGCAGGCCGAGCTTGTGCTCTGGCGTGCCGACCGTCAGCCCGGGCGCGTCGGCCGGCACGATGAAGGCGCTCACCCCCCGCTTGCCCCGCTCGGGGTCGGTCTTGGCCATCACCACGTAGTAGCGCGCGAAGCCGGCGTTGGTGATCCACGCCTTCTCGCCGTCGAGCACCCAGCCGTCGCCGTCGCGGCGGGCGGTGGTGCGCATGCTGGCCGCGTCGCTGCCCGAGCCCGGCTCGGTGAGGCCGAAGCCGCCGATGCACTCGCCGCCGGCCAGCTCGGGCAGCACCCGCTGCTTCTGCTCCTCGCTGCCGAACTCCGCGATCGGCCAGCAGCAGACCGAGTTGGTCACGCTCATGGTGACGGCGGTGGCCGGACAGACGCGCGCCAGCTCCTCGACCACCACGACGTAGCTCAGGTTGTCCAGCCCGGCGCCGCCGTACGCCTCGTCGACCAGCACGCCCAGCAGACCCATCTCGCCCATCTCGCGCACCACGCCCTCGGGGAAGCGGGCGCCGCGCTCGCGCTCCTCGACGCCCGGCCGGATGCGCTCCTCGGCGAACCGCCGCACCTCCTGGCGCAGCAGCTCCTGCTCTTCGCTGAGCGCGAAGTCGGGACCGGAGGGCGGCTCGCTGCCGGCGACGGCGGGCTCGGCCACGCTCAGCTGTGCTCCAGCTCCCAGCCGGCGATCACCATCTTCTGGATCTCGCTGGTGCCCTCGTAGATCTCGGTGATGCGGGCGTCGCGGAAGTAGCGCTCGACGTTGTACTCGCGGATGTAGCCGTAACCGCCGTGGATCTGGAGCGCCTTGTTGGTCACCCGCTGGGCCATCTCGGAGGTGAACAGCTTGGCCTGCGCCGCCTCGAGGGTGTAGCGCTTGCGGTTCTCCTTGGTCCAGGCCGCCTTCCAGGTCAGCAGCCGGCCGGCGTCGAGCTCGGTCGCCATGTCCGCCAGGTAGTGCTGGATGGCCTGGAAGTCGGCGATCGGGCGCCCGAACTGCTGGCGCTCGCGCGAATAGGCCAGCGCCTCCTCGAACGCGGCCTGGGCGATGCCGACCGCCTGGGCGGCGATGCCGATCCGGCCGCCGTCGAGGGTCGCCATGGCGATCTTGAACCCCTCCCCTTCCGCCCCGAGCCGGTGGGCGGCCGGCACCCTCATCTCCTCGAACGCCAGCTCGGTGGTGCCCGAGGCGTTGACTCCCAGCTTGTACTCGTGACCCCCGCGGCTGTAGCCGGGAGTGTCGGAACGCACCAGGAAGGCGGTGATGCCGCGGTGCTTCTTCTCGCGGTCGACGGTGGCGAAGACCAGCGCCACGTCGGCGTCGGTGCCGTTGGTGATGAACACCTTGTTGCCGTTGAGCACGTAGTCGTCGCCGTCGCGCACCGCCGTGGTGCGCAGCGCCGCCGGGTCCGATCCGGCCCCCGGCTCGGTGAGCGCGAAGCAGCCGAGCGCCTTGCCGCTGGCCAGGGGCACCAGGAACTCGCGTTTCTGCTCCTCGCTGCCGAACTGGTCGATCGGGTCGCACACCAGGCTGTTGTTGACCGACAGGATGACGCCGCTCGAGGCGCAGGCGCGGCTGATCTCCTCGATCACCAGGCAGTACGACAGGGTGTCCATGCCGGCGCCACCGTACTCCTCGGCGACCGCCACTCCGGCCAGCCCGAGCTCGCCGGCCTGGTCGTAGAAGTCGCGCGGGAACTCGCCAGATTCGTCGATCTCTTTGGCGCGCGGCTTGACCACCTCGTCGGCGAACCGGCGCACCGTGTCGCGCAGCAGGCTCTGGTCCTCGTTGAGCTGGATTCTCATGCGGCTCTCCCCCGGGGGCGGTCCTCTGACGCTGGGAATCGTAGCACCGCCGTCGCCGGCCGGCTTCTCCGTGTTGCGTGCTTCGCGCCGCCGGCGCCGGTGGTTGCGGCGCCCGCGGTACGGCCGCCCAACCGCCGGCGGGCCCACATGGCGGCGCTGGCGGCGGGTGAGGCTGGCGCTTCCGCCAGGACCTTGCTCGAGGCCTCGGCGGCATCGGCGGCTTTCGCCGGACGCCTCCGGTCTGATATGAACTGGCGCGATGAGCCCACCGCGCGAGTTCACGGTCGACGAGCTCAGGGGCCAGCTGCCCGGTGGCTGGGTGCTAACCGACCCGGCCGACCCGGGGGGCTGGGATGCCGCCGCCGAGCGCTGGCGGGCGGCGGTGCGGGACGGCGCCGGCGTCGACCGCGAGCTGGTCATCGAGCGGGCGGCGATCGAGCGCCACGGCAGGCCCGAAGCGCTGCGGCGCGCCGTCGACACCCTCTACCGACGCGCCCTGCGCTAGCCGGGTCTTCTCACCGGGCCGCTCGGCGAGCGGCCGCAGCTGGCTGCAGCAGCGGCCTGGTGAGAAGGTCGGGCTAGCCGGCAGCGCCGTCGGGCTGGCGGCTGCCGGGCGCCGCGAGCGGTACTCGGGCCGCGCACAGCGGGCAGTCCGCGGCCGGCCAGCTGTCGAGCTCGAGCTCGAGCAGGGCGAGCCACGGCAGGACCGGCGGCAGCTCGCCACCGCGCCGCAGGATGGCCCCGACCGCCAGCGGCTCGGCGCCGGCCCGCCGCGCCAGCTCGGCCGTCTCGACCGCCGAGCCGCCCGTGGTGACCACGTCCTCGACCACCACCAGCGGCTCGCCCGCCGGCAGCCGGAAGCCGCGCCGCAGCTCGAGCTGGCCGTCGCGCCGTTCGCAGAAGCGGAACGGCACCGCCAGCGCCGCCGCCACCTCGTGACCGATGATCAGGCCGCCGAGCGCGGGCGACAGCACCGAGCGCGGTCCGAGCGGCGCCAACAGCGCGGCCAGCAGGCGACCGACCTCGGCGGCTCGAGCCGGCAGCTCCAGCAGCCGCGCACACTGCACGTAGGAGGCCGAGTGCCGCCCGGAGGAGAGCCTGAAGTGCCCTTCGCCCAGCGCCCCGCTCTCCGCCAGGAGCTGGCGCACCCGCTGCGTGGCCGGCGCCGTTTCAGCCATCCTCGCGGCGGATCTCGAACGCTTCCATCTTCTTGTACAGGTTGGAGCGCGGGGTGTCGATCGCCTTCGCCGTCTGGGTGACGTTCCAGCCGTTCTCCTCCAGCTTGCGCAGCAGGAACTGCTTCTCCACCCGGCTGCGAAACTCCTTGAGCGTCTGCGCTGCCGCGATGGTGGCGCCGAGGTCGGCGGCGCCGCCGCCGGAGACCTGGCGCACGTCGCGCAGCTCGATCACCTCGCCCGGCGACAGAATCAGCAGCCGCTCGACCAGGTTCTTGAGCTCGCGCACGTTACCCTTCCAGGGCAGGGTCTTGAGGTGCTCGAGCGCTTCGTCGCTGAACTCGAGCCGCCGGTAGTTGGCGACCGCCGCCAGCCGCCGCACGAAGTACTCCACCAGCTCGGGGACGTCCTCCAGGTGCTCGCGCAGCGGCGGCGTGCGGATCGGTACCACGTTGAGGCGGTAGAACAGGTCCTCGCGGAAGCGGCCGGCCTCGATCTCGGCCTCGAGGTCGCGGTTGGTGGCGGCCACCACGCGCACGTCGACGCGCGACACGGTCTGCGAGCCGACCGGCTCGACCTCACCGCTCTGCAGCACCCGTAGCACCTTGGCCTGGGTACGCGCCGACATGTCGCCGATCTCGTCGAGGAAGATGGTGCCCTTGTCGGCGGCGACGAACTTGCCCATCTGCTTGCGCACCGCGCCGGTGAACGACCCCTTCTCGTGGCCGAACAGCTCGGACTCGATCAGCTCGTCCGGAATGGCGGCGCAGTTGACCTGCACCAGGGGCCGGTCGCGCCGCGCGCTGAGCGCGTGTACGGCGTGCGCCACCAGCTCCTTGCCGGTCCCGCTCTCGCCGGTGATCAGCACCGTGGCGGGCGTGGGAGCGGCCTTCTCGATCGTCTCGCGCAGCTCGCCCATCACCTTCGACGAGCCGATCAGCTCATCGGTCGAGCCGAGTGCGCCCTGCACCTCGCGCTTCAGCTTCTGCGCCTCGATCGCGTTGCGCAGGCTGACCAGCAGGCGGTCGCGCTGCAGCGGCTTCTCGAGGAAGTCGTAGGCGCCACGGCGGGTGGCCTCGACCGCGGTGGCGACGTCGCCGTGACCCGTGACGATCAGCACCGGCATCTCGAACCCGCGCTCGCGGAACTTGCGCAGCACCGCCAGGCCGTCCATCTCCGGCATCTTGATGTCGAGCACGACGGCGTCGGGCGGCGAGCGCCGCACTTCGGCCAGCGCGCTCTCGCCGGTGGCCGCCTCGACCACGCCGTAGCCTTCGTACTCGAGGATCATCCGCAGGCTGTCGCGGATCGCCTTCTCGTCGTCGACCACCAGCACGACCGCCTGGTAGTCGAGACCCGGCCTGCTGCCTTCACCGCTCATGGCGTCGAGTCTACCTCCGCGCGCCGGCGTCGGCCGCGGCCCCGGGGCGGCGGCCGACGCTGCGCGCCCGGCCTCAGGGCACCGGCGGGAAGACGTAAAGCGGCTGACGCTCCTGGCCGCGGAAGAAGCGTCGCACGTACATCCGCAGGCGCGAGCCCGCCGGCGCCTCCCGCACCACCCGCTCGAAGGTCTCGACGTCGTCTACCGCGGTGCCGTTCACCTCGGTGATGACGTTGATGACCTCGCCCGCCCGCAGGCCTTCGCTGTACAGCGGGCTGCGCGGCGACAGCTCGGTCACCCAGACGCCCGGCAGATCCTCCGGCAGACCGTGCATCGAGCGCAGGCCCGGTGTCAGGTCCTGGTAGCGGATGCCCAGCCACTCGATGCCGGACTCGCTCGGCTCCTCGTCGCTGTCGGCCGACTCGCCGGCGGCCGGCCGCTCGGCCAGCGCCACCTCGAGTTTCACTCGCTTGCCGTCGCGCAGCACCAGCAGGTCGACCGTGGCGTCGGGCCCCTTGCCGGACACGTAGTCGATGAGCTGGCGGGTAGTCCGGATCTTGCGGCCGTCGGCCTCGATGATGATGTCGCCGTTGCGCAGCCCGGCCTTCTCGGCCGGCAGGCCCGGCAGGACGTTCATCACCAGGGCGCCGTCGGTCGACTCGAGGCCGAAGGCGTCGGCGGCCTCGGGCGTCAGCTCGTTGACCCCGATTCCGAGGTAGCCGCGCCGCACCCGGCCCTCCTCGCGCAGCTGCGGCAGCACCTGCTTGAGGGTGTTGACCGGCACCGCGAAGCCGATGTTCTCGGAGCCGAAGTTGATCGCTGTGTTGATGCCCACCACCTGGCCGGCGAGGTTGACCAGCGGACCGCCGGAGTTGCCGAAGTTGATCGCCGCGTCGGTCTGGATGAAGTTCTCGAACGAGCTGGTCTCTTCGCTGATGTTTATGCGCCGCTCCTTGGCGCTCACCACACCGACGGTGACGCTGTTGGTGAGCTCGAGCGGGCTGCCGATGGCCATCACCCAATCGCCGACGCGCACGCTGTCGCTGTCGCCCAGCGGCAGCGTCTGCAGGCCCGTGGCGTCGATCTTGAGCAGCGCCAGATCGGTGGCGGCGTCGCTGCCCTTGACTTCTGCCGGGTACAGCCGCCCGCCGAGGTTGACCTGCACCTGCTCGGCGCCGCGGATGACGTGGTTGTTGGTCACCACGTAGCCGTCTGCGGTCACCACGAAGCCGCTGCCGCCGGAGTCGGAGCGGAACTCGTCCGGCTCGCGCTGCTCCTCGTCGGGCTCGGGCTGACGCCGCCGCGGTCCGAAGAAGAACTCGAACGGATCGACCCGACGGCTGCTGCGGCCGCGCTCGAAGGTGGCGGCAGCGACCGACACCACGGCCGGCGAGACCTGTTCCGCCAGGTCCGCGAAGCTGGGCAGGCCAGCATGGGCAGCGGCGGGTGCAGGCGTCTGCGCGGCCGCCTGCGCGGCGGGCGCCGGATCGGGGTCGCTAGCGCCCGGCGCTGTCAGATCGAGACTGCCAGCCAGCACCATGCCGAAGACCACGGCACCGAAGAGCAGAAGCACGGTAACGACACGACGACGGGGCTGATGACTCATGGTAGGTGGGGCCTCGCTTTCTGATCGGATCGCGCCGCGCGGTGAAAGTCGCTGGCGCCGGCGCCAGACCTACTCTAGCAAGCTGCTTGCCAGAACGCGGCCCACGGCCCTTGCCCGTCGCGGCCGGCCGGCGGCCGGCGAGCGTCAAAATGGCAGCCGCGGCGCTGTTCGCCTGCCGCCTCGCCGGCACCCCGGCCCGCCTCGTCCGGTGTCCGGCGAGCGGCATCGGGCACGCGGCCGGCGCCGGCCGCGGCCGCAGCGGGGCCGGACCGGTCGAGCGAGCACCGGCTACTTGAAGCGCGGCTCGCAATTGCCTATAATCGGTTCTGGTTAGCTTCGGTCGGGTGGGTAGCACGTGGGCTACAGGCCCACATTTTTTTTGCCCGGACCGACGTAGGATGAAGACACCCGCAATCGACGACGAACTCAGACTGCAGTTCGAGGAGGCAGCGCAGCAGGCAGAGTGTGAGTTGGTGCACGCCGAGTTCAAGGGCGGCGTACTGCGCCTGGTGCTCGATCGCGAGGGCGGCATAGCGCTGGACGACTGCGCCACCGTGTCGAAGCAGGTGTCGACCTTGCTGGACGCAACGGACTTCGGGAGCGGGCGGTACACCCTCGAGGTGAGCTCACCCGGGCTCGACCGGCAGCTGTACGGACCTTCCGACTACCGCCGGTTCGCCGGCAGTTTGGTTCGGGTCAGCTGGCGGTCGGCCGAGATGGAGAGTCGCCGGACGGTGGTGGCCCGGCTCGAAGGAGTGAACGAAGATCAGCGGCCGCCGGCGATAGAGCTGGTGGTGCCGGACACCGACGAGCGGCTCGAGATCGAGGTCGAAGACATCCAGATCGCGCGGCTCGAACCGCAATTCTAGGACGAACTGAACATGGCCCAAGTACAAACACCCGACATCCGCATCACCGAGGTGCTGCAGCAAGTGGCGCGCGAGAAGGACATCGATCTCGATCGCTGGATCGCCGCACTCGAGGACGCCATGGCCTCGGCGGCCAAGAAGCAGCACCGCATCAAGGCGCCGGTGCGCTCGAAGTTCGATCCCGAGACCGGGACCTTCGAGGCGTTCATCGTCAAGACGGTGGTCGACGAGGTCGAGGATCCGCTCTCCGAGTGGACGCTCGAGGAAGCCGAGGACCACCAGCCGGGCGCCAAGGTCGGCGACGAGATCCACATCCCCATCTCGACCGAGGGCCTGGGCCGGATCGCCGCCCAGTCAGCCAAGCAGGTGCTGTATCAGCGTATCCGGGAGGCCGAGCGCGAGAAGGTGTACAACGAGTACATCGACCGCATCGGCGAAGTGGTCAACGGCACGGTCAAGCGGTTCGAGCGCGGCGACATCGTCGTCGACATCGGGCGCACCGAGGCCGCCGTGCCGCGCAGCGAGCAGGCGCGCCACGAGCGCTACAGCCAGGGCGAGCGCATCCGAGCGGTCATCGTCGACGTCCACAAGCAGCCCAAGGGGCCGCAGATCATCCTGTCGCGCACCGACCCGCGGTTGCTGGTCAAGCTGTTCGAGATGGAGGTGCCCGAGATCTACGACGGCACGGTCCAGATCAAGGTCGCCGTGCGCGCCCCCGGTGAGCGAGCCAAGGTGGCGGTGTTCAGCCGCGAGCGCGACGTCGACCCGGTCGGTGCCTGCGTCGGAATGAAGGGCTCGCGCGTGCAGTCGATCATCCGCGAGCTGCGGGGCGAGAAGATCGACATCATCGAGTACAGCGACGACCTGGTCACCTTCGCGCAGAGCGCGCTGGCTCCAGCTCGCATCACCCGCGTGGCGGTGACCCACCCCGGCGAGGTGCCCCACCTCGACGTCATCGTGGAAGACGAGCAGCTGTCGCTGGCCATCGGCAAGCGCGGCCAGAACGTGCGTCTGGCCTCCGAGCTACTGGGCGCCAAGATCGACATCAAGAGCGAGGCCGACGTCAAGGACGAGGTGGCCGACGCCCTGGCCAAGATGCTCCAGGACGCGGTCGGCGGCGAACCCGCCGCTGCGGCCGCGCCGGCAAGCGCCGAGTTCGACATCCAGCAGGCGCCGGGAGTCGGTGCAAAGACTGCCGCCAAGCTGGCCGAGGCCGGTTTCGGCAGCCTGGAGGCGGTGCTCGATGCGTCGCCCTCCGAGTTGGCCGCGGTCGAGGGCGTGGGCGAGAAAACCGCTGCCGGTATCGTCGAATGGGCCGGCGAGCGTTTGGCGGCCACCGAAAAGGCCGCGGCGCCGCAGCCGGAAGACACCGCACCGGCGGCCGAGGCACCGGCCGAGGACGACTTCATGGCCGCCCTCAGCCGCGCGCTGAAGGAGGCCGAGCAGCAGGCCGGGGACCAGGAGGAGGCCGCCGAAGGCGAAGAAGACGCCCGCCCGACGACCGAGGCCGATCCGTCGGCCACCACCGAAGGAACCGACGGCTAGGCGCCGGGCAGGTCGAGGATCGCTGAGGAGCGCAGCAGACGATGGGCAAGATCAAGGTCTCTGACCTGGCCAAGATGATGGGGATTCCCGACCAGGATCTCCTGTTCAAGCTGCGCGCCATCGGCGTGCGCGTCGAGGAGGAGGATCCGCGCATCGACGCCGACGTGATCCAGGCGATCCTGGAGGGCAAGAAGCTGCCGTCGCCGCGCGAGGTCATCCTGCGCGACGGGCAGACGCAGTCGGCCGCACCGCCACGCCGACGGCCCACCGGCCGTCGCCTGCCGCCCACGCTGCGGCCCACTCGCCGGCGGGCGACGATCCAGAAGGTCGAGCCGCGCATCAAGACCATCCCGACCACCGAGCGGCCGGCGGCCGCGGCGGCGCCCGCCGCCGGCGCCTCGGCACCCGCCCCGGCCGAGCAGCCCAAGACCGCCGAGGTGCGCCGCCAGCCGCGCCGCGACCACGGCGCGGCCGAGGAGCGGGCGCGTGCTCCCCGCCGGCCGCGGCCGGAGGCCGAGAGCGACAAGGATCTGCGCGCCTACCGCGGCTCGGTAGAGGAGGTCGAGGCCGCCGCCGAGGAGTCCGAGCGCGATCCGCGCGCTTCCCGGCGCGGCAGGCGGCGCGCCGAGCGCAAGGCCAAGGAGGCCGGCGGCAAGGTGCTGCCGTTCCGGGCCGAGCCGCCTGACGAAGCGGTGACCATCACCGAGGGCATGACCGTCCGCGACTTCGCTGAGAAGCTCGGCGTGAAGTCGAAGGACCTGATCAAGATCCTGTTCGACCGCGGGCTGATGGTGACCATCAACCACGTGCTGGAAGCCGAGCTGGCCGAGCAGGTCGCCGCCGACCTCGGCGTCGACACGCTACGCGTCAGCTTCGAGGAGGAGGTGCAGCGTCAGCACGAGCGCGAGCTGGACTCCGCCGACGTCGGCACCGAGCCGCGTGCCCCGGTGGTCACCATCATGGGGCACGTCGACCACGGCAAGACCACCCTGCTCGACGCCATCCGCTCGTCGAAGGTGGTAGAGAGCGAGTTCGGCGGCATCACCCAGCACATCGGTGCCTACGAGGTCGACGCCAACGGCCGCAAGCTGGTCTTCCTCGACACGCCGGGCCACGAGGCGTTCACCCTGATGCGCGCCCGCGGCGCGCAGGTGACCGACCTGGTGGTGCTGGTGGTCGCCGCCGACGACGGCGTCATGCCGCAGACCCTCGAGGCGCTCGACCACGCGCGCGCCGCCGAGGTGCCGATCGTCGTCGCCATCAACAAGATCGACCGGCCCAACGCCGACTCCAACCGGGTCAAGAAGGAGCTCGCCGACCGCAACCTGATGGTCGAGGAGTACGGCGGCGACACGGTGGCCGTCGAGCTGTCGGCCAAGACCGGTGACGGCATTCCGGAGCTGCTGGAGATGATCGGCCTGACCGCCGACATCCTGGAGCTCAAGGCCAACCCCGAGCTGCCGGCGCAGGGGGTGGTGGTCGAGGCCCGCAAGGAGCCCGGCCGCGGCATCCTGGCCACCGTGCTGATCCAGGACGGTACGCTGCGCGAGGGCGAGGTCTTCGTCACCGGCGCTACCTGGGGCCGCGTGCGGGCGATGACCGACGATCTCGGACAGCGCGTCAAGGAGGCCGAGCCGGCAACTCCGGTCGAGGTCAGCGGCTTCAACGACCTGCCCGAGGCTGGCGACCTGTTCCAGGTGGTCGAGGACGAGTCCAAGGCGCGCAGCATCTCGGAGTTCCGCCAGGAGGAGCTGCGCCAGCGGCAGTTCGGCGGCGGACCGGGCAAGGTCTCGCTCGAGCAGCTGTTCGAGCAGATCCAGGACGGCGGCGTCAAGGAGCTGCCGGTGGTGCTCAAGGCCGACGTCCAGGGCTCGGTCGAGGTGCTCAACGAGACCCTGCACAAGCTGTCGAGCGACCAGGTCAAGGTCAACATCATCCACTCCGGCGTCGGCGCCATCACCACCAACGACGTGCTGCTGGCCTCGGCTTCCGGAGCGGTGGTGGTGGGTTTCAACGTCCGCCCCGAACGCAACGCCGCCGAGCTGGCCGACCGCGAGCAGGTCGACATCCGGCTACACACCGTCATCTACGAGTTGAGCGACGAGCTGCGCAAGGCGATGACCGGCCTGCTCGAGCCCACCTTCCGCGAGGTGGCCACCGGCCGCGCCGAGGTGCGGGACACCTTCAAGGTCCCCAAGTTCGGTACGGTGGCCGGCTGTCACGTAATCGAGGGAGTGATCTCGCGCACCGCTTCGGCGCGTCTGCTGCGCGATAACGTGGTGGTTCACGAGGGCAAGATCGCGCAGCTCAAGCGGTTCAAAGACGACGCCGCCGAGGTGCGCTCGGGCTTCGATTGCGGCATCCGCCTGGAGAAGTTCCAGGACTACAAGCCGGGCGACACGATCGAGGCGTTCATCCAGGAAGAAGTAGCACCGACGCTCTGAGCAGGCGGCTGGCGGCGGCCCGCGCTGTGAGCGAGCCGCGGCCGACCGCCCTCCCGAGCCATGGTCGTCGCCATATCCGTGTTCGAGCTGCACCTGCCCGGAGTCCGCAGTCTCAAGGAAAAGAGACGCATCGTGAAATCACTCATCGACCGGATACACCGGCGGCACCGCGTGTCGGTGGCGGAGACCGATTTCCACGACCTGCATCAGCGGGCGGAGATCGCGGTTGCCACGGTCAACGCCTCCCACGTTCGCGTCGCGGCGCAGCTCGACGCCATTCGCGACCTGATCGACCAGGCGCCGGGCGCCAGCCTGCTGTCGTGGAACCCGCAGTACCTGGAGTCGCGGTCGTGAGCCGGCGCACCGACAGGGTGGGCGACCTGCTGCGCGGCGAGATCGCGCAGCTCCTGCTGCGCGAGGTGCACGATCCGCGGGTCCGGCTGGCCACGGTGGCCGCCGTCGACCTGTCGCCCGACCTGCGCCAGGCGGTGGTGCGTGTGTCGGTGCTCGACGAGCAGCGCCGCGAAGAGTGCCTCGCCGCCCTGCGCCACGCCAGCGGCTTCCTGCGCGGCCGGCTGGCCCGCCGCCTGCGCCGCCTGCGCGTCGTGCCCGAGCTAGCCTTCGAGCTCGACCGCGGCGCGGAATACAGTCAACAGATCTCTGATCTTCTGGAGCGTTTGCATGAGCACGACGAAAGCGCCTGAGTCCCTCCTCGCCAAGCTGCGGGCCGGCCACCGGTTCCTGGTGACCAGCCACGCCAACCCCGACGGCGATGCCATCGGCTCGGAGATCGGGCTGGCCCGCATCCTGCGAAGCATCGGCAAGGGCGCCGTGATCTGGAACCGCGACCCTACTCCCAGCCTCTACCGGGAGCTGCCCGGCGCGCGCCGCATCCACACCGGCAGTGAGCCGCCGTCCGGCTTCCCGGAGGCGTTCGACGGCGTGATCGTGCTGGAGTGCCCGAGCCTCGACCGTACCGGTCTGGAAGAGGCGCTGGCGCCGCTCGAGCAGCTCAACATCGACCACCACATGGGCAACGAGCACTACGGCAGCGTCAACTGGGTGGACCCGGCGGCGCCGGCGGTCGGCGAGATGGTCTTCCGGCTGGCCAACGGTCTGCGCGCCGAGCTCGACCCGCAGACCGCCACCGCGCTGTTCCTCACCCTGGTGTCCGACACCGGCGGCTTCCGGTTCGCCAACGCCACCGCCGACGCCTTCTCCTCCGCCGCCGCGCTGGTGCGCGAAGGGGCGCGCCCCGAGCAGGTCGCCGAGTGGCTGTACGAGAGCCGGCCGCTGGCGTCGATCAAGCTGTTGGGCGAGATGCTCAAGACCCTCGAGCTGCACGCCGAGGGGCGGATCGCGTCGGTAGCGCTGACCCGGCAGATGCTCGACGCCACCGGCGCCCAGACCAGCGACACGGAAGGGCTGGTCGACGTGCCGCGCTCGATCGACGGCGTCTCGACCGTGGTGCTGCTGCGCCAGACCGGTGAAAGCGAGTTCAAGGTCTCGCTGCGCAGCCGCGGCGAAGCCGACGTCGAGCGGATTGCGCGCGCGCACGGCGGTGGCGGGCACAAGAACGCCGCCGGCTTCGTCGCCAAGGGGGACCTGGCCAGCTCACGGCAGAAGGTCGTCGAGGAGGTGGAGGCCACGCTGGCCGAAGCCGACGAGGACGTGCCAGACGATGATGCGTGACGGACTCCTGCTCGTCGACAAGGACCCGGGCTGCACCTCGCACGACGTGGTGCAGCAGGTCCGGCGGCTGCTCGGCCAGCGCAAGATCGGGCACTGTGGAACGCTCGACCCGGGCGCTACCGGCCTGCTCACGCTGACCGCCGGCAAGGCCACGCGCCTGACCCGCTTCCTGGTGCGCGCTCCCAAGGTGTACGAAGGATGGATCCGGTTCGGCATCACGACCGACACCTACGACGCCGCCGGCAGCGTGGTCGAGGAGCAGCCGTGCGGGGAGCTGACGCGCTCTGCGGCCGGCGAGGCGATGGGCGGCTTCGTCGGCACCTGCGAGCAGGCGGCGCCGCCCTACAGCGCCAAGAAGCACCGCGGGGTGCGGTACTACGAGCTGGCGCGCCGGGGCGAGGAGGTGCCGACCGCCATCAAGCCGGTCGAGGTCTTCGAGTTCGAGCCCACCGGCGAGCTGCGCGGCGACCTGCTGCCGTTTCGCGCCAGCTGCTCGTCGGGCACCTACGTCCGCAGCCTGGCGCACGACCTCGGACGGGCGGTCGGGTGCGGCGCGCACCTGGCCGAGCTGCGCCGCACGCAGGTCGGGCCGTTCCGGCTCGACAGGGCGCTCAGCGTGACCGAGCTCGAGCGGCGGGTTGGCGAGTCGCGCTCGCTCGGCGACGCCTGGCTGACGCTAGACGAGATCCCGCTACCGTTCTCGGATCTGGTCGCCGACGCACAGCAGGAGCAGCGCATCCTGCACGGCCAGACAGTACTGGTCAAACCGCTCGCCGGCCAGGAAGGCGACTGGGTAAAGCTGCTCAACCGGCGGCGCCAGCTGCTAGGCGTCGGCACCGTCATCGAGACCATCGGCAGCCGCGGCGTGGGGGTCGTCCAGCCGCGCATCGTGTTCCAGTGAAAAACCGTCCGTTGTGGTAGATTCGCCCACGGAATTTGAAGGGAATGTGAAGGAGGACAAGGAGTGGCGTACAGTACCGAAGTCAAAGCGCAGATCATCGAGGACCACCGCCTGCACGACAGCGATACGGGCTCGGCGGAGGTTCAGGTGGCGCTGTTGACACACCGCATCCAGCAGCTCACCGAGCACTTCAAGACCCACGCCCAGGACCATCACAGCCGGCGTGGGCTGCTGAAGCTCGTCGGGCGCCGCCGTCGCCTGCTCGACTACATGAAGAAGCAGAGCTTCGAGCGCTACCGGACGACCATCGAGCGGCTCGGCATCCGCAAGTAGGAAAACCAAGCTAGAGACCGGCCCGCGGTCCCGCCGGAAGCGCCCGCTTCCCGACGGTACAGAACCCCGCCCACGCGGGCCGCCATCCCATCCCAGTAGGAAAGAGAAAAAAAATGCAGTTGAGAAAAGAGATCGAGATCAGCGGGCAGAGCCTCACTCTGGAGACGGGCAGGATCGCCCGCCAGGCCGACGGCTCCTGCCTGATCCGCAGCGGCGACACCGTGGTCCTGAGCAGCGCCTGCATGGTGCGCAGCGTCAGCCCGCGCGACTTCCTGCCGCTCACCGTCGACTACCGCGAGTACACCTACGCCGGCGGCCGCATCCCCGGCGGCTTCTTCAAGCGCGAGGGTCGGCCGACCGAGAAGGAGATCCTGACCTGCCGGATGACGGACCGGCCCGTACGGCCGCTGTTCCCCGAGGGCTACCGCCACGAGACCCAGATCGTTTCGCTGGTGCTGTCGGCCGACGGCGAGGTCGACCCGGACATCCTGGCGATCAACGGCGCCTCGACGGCGCTCACCGTCTCGGACATCCCGTACTTCCACCCGGTGGGTGCGGTGCGCGTCGGCTTGATCGACGGCCAGCTGGTGTTCAACCCGACCAACAGCCAGCGCGACGTCTCCGACCTCGACCTGGTGGTCGTGGGCACTGAGCAGGCGGTGGTGATGGTCGAGGCCGCCGCCAACCAGCTGCCCGAGTCGCAGGTGCTCGACGCCATCTTCCAGGGCCACGAGCAGGTGCAGAGGATCGTCCGCATGCAGCGCGAGTTGCTGGCCGAGTCCGGCATCCAGAAGCCCGAATGGGCCAGGCCGGAGCCGTTCTCCGACGACACCCTGCAGCGCGTGCGCGGCGACATCGGCGAGGCGTTGTGGAACGCCCTGCACACCGCCGGCAAGATGGAGCGCAAGCAGGCCGTGTCGGGGGTGATCGATCCGTACCTCGAAGCGCTGCCCGAGGAGGACGAGGAGCGGCGGACCGAGGTGCGCAAGGTGGTCAAGCACCTCGAGGAGGAGGCGCTGCGGCGGGCGGTGCTGCACAACCGCCGCCGGTTCGACGGGCGTGCGCTGGACGAGATCCGGCAGCTCGACATGGAGGCCGGTCTGCTGCCCCGCACCCACGGCTCGGCGCTGTTCACCCGTGGCGAGACCCAGGCGCTGGTGTCGGCCACCCTCGGCACCGGCCGCGACGCCCAGATCATCGAGGAGTACGAGGGCGAAAGCCGTCAGAAGTTCATCCTGCACTACAGCTTCCCGCCCTTCTCGGTGGGCGAGGTCAAGTTCCTGCGCGGTCCCAGCCGGCGCGAGATCGGCCACGGCGTGCTGGCACGCCGCGCGCTGATGCCGGTGCTCCCCCACGACGACGACTTCCCCTACACCGTGCGCGTGGTCTCCGACATCATGGAGTCCAACGGCTCTTCCTCGATGGCCACCGTGTGCGGCGGCTCGCTGGCTCTGTTCGACGCCGGCGTACCGATGCTGGCGCCGGTGGCGGGTGTCGCCATGGGCCTGATCAAGGACGGCGACGACTTCGCCGTGCTGAGCGACATCGCCGGCCAGGAGGATCACTACGGGGACATGGACTTCAAGGTCGCCGGCACCCGGCAAGGCATCACCGCCCTGCAGATGGACATCAAGATCACCGGCGTGACCCGGGAGATCATGCAGGCCGCGCTCGAGCAGGCGCGTGCCGGACGGCTGCACATTCTCGACGGCATGGAGCAGGTGCTGCCGGCTCCGCGTGGTGAGCTGTCGCAGTACGCTCCGCGCCTGCACACCATCCAGATCCCGCGTGACCGGATCCGGGACGTCATCGGCCCCGGCGGCAAGACCATCCGCTCGATCACCGAGGAGACCGGCTGCGAGATCGAGATCGACAACGACGGCAAGGTCATCATCGCCTCGCCCGACGGCATCGCCGCGCAGCGTGCCATCGAGATCATCGAGAAGCTCACCGAGACGGCCGAGATCGGCAAGGTCTACGACGGCATCGTTCGCCGGGTCGAGAACTACGGCGCCTTCGTCGAGATCCTGCCCGGCACCGACGGCCTGCTGCACATCAGCGAGCTGGCGCCCTACCGCGTCGGCGAGGTGACCGATATCGTGCGTGAAGGCGACGAGGTCAAGGTCAAGGTGATCAACATCGACGACCAGAACAAGGTCCGGCTATCGCGCAAGGCGGTCATCATGGAGGCGCCGGACTTCAATCCGGCCGACTACGAGGGCATGGGCGTCGCTGCCGACGCCGACGACTCCCGCCGGCCGAGCCGGGGCCGCCACGACGGCGGTGGGCGCGGCGGGCGCGGCAGAGGAGGTCGCGACGGGCGATCACGCTCCCGGCGGTAACGGCGAGCGGCCGCCGGCCGGGGGCCGCGCCGCGGGCGCGGCTCTCGCGGCCGGCGAGTACATCCTGATCGTCGACGACGACGAGGCGGTCCGCCACCTGCTGACCGCCCAGCTCGGCTACCTCGGCTACCGCTGCGACACGGCCAGCGAAGGCGCGGCAGCGCTCACCACATTGCGCCAGAAGCCGGGCGCGGTGGTGGTGCTGCTGGACATCGTGATGCCGGGGCTGGGAGGCGTCGAGCTGCTGGCAGCGCTCGGGCCGCTGCCGGTCGAGCCGCAGGTGGTGATGATCACCGGCCACGGCGACCGCGCCCTCCTGCAGCAGTGTCTCGAGCGCGGCGCCTACGACTTTCTGAACAAGCCGTTCGAGCTCGACCAGCTCGCCACGACCGTCGCTCGCGCCGTCGAGCGCCATCGCCTGCTGGCCGAGCTCGACCGGCTGCGCGGCTCGCCGGCCCCACCGCAGCCGGTTCCGTCGCCGCCGCCGGCACCGCCCACCACCGAAGGAGACCGTGCCGCCATGAGCCGAGACCAGCAGGGCAGCCTGGAGCTGCAGGAGCTGATCGCCTACCTCGACGACCTGCTCGAGGCCGGGCAGGGGCGAGACGTCTGCCCCAACGGCCTGCAGGTCGAGGGGCGCCGCCGGGTGCGCCGGCTGGTGACCGGTGTCTCAGCCTGCCGGGAGCTGTTCGCCGCCGCCCGCGAGCGCGACGCCGACGCGGTGGTGGTGCACCACGGGATCTTCTGGCGCGGCGACCCCCAGGTGCTGACCGGGGTGCAGTACCGGCGCGTCGCCGAGCTCATTCGTGGCGAGCTGAGCCTGCTCGCCTACCACCTGCCGCTCGACCGCCATCCCGAGCTGGGCAACAACGCCCTGGCCTGCCGCCGGCTGGGTGGCGAACAGCTGGAGCCGTTCGGGGTGTTCGACGGCGAGAGCTGGGGCTTCCGCGCCCGGCTTCCCGAGCCGCTGGCGGTCGGCGAGATGGTGGCGCGCTGCGAGCGGCTGTTCGGACAGGAGCCGCTGGTCTTTGCGCACGGGCCGCAGCGGATCACCAGCTTCGCGGTGGTCAGCGGCGCCGCCGAGCGCGCCTTTCCCCAGGCGATCGCGGCCGGCATCGAGCTGTTCGTCACCGGCGAAGCCAGCGAGTGGGTGATGAACGTGGCGCGCGAGTCGGCGACCCACTTCGTCGCCGCCGGCCACTACGCGACCGAGCGGCTCGGCATCCAGGCGCTGAGCGATCACCTAGCCGAGCGGTTCGGGCTGGCGGTCGAGTTCGTCGACATCCCCAACCCGGTCTGAGCACCGGTATCGCGGCCGCCGAACAGACGCTCGAAGTTACGGCCGGTGCGCTCGCTCAGCTCGCCCAGCGGCTCGCCGAGCAGCTCGGCCACCCGCCTAGCCACCTCCACCACGTAGGCCGGCCGGTTGGGCCTGCCGCGGTACGGCTCGGGCGCCAGATACGGTGTGTCGGTCTCGAGCAGCAGCCGGTCGGCCGGTACCAGCGCGAGGATCTGCCGGATGTTGTCGGCCCGCTTGAAGGTAACCATGCCCGAGACACCGAGGTAGAACCCGGCCGCGATCAGCTCGCGGGCGGCGGCCGGCTCGCCGGCGAACGAGTGGAAGTCGCCACGCAGCCCGGCGAGCTCCGGCGTCAGCACCGCCTCGAGCATCGCATCGTCGCTCTCCCGGTTGTGGACCACCACCGGCAGGTCGAGCTCCAGCGCCAGCTCGAGCTGGCGCCGGAAGACGCGACGCTGCACCTCACGCGGCGCGTTGTCGTAGTGGAAGTCGAGGTCACACTCCCCCACCGCCACAACCGACGGCTCCGCCAGCAGCGCGGCGAGACGGCGAGAATCGCCGCTCCGCCAGCTGCCGGCTTCGTGCGGGTGAACCCCCAGGGCGCAGCGCACGTCGGGGTGACGGGCGCACAGCTCGAGAATCTCGTCGGCCTCGTCGAGCCGCGTCGCCGGCACCAGGAAGCCGGCCACGCCGCGCTCGCGTGCCGCCGCGAGCGCCGCTTCCCGCTCGTCGGCGGGCAACGACTGCAGGTGGCAGTGGGAGTCGATCAGACCCCGCGCCGGGCCGCTCACCGCACCGGCGTGCCGTCGGCCACCGGCCGGTCGGGCTGCAGCAAGACCGGCGGACCGTCGCCGGCCGCCGCCAGCACCATGCCGCGCGACTCGATGCCCATCAACCGCGCCGGCTCGAGGTTGGTCACCACGACCACCTGCCTCCCGACCAGCTCCTCGGCCTCGTACTGCTTGGCGATGCCGGCCACCACCACCCGGTGCTCGTCGCCCAGGTCGACCGTTAGCCGGACCAGCTTGTGCGAGCCGGCGACCCGCTCGGCCTCGCTCACCGTGGCCACACGCAGCTCGACGCGCGAGAACTGTTCGATGTCGATCATGGCTCTGGATGAGAGTCCGGGCGGCGTGCCGGGCACCGCGCGGATCGTACCAGACCCGATCACAGCCCTCGACTCAGTCCGCGAAGCGGTACCGCCGGCCGCAAAACGAGCACTCCGCCTCGAGCCGCCCATCGGGCCTTCGCAGCGAGGCTCGCTCGCCCGGCTCGAGCGCCACGATCACCGCCGCCACCGCCGCACTCGAGCAACGGCAGCGGTAGCGCAGCAGCCGGGTCTCGAGCGGCCGGTGGCTCAGACCCTGGAACAGCCTCTCCCGCAACCCGCTCAGACCGTGCTCCGACAGCAGCCGGCTGACGCCCTCGCCCAGCCCGTCGATGTTGTCCTCGAGCCGCGCGACCGCTTCCTCGTCGGCCTCCGGCAGCGCCTCAACGATGACGCCACCGGCAGCGCCCACACCGGCGCGCTCGGTCAGCACACCCACCAGCACCGCCGACCGTACCTGCTCGCTGGCCGCCAGGTAGTGCGCCACGTCGCGCCCCACTTCGCCCGAAACCAGCTCGACCTGGCTGGTGTGGAAGCCGCCGCTGGCGTAGGCGCGGCTGACCTCCAGCCGGCCGCTGCCGATCCCCTCGCCGACCGCCGGGCAGCCATCGAGCCCCGGCGGCAGGCTGGCCAGCGGCTGGCCCACCATGCCCCGCAGGTTGCCGTCGGCGTCGGCCTCGGCCACCACCCGGCCGAGCGGACCGTCGCCGCGCAGGTGGAGCAGCAGCCGCGCCGGCGTCTTGACCGCCAGCCGCAGCAGCAGCGCCGCCGCGGTGAGGCTGCGGCCGAGCGCCGCCGCCGCCAGCGGCGAGCAGTCCAGCCTGCGGCGGGCGGTCTCGGCCACCGGCGTCAGATCGGCCGCCACCCATCGCAGGCCGCCGGCGCCGGCGACCCCCACCTCCAGCACGCCGCCGCCGGTCTGCTCGAGCGACCGGCTCAAACCTCTCCCTCGCGCGCCGGCGGCTCCGTCGGCGGCGGCGCCGACTCACCCTGCCACAGCCGCAGCGCGTTCGGGCGCCCGGCCAGCACCGCGCGGCCGAGGCCGAAACCGGTACCGGTCACCCGCATCGGCGGCAGCGGCCGGAACTCGTCCACCAGCTCGGCCAGCAGCACCGCCCCGGTCGGGGTGACCAGCTCGCCGCCGGCGCCGCCGGCCACCGGCACGCCGGCCAGCAGCACGGCGGTGGTGGCGCCCGGCGACGGCGCCCGCCCACCGACCGGGCCCTCGCCGCCGCCCAGGTAGACCGTGCCGCAGGTCAGCCTCTCGGGCTGGAGATGGTCGAGCGCCGCGGCCGCGCCAGCCAGGTCGACCAGCAGGTCGAGCGCCATCGCCCGCGGCCAGTCGACGGGCGCGGCGGAGGCGCCTGCCGCCTCGGCCTCCGCTCCGGCCAGACGCTCGAGCAGAGCCAGCGCGCGGCTGGCGATGCGGGCCGGCAGCCGGCTCAGGCTCCGACGCAGCTCGGCCAGCGAGACCGGCCCGCCGTCGGCGCCCGGCGGCTGGCCGGTCACCTTCTGGTCGGGGTCCGGCCCCTCAACCGGTACGCCGTCGAGCACGACCTGGAAGCGGACGCCGGCGACCCCGCCGCGCTCGGCCCGCCTCGAGCGGACGCCCAGCCCGCCCACGCCGAGGTCGTCCACCGCCCGCTCGATCACCGCCAGCGGCATGCCCAGGTCGAGGCAGGCGCCCAGGAACATGTCGCCGGCCATGCCGCTGAAGCAGTCCAGGTGGAGCAGGCTCACGCGCCGGCAAGCTACCACGCCCCTCGCTGGCGCAGCGAGACCCAGCGGCCGCCGGCACCCAGGATCAGATGGTCCATCAGCCGCAGTCCGATCAGGTCGCCGGCCTCCGCCATGCGCCGGGTGAACGCCAGGTCCTCGGCGCTCGGCGACGGATCGCCGCTCGGGTGGGTGTGGAACAGCAGAATGCCGGCGGCGTCGCGCAGCAGGCCGCGCTTGAGGATCGCCCGCGGCTCGACGGCGGCGCGGTTGAGCGTGCCGCGGAACAGCTCGGCCTCGGCCAGCAGCCGGTTGCGCGTGTCCAGGTAGAGCGCCCCCATCACCTCCTGCGCCTTGAGGCTGTAGCGCAGGCTGAGGTAGCTCGCCACCGCCCGCGGGTGGCTCAGCGGCACCCGCTCCGGCAGGTCGGCGCGGGCCAGCCTGCGGGCCAGCTCCACCGCCGCCAGCAGGCTGGCGACCTTGGCTGGCCCCAGCCCGGAGCGGCGCAGCGTGGCCGGACCCGAACCGAGGAGGCCGCCGATGCCGCCACACTCCCGCAACAGCTCGTGCGCCAGCCCGAGCGACGACACGCCGCGCCGGCCGGTGCGCAGCAGCACCGCGACCAGCTCGCCGTCCGACAGCGAGGCGCCACCCTTGAGCAGCAGCCGCTCGCGCGGCTTCTCGTCGTCGGGAAGGTCCCGCACCAGCTGGCCGTGACGTCGCATCGCGGGTGGCGCGGCGCGCCGCCCGACCGCACGGCCCGCCCGCTACCCCCGCAAGACGGATTCGGCGCCGCCGATCTTGCGTCCCGCCGGTGGCCTCCTGGCGGCCCCGGCCCCTAGCCGGTCAGCACGCTGCCGCCGTTGACGTTGACGATCTCGCCGGTCAGGTGCCGCGCCAGCGGCGAAGCCAGAAACACCACCGGCCCGGCGATGTCCTCCGGCGACGCCACCCGGCCGAGCGGGATGGTGGCCTCGATCGCCTGACGGCCGCCACCGGCGAACACCTCGCGGCACATGTCGGTATCGACCCAACCCGGCGCCACCGCGTTGACCCGCACCGCCGGCGCCAGCTCGCTCGACCAGCTCTTGGTGAGCGCGATCACCGCCCCCTTGCTGGCGGCGTACGGGCTGTAGAACGCCTCGCCGCGCTGCCCGGCGGTCGAGCTGATGTTGACGATGTTGCCGTCCTCGCCGGCCTCGAGCATCGGCAGCGCGCGCTGGCCGCAGCGGAACAGGGCGCGCAGATTGAGCCGCCAGGTCTCCTCCAACCGCTCGGCGTCGAGCGCTGCCAGCGGGTTGCGCTGCCAGATGCCGGCGTTGTTCACCAGGCAGTCGAGGCCTTCCCACTTCCGGCCGATGCGCTCGAACAGGTTGTCGACCGCCGCCAGCTCGGTCAGATCGGCAGCCTCGACCAGATGCCGCCGGCCGCCGCCGGCGTCCAGCTCGCCCGCCACGGCCTCAGCGGCCGCCCGGTCGGCGCGGTAGTGCACCGCGACCTCGGCACCGGCACGCGCGAACAGCCGGCAGCAGGCGGCGCCGATGCCGCGGCTGCCGCCGGTTACCAGCACGCGGCGCCCGCTGAGCTCGATCACCCGCCGGCCTCGACGATCATCGCGATCCCCTGGCCGCCGCCGATGCACGCCGAGGCCACGCCGCGGCCGCCACCCCGCCGCCCGAGCTCGTGCAACAGGGTGAGCAGCAGGCGGGCGCCCGTGGCGCCCAGCGGGTGGCCCAGCGCGATGGCGCCGCCATTGACGTTGAGCCGTTCGACGTCGAGCTCCAGCTCCTTGATCACCGCCAGGATCTGGCCGGCGAACGCCTCGTTGATCTCGATCAGGTCGAGGTCGGCGAGCTCCATCCCGGCCAGCTCGAGCGCCTTGCGGATGGCCGGCGCCGGCCCGATTCCCATCCGCGACGGCTCGACGCCGACCACCGCCCACGACACGATGCGGCCGAGCGGCCGGACGCCGCGCGCCGCCGCCCGGCCGGCGGTGGTGAGCACCATCATCGCCGCGCCGTCGACGATGCCGGAGGCGTTGCCGGCGGTGACGAAGCCGTCCTTGTCGAAGGCGGTCGGCAGCCCGGCCAGCACCTCGAAGGTGGTGTCCGGCCGTGGATGCTCGTCGCGCTCCACCATCCTGGCCTTGCGGCCGCGCCCGACTTCCACCGGCACCACCTCCTCGGCCAGCCGGCCGCCTTCCCAGGCGGCCGCCGCCAGCTGCTGGCTGCGCAGCGCGAACTCGTCCTGCTCGCGGCGCGAGATGGTGTAGTCACGCGCCAGGTTGTTGCTGGTCTGCGCCATGTAGCACCCGCAGTACGGGTCCATCAGCGCCACCAGCAGCAGATCCTCGAGCTTGCCCTGGCCGAGCCGGAAGCCGCGGCGCGCCCCCCAGATGCAGTGGGGCGCCTGGGTCATGTTCTCCATCCCGCCGACCAGACAGGTCGCCGCCTCGCCGGCCCGCAGCAGGTGGGCGGCGGAGATCACCGCCTGGATGCCCGAGCCGCACAGCCGGTTGACCGTCAGCGCCGGCGACTCCTGCGGCACGCCCGCCTTGAGCGCCACGTGGCGGGCGCCGTAGATGGCGTCGGGCGAGGTCTGCAGGGCGTTGCCCACCACGGTGTGGTCGATGTCGGACGGCTCGACGCCGGCGCGCGACAGAGCCTCGCGCGCCGCCAGCGCTCCCAGCTCGATCGCCGACAGCTCGGCGAACGAGCCGCCGAACTCCGCCATCGGCGTGCGCGCGCCGGGCAGCAGTACCAGGTCGTTGTCGCTCATGGCAGTGGTCTCCTCTGGCCTCCGCCGGGCGCCCCGAAGGAACCCGCCGGCTGTTGTGTGGTGATCTTCGCGGCGGCCGGGCGAACCGATCGGGCGCCGACGGCGGTACCCGAGAGGCGGATCGCGAGCGGCTGTCGGTGGCGGGCGCCGCCGGTCCTGCGGCACCGGCCGGACACGCCTCGCCGCCGGCCACCGCCCCTAGTTCTACCACGTCTGCGGGCCTCCCGCCGCCACCGCCGGCTACGGGCGGCAGCGGGCATGGAACCAGCGCCGGTGGCCGGCCAGATCGACGTCGAGCGCCGCGCGGTGGGCCAGCAGGAGCCAGCAGCGGCCGGCGTCGCGGTCGATCCAGGCGCTGCCGCCGGTGAAGCCCACGTGACCCAGGCCACGCGGCGCCAGCGCCGGTCCGGCGCTGCCCCGGCGGGTTGCCCGCTGCCAGCCGAGGGCGAAGCCCCCACGCACCGCGAGCGCCCGCTCGACCGCGGCGACCGGCCACAAGCCGCCCGGCCGCAGCCACTCGACCGCCAGCCGGCCCATCGCACCGGGCGAAGCGAACAGACCGGCGTGACCGGCCACGCCACCCAGGAAACGGGCGTTTCCGTCCTGCGGCTCGCCCGCCGGCGGCCCGGCCCGTCGCGCCACCTGCACCCCCTGGCGCGCCGCCAGCTCGACCTCGCGGCCGTTGCCGAGCGGCGAGACCAGCCACCGCCGGCCGCCGGCGCCGGGAGCGCTTGCCGTTACCAGCCCGAGCGGCGCCGCCAGCTCCACCGCCACCAGCCTGGCGAGCGGCTCGCCGAGAGCCCGCTCCGCGCTCAGGCCCCAGAGGACGAACCCGAGATCGCTGTAGGTGCCGCGGCGGGCGCCGCCCAGGCGGCCGCCGGTGAGCAGCTCTGCCACCCTTTCCGGGCGCCGGCACAGCCGGTAGAGCGGCGCCCAGGGCAGCAACCCGGCGCGGTGGCGCAGCAGCGCCTCGAGCGGCCGGCGGGCGAGCTCGCGGTCCGCCCGCGGCCACAGCTCGCCGATCGGCGTCGCCAGCGGCAGCCGGTCGTCGACGTCGAGCCGCAGAGCCAGGCTGGCGGTCCACAGCTTGGTGAGCGATGCCAGGTCGAACAGCGGCTCGCGTTCGCCGGCGGCACCACCGGCGGCGGCGGCGGCCGTGCCGGCCGGACCGAACGCCAGGGCGGCGATCGCCGACACCCGGCGCGTGCGCACCAGCCCCGCCAGCCGGTCGCTCAAGGCCGCGGAGGACCGGGCCTCACCGCCGGGCGGGTGCGGCGCCGCCAACCCCAAGCGCCGCGCAGGTCGCCGGCGGCTCATGCGTAGTTGGCGGGATGGCCGGTCTGCAGCACCACCACCCGGCTCTCCTGCTCGAGCAGCCCCGCCGCCGCCAGCCGCCCGACGCCAGCCAGGGCGGCGGCGCCTTCGGGTCCGACCAGCACGCCTTCGCGGCGCGCCGCCCGCCGCGCGACCGGCGCCAGCTCGTCCTCCTCCACCGCCACCGCGGTTCCGCCCGACTCGGCCAGTGCGCGCAGGATCAGAAAGTCGCCGACGGCGCGCGGCACGCGCAGGCCCCACGCCCTGGTGGACGGCCGCGGCCACGGCTCGGCGGTCTCGCTGCCGGCCTCGAAGGCACGCACGATGGGTGCGCAGCCGGCCATCTGCACCACCGCGAAACGCGGCCCGCCACCGGTCAGCAGACCCAGCCGGCGGAGCTCCTCGAAGCCGCGGTGCATGGCGATGACGCCGGTGCCGCCGCCGGTGGGATAGACCACCCAGTCGGGCAGCCGCCAGCCGAGCTGCTCGGCGATCTCGTACGCCATCGTCTTCTTGCCCTCGACCCGGTACGGCTCGCGCAGGGTGGCGATGTTCCACAGTCCGCCCGGGCGGGCGGCCAGCAGCTCGCCGGCCGCCACCAGGGTGGCGCCGCCGCGCAGCACCTCGGCGCCGTAGTCGCGGCAGCGCTCGATCACCGTGCGCGGCGCATCGTCGGGCACCGCCACGCGGCACGGCAGGCCGGCGGCGGCGGCGGTGGCGGCCGCCGCCAACGCCGCATTGCCGGCGCTCGGCAGCTCGACTCCCGGCGCCCGCAGCTCTAACGCGCGGTTGATCGCCAGCGACAGGCCGCGGTCCTTGAACGATCCCGTCGGGTTGCCGGCCTCCTGCTTGAGCCACAGCTCGACACCGGGCGGCGCCAGGCGGCGCAAGCGCACCAGCGGCGTGCCGCCCTCCCCCAGGTCGACCCGCGCCGCGGGCTCCCTGAGCGGCAGCAGCTCGCGGGAGCGCCACACCCCCCACCGCCGGTCCGCCAGACGGCCGGCCAGCCGCCGGCCCCGCTCCGGGTCCAGCCGGTACTCCACCAGGTAGGGGGCACCGGCCGGCGACAGGAAGGCCGGCCGGTCGAGCTCTGCCGGCGCGCCGGTACGCGAGCACACCAGCCGCTCGGCCCAACGTTCCGGCGCCTCGGCTGGGTCGCCGGCCGCCGGCGGTCGCTGGCCGGCCCCCGGCACGCCGCCTCAGCCCAGCCGCTCGCGCACCGAATAGGTCTCCGAGCGGTGGAAGTTCTTGAAGGTGATCATCTCGCCGATCAGGCCGGTGGTCAGCACCTGGATGCCGAGCAGCATCAGGAGCACTCCCAGCAACAGCAGCGGCCGGTTCGAAAGCGGCTCCTGGAACAGCCACCACAGAGTGGCGAGGTAGACGTTGATGCCCAGGCCGGCGACGAAGGCCACCGAGCCCAGGGCGCCGAACAGGTGCAACGGACGGCGCGTGTACTTGGTGATGAACAGCACCGTGATCAGGTCCAGCGGGCCCTTGACCAGCCGGTCCCAGCCGTACTTCGAGCGCCCGTGGCGGCGGCGGTGGTGGACCACCGGCAGCTCGCCGATGGTGAAGCCGCGGCGGCTGGCCAGCACCGGGATGTAGCGGTGCAGCTCGCCGTAAACCGCGATCTGGTCCACCACCTCTCGCCGGTAGGCCTTGAAGCCGCAGTTGAAATCGTGCAGCTCGACCTGCGCCAGCACGCGCGTGGCCCAGTTGAACAGCAGCGACGGGTAGCGTTTGCCGATCGGGTCCTGGCGCCGCTGCTTCCAGCCCGACACCAGATCGAGGCCCTCACCCTCCAGCTTCTCGAGGAAACGAGGGATCTCGCTCGGGTCGTCCTGCAGGTCGCCGTCCATGGTGATCACCACCGAGCCGCGCGAGCCGTCGAAGCCGGCGCACAGCGCCGCCGCCTTGCCGAAGTTGCGGCGCAGGCGGATCAGCTTGACCCGCGGATCGAGGCGGTGCGCCTCGCGGATGCGCGCCGCCGTGGCGTCGGTCGAGCCGTCGTCGATGAAGACGATCTCGAAGCTGCGGCCCAGTCGGTCCAGCACCCCCGCCACCTGGGCGGCCAGCTCGGCCACCGTGTCCTGCTCGTCGAGCACCGGCACCAGGACGCTGATGTCGCAGTCGCCGGCAGCGTCGGCCGCCGCCGGGCTGTCGGCCTGGACCTCGGTCTCCATGGCGGGATTCTAGCCCGAGCGCTCCGCCCGCAGGCGGTCACGCACCAGCTGCATGTCCTCCCAGGTCGGCCGCTTGAACGAGGCGTTGCGCAGCAGAGCGGCGGGGTGGTAGGTGGCGCGCGCCGGCACGCCACACACCTGGTGCCAGCTGCCCCGCAGCCTGCCGAGCGGCTCGCCGGTACCGAGCAGCGTCTGCGCCGCGACCCGGCCGAGCATCACGATCACCCGCGGCCGCACCGCGGCGATCTGGCCCTCCAGCCACTCGCGGCAGGCCGCCACCTCGTCGGGCTCGGGGTCGCGGTTGCCCGGCGGCCGGCACTTGACGACGTTGGCGATGTAGACCTCCTCGCGGGTCAGCTCGATGGCCTGGATGATGCGGGTCAGCAGCTCTCCCGCCGGCCCGACGAACGGCAGACCCTGCCGGTCCTCCTGCGCCCCCGGCCCTTCACCGATGAACATCAGGTCGGCGTCGGGGTGCCCCGAGCCGAAGACCACGTGGCGACGCCCCTCGGCCAACCGGCAGCGCGTGCAGCCGGACGCACGCTCAGACAGCTCGGCAAGCAGCGCGGCGGCGCGCCCGGCGGCTTCGGGGTCGGCGCGGCGGGCGGCCGAGCGTGCCCCGCCGTCGGGCAGGTACAGCTCCTCCCAGCCGAGGTCGGCGAGGTAGTCGAGCAGCTCAGCGACTGCCGGCGAGCGAACGGTGGTCACGCGTCTCCAGGTGCGAGCCGAGCAGCTCGAGCAGCTCGGCCGCCAGCCGGCGCTTGCTCTGGCGGGCGAGCTTGCGGGTCGGGCCTCCCCGCTCCAGCACCAGCAGCTCGTTGTGGTCGCTGCCGAAACCGATGTCGGACCGCGACACGTCGTTGGCGAGAATGAAGTCGAGCCGTTTGGCCTCGAGCTTGGCCGCCGCCTCGACCTCGAGGTCGGAGGTCTCGGCGGCGAAGCCCACTCGCACGGCGTCCGGTGCCGCCGCCGCCAGCTCGCTCAGGATGTCCGGGGTCGGCTCGAGCTCGACGGCCGGCGGCCCGCCGCGCTTCTTGAGCTTCTCCCTCGCCGGCCGCACCGGCCGGAAGTCGGCCACCGCCGCCGCCATCAGCACCAGGTCGGCGGATGGCGCCAGCTCCAGCAGGGCGCCGCGCATCTCGGCGGCGGTGGCGACGTCGTGCCGCTCCACGCCCGGCGGCGTCGGCAGGTCGACCGGGCCGGCCACCAGCAGCGTGCGGGCGCCGCGCGCCGCCGCCTCGGCGGCGAGCGCGAAGCCCATCTTGCCGCTCGACCGGTTGGACAGGAAACGCACCGGGTCGATCGGCTCGCGGGTCGGCCCGGCGCTCACCACCACGGTGCGTCCGCTCAGCGGACCGGGGCCGGCGGCGGCCGCCACCGCGTCGGCGATCTCCGCCGCCTCCGCCAGCCGGCCGGCACCACTCTCGCCGGAGGCCAGCGGCCCGCTGACCGGGCCGACGATGCGGGCGCCGCGCTCGATCAGCGTGGCGACGTGGCCCTGGAGCACGGGCTGCCGCCACATCGTGGTGTGCATCGCCGGCGCCAGCACCAGCGGGCCGTCCCAGGCGGCGCAGACGGTGGTGAGGAAATCGTCGCTGAGGCCGAGAGCCAGCCGCGCCAGGGTGTGAGAGGTGGCCGGCGCGATCACCACCACCTCGGCCCACTGCGCCACCTCCATGTGGCGCTCGACGCCGCTGCCGGTGGCCTCGAGGTACTCCTCGCCCAGCACGGCGTGCTCGCTCACCACCTCCAGGCTGAGAGGGGCCACGAACGACGCCGCGCTGCGCGTCAGGGCGCAGCGCACCTGGTGACCCCGCTCGCGCAGCCGGCGTACCAGGTCGGGGGTCTTGTAGGCGGCGATTCCCCCGCTGACCCCGAGCAGCAGGCGCAGGGGACGCGACATCGACGGCCGCCCAGGAGAGAGGCCGCTCAGGCCTCCGCCTCGGCCTCCGCCGGCTCCGCCTCAGGTGCCGGACCGTAGTCCCATCCCAGCAGGTCGTTGGCCACCTCGTCCATCGCCACCCGCGTCGGCTTGCGGTCGTCGCTCTCCAGCTTGGGACGAGCGCCCCGCATCATCTGCTCGGCGCGCACCGCCGCCAGCAGGATGTAGCGGAACTTGCTGTCGATTCTCTCCGGCATTCTCTCCATCGGCTATCTCCGTTCGTCGGGCCGCAGATGCTGTTCGAAGTCCCGGATCACCGCGGCGACCCGCTCTCGCATCCGGCCGAGACGATGTTGCTTGTCCAGGATGATTGCCGCCAGCGAAGCGCTGGCGCGCTCCAGATCGTCGTTGATGATAGCATAGTCGTAGTTGTCGTAAAACTCGATTTCCCAGAGAGATACCGCCAGCCGCCGGGCGATCGTGGTGGCCTCGTCCAGGCCGCGGTCACGCAGCCGCCGCTCGAGCTCGCCGTAGCTGGGCGGCAGCACCAGCACGGCGTGGGCCTCGGGCATCCGCCGGCGCAGCTGGGCCGCGCCCTGGACGTCGATGTCGAGCAGCACGTCGAGGCCGCGCTCCAGGCTGGGCAGCACCGACCCGCGGGAGGTGCCCTTGAACTCGCCGTGCACCTCGGCCCACTCCAGAAACTCACCGTCCTCGGCCATCCGCTCGAAGGTGGCGGTGTCGACGAAGTGGTAGTCCGTGCCGTCCCGCTCGCCCTCACGCGGCGAACGGCTGGTGTGGCTCACCGAGTAGACCAGGCTTCCAGAGCTTCCCAGGGGGCCGTCGAACAGCCGCTGGATGAGCGTCGTCTTGCCGGCTCCCGAGGGGGCCGAAACGATGAACAGTTCGCCACGCTGCATCGACAGACCACCGCTCGCCGCGGCCGAGGCTACCACAGCGCCGGCGCCGCCTACTCGACGTTCTGCACCTGCTCGCGCAGCCGCTCGCACGCCGCCTTGGCGTCCAGAACCTGGCGGATGATCGGCAGGTCGCGGCTCTTGGCACCGAGCGTGTTGAGCTCGCGCAGCATCTCCTGGCTCAGGAACTCGAGACGCCGCCCGACCGCGTCGGCGTCCGCCAGCAGCTCGCGGGCGTGCTCGACGTGCGCCGCCAGCCGGTCGAGCTCTTCCTGGACGTCGGTGCGCTCCGCCAGCACGGCCACCTCCTGCGTCAGCCTCTCCTCGCTCAGCCCGGTGCCGGCGGTCAGCTCGGCCAGCCGCTGGCGGAAGCCGGCCTCGAGCGCCGCCGCCGCCTCCGGGCGACGCTCGGCGATGCCGGCGGCGGCGGCCTGCAGCTCGTCGAGCTGCGTCGACAGGGCGTCGCGCAGCCGGCCGCCCTCGGCCTGCCGCGCCGCCGACACCTGCGCCACCGCCTGGCCGACCACCTCCAGCAGCAGGGCGGTGTCCTCGTCGCGCCAGCGGTACGGCTCGAAGTCGAGCCGCAGCACCTCCGGCAGGCGCACCAGGTCGCCGAAGCTCAGCTCCCCCGAGGTCAGGCCGGCGTCGGCCAGCTCGCGCGCCGCCCGGCCCAGGTGGGCCACCGCCTGGCGCGCCACCTCGACGCGGCTGGCGCGCTCGCCCAGATAGCTCAGGTCGACCCGCAGATCGACCCGCCCACGCCGCAGCTCGCGCCGCAGCGCGCGCCGGATCTCCGGCTCCAGCGGCCGTAGCTCGTCGGGCAGCCGCAGCACCAGGTCGAGGTGCCGGTGGTTGACCGTGCGCAGCGCGACGCTCAACCGCAGCCTCTCGTTCTCGCCCCCGGCCTGGCCGAAGCCGGTCATGCTGCGCAGGGTGGTCACCGGCTGGCGTGCCTTCATTCGCGGAACTGGAGGTCGTAGAGCTGCTTGTACAGGCCGCCGCTCTCCATCAGGTCGGCATGGGCGCCCTCCTCGACGATGCGGCCGCGCTCCAGCACCACGATCCGGTCGCACTGCATGACGGTCGAAAGCCGGTGCGCGATGACCAGCGTGGTGCGCCCGCGCATCAGGTTGTAGAGCGCCTTCTGCACCAACGCCTCCGAGTGGGAGTCGAGGTGGGAGGTGGCTTCGTCGAGGATCAGCAGCGGGGCGTCCTTGAGCAGGGCACGGGCGATAGCCAGGCGCTGACGCTGGCCGCCGGACAGGCTGTAGCCACCCTCCCCGACCACCGTGTCGTAGCCCTGCGGCAGACGCATGATGAACTCGTCGGCGTAAGCGGCGGCCGCCGCTTCGCGGATGCGCTCGCCACTCAGATCGGAGCGGCCGTAGGCGAGGTTGGCCTTCACCGTGTCGTTGAACAGCACGGTCTCCTGGGTCACCAGGCCGATCAGCGCGCGCAGGCTGTGGACCCGGAGGTCGCGGATGTCGACGCCGTCGATCAGCACCTGGCCATCGTCGGGGTCGAAGAAGCGAGGCAGCAGGTTGACCAGCGTGGTCTTGCCCGCGCCCGACGGCCCCACCAGCGCCACCACCTCGCCGGCGGCGATCGTCAGGTTGACCTCGTGCAGCACGCCCTGACCGGTGTAGCCGAAGTTGACGTTGCGGAACTCGATGCTCCGCTCGACGCCGGTCACCTCCGCCGCGCCCGGCCGCTCGACTATGTCGTTGGGCTCCTGGATCAGGTCGCGCACGCGGTGCGCCGCCGCCAGCGACTGCTGCAGCACCAGGTTGACCCGGTTGAGCTTGCGGATCGGGTCGTACATCCAGAACAGGTTGACCAGAAAGGTGACCAGCAGCGACGCCGACAGCTCGCCGGCGCGGATCTGGGTGCCGGCGTACACCAGCAGCGCCGCCGCCCCCACCGTCGCCAGCGACTCGACGATCGGGCTGGAAGCGGTCGACAGCAGCTGCGCCCACAGGTTGACCCGCAGATGGCGCTGGGTGGCGCGGCGGAACCGCCCGTCCTCGAACGCCTCCATGTTGAACGCCTTGACCACCCGATGGCCACGGACGCCCTCCCCCACCAGGTTGGCCAGGTCCGCCATGCGCTCCTGGCTGCGGTGGCTGGTGCGGCGCATGCCCTGGCCGAAGCGGACGATCGGCACCAGCAGGGCGGGCGCGGCGACCAGGCAGACCACTGCCAGGCTGAAGTTCGCCGACAGCAGGTAGTAGACCATGCCAAGCAGGGTCAGCGACTGCTGCACCACGTCCACGATGCTGTTCGCGATGGCGTTCTGCATCATCGCCACGTCGTTGACGATGCGGCTGATCAGCTCGCCCGACGGATGCTCGGCGTGGAAGCGGCTGGACTGGCGCAGGATGCTGCTGTAGAGATCGTTGCGGATGTCGGTGGTCGCCGCCAGCCCGACGCGCTGGAACGAGTAGCTGCTGAGGAAGCTCACCACTCCACGCACCAGGAACACCAGCACGAACAGGGCGGGAAGGAAATAGACCACCGACTGCGAGTCGACCCGGAACTGTCGCTTGAGCGCGGCGTACCGCTCGGCCAGAAGCTGGCGCAGGTTCAGCCGCTCGAGCAGCCCGCGTCCCCCCTCGGTGGCGGCGCCCTCAGCCGCGCCGGGTGCGGTTTCGGCGCTGGCTTCTCCCACGCCGGGGACGCCCAACGAGGTGGCGCTGTCCGCCAGCAGCACCTCGCTGAACATCGGCTCGACCAGCGAGATCAGGGTCACCGTGGTGACGGCGTAGGCCGCCGCCGCGACCGCCGCCAGCAGCAGCCAGGCGGCGTGCCGGCGCAGGTAGCGCAGCATGAAGCCGAGCAGCTTCATCCGGCCGCCTCCAGCTCGGCGCGCACCTCGGCGGCGGCCCGCCGGCTGGCGCCGGACTCCCCGAGCAGGGGCCGTACCCGCTGCAGCTGGCGCCGCATCCGCTCTACCCTAGGAGGATCGCGCAGCAATCGCAACGCCTGGTCGGCGACGGAGCGCGGCCGCGCCGCGCCCTGCAGCAGTTCGGGGACCACCGACTCTCCGAGCAGCAGGTTGACCAGCGACACCGTGCGCAGGCGCACGATCAGCTTTCCCAGCAGGTAGCTCCAAGCCCCCACCCGGTAGACCACCACCATCGGGGTACCGAGCAGAGCCAGCTCCAGAGTCGCCGTGCCCGAGGCGCAGATCGCCAGATGACAGCCGGCGGCGGCGGCGAACCGGTCGTCGGTGACCAGCTCCACCGGCAGGCCCGACGGACCGACGTACGACTCCAGCAGCTCCACCGGCACGGTGGGGGCGCGGATCAGCCGCAGCTCGATCGGCACGCTGTCGCTCAGGCGGCGCGCGGCGGCCAGCATCGGCGGCAGCAGCCGCCGCACCTCGCTACGCCGCGAGCCCGGCAGCAGCGCTACGCGGTAAGGCTCGCCGGAGGCCGGTGGACCGTCGTCCCAGGCGCCGCGCAGCTCGGGCACCTCGTCGACCAGCGGGTGGCCGACGACGGTGGCCTCGATGCCGTGCTGGCGGTAGAAGGCACCCTCGAACGGGAACAGCACCAGCATCCGATCGACCCACCGGCGCACCACCTCGACACGCCCCTCGCGCCACGCCCAGATCTGCGGACTGATGTAGTAGACCACCCGCACGCCGCGGCGCTTGAGCGGTCCCGCCAGGCGCAGGTTGAACTCGGGGAAGTCGATCAGCACCGCCACCCGGGACTGCCGGCGCTCGACCTCCGCCAGCAGCTGTCGGAAGATGCGTCGCGCCCGCGGCACGACGCGCGCCACCTCGGCCAGCCCGACGGCCGAGATCTCCTCGGCTTCGGCCAGACAGTCGAGACCGGCGTCCGCCAGCCGCCGGCCGCCGAGCCCGAACGCCCGCACCGTCGGCCGCAGGCCGGCCAACTCCGCGAGCAGCGCCGAACCGTGCAGGTCGCCGGACGCCTCGCCGGCGACGATCAGCAGGTCGTCAGCCGCCATCGCTGGAGGGCGCGCGCCGCCTGTCGCCGGGGGCGGCGCCGCCCACGGCGATCATGGGAACGGCGTCGGCGGCCCCGACGGGAAGAAGTACATCAGCCAGGCCAGCGCCAGGCCGCCGCCGACCATGCCGAGAAAGAGCTTGAGGAACAGCCGCTGCCGCTGCTGCCGGCCGCGCTTCCACAGCAGCGAGAAAAAGGCCGACACCAACAGCGCGTAGTGCACCATCAGCAGGAAGTGACTGATGCGCACGCTCCCCCCTAGCTCTTGCGACCGCGTGCGATGTCGAGCGCGTCGAGCACCAGCAGGAGGTTCATCAGGCCGGCGGTGAGAATGAAGGCGCTGCCGTACTCGTAGCTGGCCGACTCGATGTCGCCCTGATAGCCGAGCAGCCAGCGGGCGACGAAGTACGGCAGTCCGACGCCCATCGAGCCGAGGGTGGCGAAGAAGCTCAAAGGCTGGCCGGCTACCACCCGGTAGAGGTTGCCCTGCAGCGCGAAGCCGGTGAACAGGGAGACCAGCACGATCAGGCAGAACGCCAGCGCGCGGCCGCGCCGCCCGAGATAGAGGTGGCCGGCACCCGGCACCACCCAGGCGAGCAGCGCGGCCACCACCGGGTTGTGGGCCGGGGGATCGGCGGCGCGCGGCGCCGCGGCGGGCTCGCTCAAGCCTCATCCTCCGCCGCCAGCGCGGCGCGCAGCTTGCGCCACTGGCTGGCGAGATCCTCGGGCACCAGGCGGACACCGCCCACCACCGACATGAAGCTGGTGTCGCCGTGCCAGCGCGGCACGATGTGGAAGTGGAAGTGCTCGGGCACGCCGGCACCGCCGGCCCGCTCCAGGTTCATGCCGAGGTTGAAGCCGTCGGGCCGGTACAGCCGCTCGAGCAGCCGCCGGCAGCGCAGCACCAGCTCCCACAGCTCGCTCCGCGCGGCCGCCGGCGCGGCTGCCGGATCGGCCAGGTGAAGGCGCGGTGCCAGCATCAGGTGACCGTTGGTGTAGGGGTGGCGGTTGAGCAGCAGGATGTGGTGAGCCGTCGCCAGCACCACCAGGCTCTCGGGGTCATCTGGGTCGGCGGCGGCAGCGCAGAAGAAGCAGTCGGACGGAGCTGGGTTCCGGGAGATATACGAGTACCTCCAAGGAGTGAACAGGGTCTCCACGCGCGGGAGGCTGTCAGGCTAGCTGTTGAGCAGCTCTTTGAGCTCTTTGCCCGGCTTGAAGTAGGGGATCCGCTTGGGCGGCACTTCGACCCGGTCGCCGGTCTTGGGGTTGCGGCCGATGCGCGGGCCGCGCTGGCGGATGCGGAACGATCCGAAGCCGCGCAGCTCGATCTTCTCACCGGCGCGCAGCGACTGCGCGATGCTCTCGAACACCGTGTTGACGATCAGCTCGGCGTGCTTCTTGGTCAGCTCGGTGGACTGCGCCACGTGGTCCACCAGCTCGGCTTTGGTCATTCCGCTGCGAGTCGCCACTGTTCGCCACCTCGTCGCTTCAGTCCTTGTCCGCGGCTTCGTCCTCGTCGGCCTCTGCCTCGCCGGCCTCTGGCTCGCCTGCCTCCTCCGCAGCCTCGACGGCCTCGGCCGCCTCTTCGGCGCTGGCCTCGGCGGACGCGACCGCCTCCACTGCCTCCGGCTCCGCGTCCTCGTCGGCGGCGGCCTCGGCCACGTCGGCCTCGGCGGCGGGCTCCTCGGTAGCCGGCTCGGCGGCGGCCTCCAGCTCGGCGATCTCCTCGGCCGTGGGCTGGCTCACGCCGCGCATGGTGAGGCCGACCTTCTTGTCCTCCTCCTCGATGCGCAGGATGCGCGCGCGCACCCAGTCGCCGACGTGGAACTGCCGTTCCAGACCGCCCTCGGGCACGTCGATCTCGCTGACGTGCGCCAACCCCTCGAGCCCGTCGTAGATGTCGACGAACAGCCCGAAGTCGGTGACGTTGACCACCTTGCCCTCCACCGCGTCGCCGACCCGGTGCGAGGAGACGAAGTTCTCCCACTCGTTGGGCAGGAACTCCTTGATCGACAGCGAGACACGCTGGTTCTCGACGTCGATGTGGGTGATCCGCGCCTTGACCTCGTCGCCCTTGCCCAGCACCTCGCTGGGGTGCTTGACGCGCTTGGTCCAGCTCATGTCGGAGACGTGGATCAGGCCGTCGATCTCGTCGGTGATCTGGACGAAGGCGCCGAACTCGGTCAGGTTGCGGACCTTGCCCTCGATGATGCTGCCCTCGGGGTGGGAAACCGCCAGCTCCTCCCACGGGTTGCGCTCGGCCTGGCGCAGCGACAGGCTGATCCGGCGCTGCCCCATATCCAGCTCCGAGACGATCGCCTCCACCTCGTCGCCGACGTTGAGCAGCTTGGCCGGGTTGACCACCTTCTTGGTCCACGACATCTCGCTGACGTGGATCAGGCCCTCGACGCCCTGCTCGAGCTCGACGAAGGCGCCGTAGTCGACCAGGCTCACCACCTTGCCGCGCACTCTCGAGCCGAGCGGGTACTTCTTGTCGACCAGCATCCAGGGGTCTTCACCGGTCTGCTTGTAGCCGAGCGACACGCGCTCGGTCTTGGGATCGAACTTGAGCACCATCACCTCGACCTCGTCGCCCACCGCGAACATCTCGGACGGGTGGTTGACCCGGCCCCACGACATGTCGGTGATGTGCAGCAGGCCGTCGATGCCGCCGAGGTCGATGAAGGCGCCGTAGTCGGTGATGTTCTTGACCACGCCCGGGAGGACGACGCCCTCCTTCAGCTTCTCCATGGTCTCGGCCTTCTTGTGCGCGAACTCCTTCTCGAGCACCGCCTTGCGCGACAGCACGACGTTGTTGCGCCGCCGGTCCATGTTGATCACCTTGAACTCGAGCTCTCGGCCTTTGAGAGATTCGAGGTGCTTGACCGGCTTGATGTCGACCAGCGAGCCGGGCAGGAACGCCCGGATGCCGACGTCCACCGTCAGCCCGCCCTTGATGCGGTCGATGACCCGGCCGGTGATCACCTCGCCGGCTTTGTAGCTCTGCTCGATCCGGGCCCACACCTTGCGGCGCTCGGCCTTGTGCTTCGACAGCAGGACGTGACCCTCGACGTCCTCGGTCTTCTCCAGCAGGACTTCGACCTCGTCGCCGACCTCGACCGTCAGGTTGCCTTCGTAGTCCTTGAACTCCTCGATCGGGATCAGCCCTTCCGACTTGTAACCGACGTCGACCACCACCTCGTTGTCGGTGATGTTGATGACCGTTCCGCTGACGATCTCGCCCTCGCTGAGATGCCGCATGCTCTCGTCGTAGAGAGCCACCATCTCGTCGTAGGCCAGCTCGCCTTCCTGTTGATCTGTGGCGCTCGAATCCGCCGGAGCCGGCGATTCGAGCCGCTCGTCCACCGTTGCCATGTAGTTGATGCCTCCTAGCTTCGTGAGATACGGGCCGCGGCCCGCGCGTCCCCCGCGGGGGGAGCCGAGTTCCATCTAACTCGTTTAGAACTCGGAATTTTGAAGTATACGGACCGGGCCCTCGGGGTGTCAACCAAGGGTGTCGGGGGCTTGCCGGCCGCGGGCCGCCGCCAGGGCCTCGTCGATCGCCGCCAGCACCGCCGCCTCGGCCTCCTCCGAGCGCGCCCGGAGCAGCGCGTCGGCGGCCTCGGAACCGCCGATCCTGCCCAGAGCCCAGGCCGCGTGGCGACGCACCAGAGGCGAGCCGCCGGCGACCGCCGCCGCCAGCGGCGCCAGGTAGCGGCGATCGCCCCGGTTGCCCATGGCGACCGCGGCGTTGCGCTGCAGCCCATCGAGCTTGGCCCGCTTCATCGGGCTGCCGCGGAAGCGCTCGACGTAGCCCTCGCGGTCCAGCCCGAGCAGCGCCGCGAGGTCGAGCTCGGCGCGCAGCGGCGGCAGCTCGAGCTCGGGGTGCCGCACCGGCGCCGGCGCCTCGTTCCACGGGCAGACCTCCTGGCAGACGTCGCAGCCGAACACCCAGTCGCCCACCAGCTCGCGCGCCTCCGGCGCCAGGTCGCCGCGGTGCTCGATGGTCCAGTAGCTGATGCAGAGGCGGCTGTCCAGGCGGTAGGGCTCCGGCAGGGCTCCCGTCGGGCAGGCGTCGAGGCAGCGGGTGCAGCTGCCGCACAGGTCGGCCAGCGGCTCGTCCGGCTCGAGCTCGAGGGTCAGCAGCAGCTCGCCGAGCAGGAACCACGAGCCCGCCTCCGGGTGCAGCAGGTTGGTGTTCTTGCCGAACACGCCGAGCCCGGCCCGCTCCGCCAGCTCGCGCTCCAGCACCGGCCCGGTGTCGACGTACGGCCGGCTGGCGCTGCCGGGGAAGGCCTGCTCGATGCGGTCGGCGAGGTGCCGCAGCCGCGCCAGCATCAGATCGTGGTAGTCGCGACCCCGCGCGTAGCGCGCCACGCGCGGCCACAGGTCGCCGGCCGGCTCGGCGGCGCCGGCCAGCGGCTCGTACTGGAGCGCCACGCACAGCACGCTGCGGGCACCGGGCAGCAGCCGGTCGGGCCGGCGGCGGGCCGCCGGCCGGCGCCGCATGTACGCCATACCCGCCGCGTCGCCGCGCTCGAGCCACCGGTCGAGCGCCGCGGCGTAGCGCGACGGCTCGAGGCCGGCGACGCCGGCGCGGTCGAAGCCGCACTCGCTCGCCCACTGCTTGAGCCGCTCCGCCCGGTCGAGCTCCACCCGACGATCATAGCGGCCGGTGCTAGGCTGGCCGGCCGCGTCATGGCTCCCTCCGGCCGCCTGCCCGCCCGCCTCGCCATGATGGCGGCGACCTTTGTCTGGGGCACCACCTTCGTCGTCGTGCAGCAGGCGTTGGTCGACCTGCCGGTGTTCCACCTGCTGACGCTGCGCTTCGCGCTCGGCGCCGTGCTGCTGGTGCCGCTGCTGCGCGGCAGCGGCCAGCGCCGCCTGCTCGACGGCGACGGCCTGGTGGTCGGTCTGGCGCTGTTTGCCGGCTACGCGCTGCAGACCGCGGGCCTGCTGTGGACCACCCCCGCACGCGCGGCGTTCCTCACCGGGCTGTCGGTGATCTTCGTGCCCCTGCTCGCCGCCGTCGCCTGGCGGCGCCGGCCGCCCGCGCTGGCGTGGGCGGGCGCCGCGCTGGCCACCGCCGGCCTGTGGCTGCTCTACCGGCCGGAGCCGTCGCTCGGCGGCTTCGGACGCGGCGACTTGCTGTGCCTGGGCTGCGCCGTGGCGTTCGCCGTCCACGTGCTGCTGGTAGAGCGCTCGGTACGCCGCCGCACCGTACCGTCGCTGGCGGTATCGCAGTTCCTGGTGGTGGCGCTGCTGTCGGCCCCGTCGCTCATCGTGCAGCCGTTCTCGACCGCCGAGCTCACGCCGCGCGCGGTGAGCGCGGTGCTGATCACCGGCGTTCTGGCGACCGCCGTCGCCTTTCTCTGCCAGCTCTACGCCCAGCGCCGGTTGAGCGCCACCGAGACCGCCGTCATGCTGGCACTCGAGCCGGTGGTGGCGGCGGCGGTGTCGATCGCCGCCCGCGCCGAGCCGTGGAGCTGGTGGACCGCCGCCGGCGGCGGCCTGGTGGTGGCCGCGATG
>JBFGNS010000019.1:0-40220 GCA_041574955.1 Thermoanaerobaculia bacterium | reverse complement strand
TGTCCGAGGAGGACAAGCTGATCGTGCGGCGGGCGCGCAAGATCGAGCGCTTCCTGTCGCAGGCGTTCTACGTCGCCGAGCAGTTCACCGGCTTCAAGGGCGTCTACGTCTCGCGCGAGGACACCATCCGCTCGTTCGAGGAGCTGTGCGAGGGCAAGTGGGACCACCTGCCGGACCAGGCGTTCATGTACGTCGGCACCATCGAGGACGCGGCCAAGCGGGCCGAGGAGATGGCCGACTAGTGGCACGCCCGAAGTTCCAGCTTTCGGTGGTGACGCCCGAGCGGGTGATGCTCGAGGAAGAGGTGAGCTTCGTCGCCCTGCCGGCGCACGACGGCGAGATCGGCATCCTGCGCAACCGCGCGCCGCTGCTGGTCAAGCTCACCGCCGGTAGCCTGCGCGCCGACACCGACGGCGGCCCGCGGGTGCTGTACGTCGACGGTGGTTTCGCCGAGATGTCGGACAACAAGCTGACCGTGCTCACCGAGGCGGCCAGTTGGCCACAGGACCTCGACGCCTCCGCGGTCGATGCGGCGCTGCGGCAGGCACGCGCCCTGCCGATCTCGGACGACGCCGCCTTCGGGGCGCGCCAGCGGGCGCTGCGGCGGGCGCGCGTCCAGCGCAAGCTGCTGCCGCCGAGCTAGCCGGAAGCGAGCGATGGCGCGGTCCGGCCACGCGGCTGCTCAGGAGGTGGACGCGCCCGTCGCCGCTGGCGGTGCCTCCGTCGGCCCGCTGGCGCGGCCCGGTGCGATCGGCTGGCGAGACCAACTGATCGCCCTGCTGCTGTTCGGCCTGTGCACCTTCGCCTACTACCGGGCGCCGGTCCAGCAGATGTTCGACTGGGTCTACGTGACGGCGGTCAGCCACGCGCTGCTGCACGAAGGCACCGTGGAGCTGCCGCGCGAGCTGCTCGAGACCTCGGTGTGGCAGCTCGAAGAGGTCGATGGCAGGGTGTACCACTGGTACCCGGCGGCGCCGGCGGTGCTCAATGTGCCCATCGTGTGGTTCTATGAGCAGCTCGGCGTCGAGGTCTACCGCGACGACGGCAGCTTCAACTTCGACGCCGAGCGGCACGTGCTCAAGGGCGCGGCGGCGGTGACCGCCGCCGCCGGCGTGGCCTTGCTCTACCTGGTGGCTCGGCTGTTCACCACGACCACCTTGGCGCTGCCGCTCAGCCTGCTGTTCGCCTTCGGCACCTCGCTCTACAGCTCGGTGTCGCGGCCCTACTGGTCGCACGCCTGGGCGATCGTCTTCCTGTCGCTGGCGCTGCTGTGCCTGGCGGCGCCGACGGCGCGCCGCCGCTGGCTGCGCGACGCCGCCGGCGCGACCGCGCTGTCGTGGGCGTTCTTCTGCCGCCCGCCGCTGGCGCTGTCGGTGATCGCGCTGACGCTGTTCGTGTACGCCATGCGGCGCGGTCGGCTCAAGACCCTGGCGACCGTAGGCGCCGGCTGGCTGGCGCTGTTCGTCGGCTACTCGCTGTCGGTCTACGAATGGGTGCTGCCCTCCTACTACGGCTCGTCGCACACGGTGCACCACCGCTTCAGCCTCTGGGGGCTGGTGGGGGTGCCGCCCGAAGGGGTGCTCGGCACCCTCGTCAGCCCGTCGCGGGGGCTGTTCCTCTACACACCGTTCCTGCTCGTCGTCCTGTTCGCCGTGGCCTGGTGCTGGCGGTCGTTCGACCACCGCCAGCGCTGGGCGGCCGGCGTCGCGACGGCGGTGATCGCGGTGCACTGGAAGCTGGTCGCTTCGTCGGTGGTGTGGGGAGGCGGCGCCAGCTTCGGGCCGCGGCTGCTGTCCGACCTGCTGCCCTGGTTTCTCGTTCTGGCCGCGGTGAGCGCCGAGGCGGTGAGGTGCCCGCCGCCCGGGGTCCGCCGGTGGAAGTGGGCGTGGGTGGCTGCGACTCTGCTGCTGGCCGTACCTTCGGTCTGGATCCACCATCGCGGCGCCGTCGAGCGCATGACCATCCGCGACTGGGGAGTCTGGAACTGGCGCTACCCGCCGTTCCTGTTCGGGCTGGTCTGGAACCCGGACGATCCCCTGCCGGGAGCGCTGGTCACCTGGGTCGCCGACGCCGACCGGCTGCCGGCCGACGGCTGGAACAACGAGGGCCGGCGCTGGGACTACCGCCTCGACCTGGTCGAGGGGATCGGCTACCGCTGGCTGGCCGCGGCGGGAGGGGTGCCGCGTGGCGCATTCGTCTTCCGCGGCGCCGGCGGCGGCACGACGGCGAGCCTGCAGGAGCTCGGCGGTGATCCGAACGTCACCCAGTCGAGCGGCACCTTCGAGCTGTGGTTCCGGCCGGCGGTGGCCGGGCCGCCGCGCCAGGTGCTGTTCGAGACCGGCGGCCGGAGCACCGGTCTCACCCTTTTTCTCGATGGCGGGCGCCCGGGCGTCGAGGTGCGCGACGGCGGTGCGGCCACGTCGGTCGAGCTGGTGTCCACGGAGGCGGTGAGCCGAGGCGAGCTGAGCCGGTTGGCGGTCGTGCTGCGCAAGCTCGACGACGGCTTCGAACTGACGCTGTGGATCAACGATCGGCGGGTGGCGGGGCCGCTGCTGGCGCCGGGCGTTCGGGACTGGGCGGGCGGCAACGGTAGCGGCCTGGGTACCGCCGCCAACCAGCCGAGCCTCGCCGCCGGCGAGTTCCACGGCGAGATCGCGCTGTTCCGCTACTACCCGACGGCGCTCGACGAGCAGGGGTTGCGCCACAACCTGCGGGCGGACCGGCAGCTGCGGCGCCTTCGGGGGTGGCACAATCCGAACCGGTGAGCCTGCATCCGGCGAGCAGTGAGTTGGCGATCTGGCAGGAAGCGCGGCGCAGTCCGATCGGCTGGCGCGACCGCCTGATCGCGCTGCTGCTGTTCGCTCTCTGCGTCGTGGCCTACCACCGGGCGCCGGCGCACCAGGTCTACGATTGGCGCTACGTCACCGCGGTGAGCCACTCGCTGCTGCACCGTGGCAGCCTGGAGGTGCCGCGCAGCCTGGCGGCAGTCTCGCGCTACCAGTTGCAGCTGTACGACGGCCGCGCCTTCCACCTGTTTCCCGCCGCTCCGGCGGTGCTCAACGTGCCGCTGGTGTGGTGGTTCGAGCGGCGGGGAGTCGCGGTCTTTCGCGACGACGGCAGCTTCGACTCGGGCGCCGAGCGGCGGGTGCTGCGGGCCGGGGCAGCGCTGGTGACGGCCGGAACGGTGGCCCTGCTCTACCTGGTGGCGCGACTGTTCACCTCCAGCGGTTGGGCCTTGCCGCTCAGCCTGGTCTTCGCGTTCGGCACCTCGCTGTACAGCTCGGCCTCGCGGCCCTACTGGTCGCACGCCTGGGCGGTGTTCCTGCTGGCCCTCGGCATGCTCTGCCTGCTCGCGCCGTCGTCGCGGCGCTGGCTGCGCGACGCCGCCGGCGCCACCGCACTGTCGTGGGCGTTTTTCTGCCGACCGCCGTTGGCGCTGTCGGTAGCGGCGCTGACGCTGTTCGTGACTCTCACCGGCCGTCGCCGACTGGCGACGCTGGCGGTGGTCGGCGGCGGCTGGGCGGTGGCGTTCGTCGCCTACTCGCTGTCGATCTACGGCCAGCCCCTGCCGCCGTACTTCGGCAGCCTGCACTCGTCGATCGGCACCCTCGACGCGGGCCGGCTGCTCGGCTTCCACCCCGAGGCGGCGGCCGGCACGCTGTTCAGCCCGGCGCGTGGGCTGTTCTTCTACACCCCGTTTCTGTTGGTCCTCCTGACCGCCGTCGTGCGGTTCTGGCGGTCGTTCGACCGGCCGCTCAGATGGCTGGCGGGGCTGGGCCTCGCCGTGTTGGTGGCGCACTGGCACCTGGTCAGCTCGTTCTCGACCTGGGGCGGCGGCGCCAGCTTCGGCCCGCGACTGCTGACCGACGTACTGCCTTGGTTCCTGGTGCTCGGGGCGCTCGCCGCGCACGCGCTCGAGCGGCCGGCCGGCGGCTCGCGCCGCCGGCTGTGGGTCTGGGCGGTGGCCGCAGCGCTGCTGGCGGTACCGTCGGTCTGGATCCACCACCGCGGCGCCGTCGAGCGGCTGACCCTCCGCCACCACGGCGTCTGGAACTGGCGGTACCCACCGTTTCTGTTCAACGTCGTCTGGAACCCCGTCGAGCCGCTGCCCGGGGCCCGCGTGAGCTGGATCGCTGGCGCCGACCGGCGGCCCGAGGACGGCTGGCACAACACTGCGGGCCGCCCGGAGTTCGCTCTCCGGATGGCCGAGGGCATCGGCTACCGGCGGCTGGCTGCCCCTGGCGGCGCCAGCCGCGGCGCGTTCGTCTTCCGCGGCGCCGGCGGCGGCACCACCTCGACGCTCCAGAACCTGGGCGGCGAGCCGAACGTCACCGAGTCGAGCGCCACCTTCGAGGTCTGGCTGCGGCCGGCGGCGGCCGGTGCGCGCCGCCAGGTGGTGTTCGAGACGGGCGGCCGCGCCACCGGGGTGACGCTGTTCCTCGAGGCCGGGCGGCCCGGTATCGAGGTGCGCGACGGTGGCGCAGCCAGCTCGGTCGAGCTGGTGTCACCGGAGCCGGTCAGCCGGGGCGAGTTGAGCCAGGTGGCGGCGGTGCTCGAGCGGCTCGACCAGGGCTTCGAGCTGACGGTGTGGATCAACGGCCGCCGGGTGGCCGGGCCGCTGCCGGCGCCGGGCATCCGCGACTGGGCCGGAGGCAGCGGCAGCGGACTCGCCACCGCCGCCAACGAGTCCAGCTTGGAGGCCGGCGACTTCCACGGCGAGATCGCGCTGTTCCGCTACTACCCGGTGCCGTTCGACGCCGAGGGCCTGCGCCACAACCTCGAGGTGCCGGCGGGCTAGCGGCCCTGACGGCGGGCCCGCAAGATCGATCCCGCCACCCACAGGTTGCCGATGCCGGTGGTGAGAGCGAAGACCATGTCGCTGCTCGCCGTCGCGAACAGCGCGACCAGCCCGCCGAGCTGGTAGATCAGCCCGCAGCTGCGCAGGGCGCGGCGCGCCAGACCGCCGAGCGCGTACAGCGAGTGACCGAGCAGCAGCAGCCACAACCCCGCCAGCAGCCGCGTCTGGCCCGCCCACAGCAGGGCCGCGGACAGCGCCGCCAGCGCCAGGGACAGGTTGGCCTGGGCGCGCAGCACCCAACGGGCAAGCGGCGTCGTGCGCCGCCGGCCGCGGCGGGCATGCACCGCGGCCTCCACGGCGCCGGCGGCCAGGATGGTCAGCGACCACAGCAGCAGGACGCCGCGCGGACCCGCCGCGGCCAGCACCGGCCGGGTCGCCAGCGCGGCGAACGGCAGGGCCAGCCCCCACAGCAGCCACGGCACCGGAGAGGCCAGGTAGGGGTTTGCCGCGTTGGCGAAGCGGTCCTGCACCGGCTCGAGATCGCCGCCCGGGGCGACCTCGTGGGGGCGCGCGAAGACCGGATCGTACTCGGAGGCCATCGCGCGCGTCCCGGCGGCTAGCTGCGGGCTGGCCTGACGCGGGTCACCGAGCCGCTCAGCCGATCGGCCAGCGACCGGCCGGTCAGCGCCAGCAGCGCCGGCAGGCCCACCAGCGCGACGGTGAGCACCGACGCCAGCCAGCGGCGCACCGTCTGGCCGAAGGTAAGCGGCTCGCCCCCCGGCGTCGTGGTGCGCAGACCGGCGAGGGCCATGCCGGGCGTGCGGCCCCAGAACGCCAGCGGCAGGACCTCGTAGAGGAACGAGAAGCTGAGCAGGAACAGCACGGCGGCCGGCCAGTCGGCCGCCACCGGCTCGACGCCGATCGACCACAACACCACCAGCAGCAGCACCACGACCGCGGCGCATACGCCGAGGTCGGCGAGGCCGGCGATCAGCCGGCTGCGGAGCGGGCCGGCGGGGGGCTTGTCGGCGGCCGGCGGCTGCGGGGCGACCGCGGGCGGTGCCTCTTCGGGCTCGAGGGCTTCCGGCGGCGCGTCGGCGGCCGGCGTCAGCGGCAGCTCGGGCTGGGGCTCGGGCGGCTCCTCGGGCTCGGCCCACTCGCGGGCGTCGGGCTCCGGCTCGAGGGGGAGGTCGAAGAGGGGGGGCTCCTCCGCCGGCGGACGGCGCGACATCAGCGGAACGGCAAGTACTTGACGAAGATGCGGTACATCAGGTCCGCCGGTCGCTTCTGATAGGTCTCGGCGAACCGCACCAGTCGGCGCAGCTCCGGGTCCTGCGGTGCCAGGCCGAGAGCCTCGCGTAGCTTCTCGCCGGCCGCAGCCGCATCGTTGCGCTGCAGGTCGCGGACGCCCAGGTTGTAGTAGGCGTCGACCAGCAGGCGGGTGACATCGGCGTTGTCGGGCTCCTGTTCCCGCAGCAGCCACAGGTCGCGCAGCACGAAGTCCCAGTCGCCCTGCCGGAACAGGGTGATCAGGTTCTGCAGCTCCTGCAGCTGCTCGTCCGCCCTGGCCAGAAGCTGCACCTCGGCGCCCTTGAGCGGCGCGATCGCCGCCGCCTCGGCCAGCAGCTCGGAGGCGCGCAGGTACTCGCCGCCGCCGGCAGCCTGCTCGGCGCCCGCTACCAGCTCGGCGCGCAGCTCCAGCTGCTCGGCGGGTACGCCCACGTCGGCCTCACCCCCGGTCGCCTGCGGCGCCTCCCACTGTGCGATCAGCGCCTGCGCCTCGGCGTACTGCGGATGGGCGGGCGGCAACCGGCGCAGCTGGGCGACGGCCATCGGCGTCTTGCCCTCCTCGTGCAGCGCCTTGGCGCGCGCCAGCGGATCCGGGCGGCTGTCGGCGGCCGGTGCCGGCTCCTCGGCCGAGTTGGGGAATAGCCGGCTCCAGTTGGTCGACAGGTACCAGCCACCGGCGGCCACCAGCGCCACGCCGATGCCCGCCAGCACCAGGAAGGTCGGGCTGCGGAACGGGCTGCGCTTGACCGTGACCATGCGGGTCCCGACGGGCTTGCTGCCGCGATCGGGCTTGGGCTTGGACTCGTCGGACGGCGCCTCGTCCTCGATGGGGATGTCCGGCACCGCCAGGTCGGCCTCTTGCTCCTCGGGCGACGGTTTCGACTCCGTCACCACCGGCACCTCGCCGGCCTCGATCTTCTCGAGGTAGTCGCGCGCCGCGAGGTGCGCCGGCTGGGCCGCCAGCACGGCGCGGAAGGTGTCGGCGGCCGCCTCCAGGTCACCGGCCTCGACCTGCGCCACGCCCTCGTGGAACCGCTCCTCGATCTGGCGGTCCGCCTCGGCCTTGAGCTTGCGCGCCTGCTCGATGCGGCTGTTGGCCTCGGGGTGGTCGATGTCGATCAGGAAGATGCGCGACCAGGCGTCGATCGCGCCCTGATACTCGCCCTTGTCGAACGCCGCCTGGCCTTCGGCGAGCAGATCCTCGACCCGCTGCTCGCTCTCGTTGTCGAGCCGGGCGGCCGGCTCGGCGTCGAGCGCGATCCCCTCGTCGGCGGGCTCGGCCGCGGAGGGCTCTCCGCCGACGTCCAGATCGGCGAGGTCGTCGCTGGCCGCAGCCGGGGCGGCGGCTTCGGGCTGGGGAGCCGGCGCCTCGGCCGCCGGTTCGGTGCTCGTGGGGTCGGGCGGCGGGATCGCTGCGGCGGCCTCGGCCGGCGGCGTCTCGGCCGGCGGTGCTTCGACCGATGCCACTTCGACCGATGCCACTTCGACTGGCGGCGCTTCGACTGGCGGCGCTTCGACTGGCGGCGCTTCGACTGGCGGCGCTTCGACCGGTGGCGCCTCGACCGGTGGCGCCTCGGCCGCCGGCAGCTCCGCCTCCGCTGGCGCCGGAGAGGCCGCGGCGTCGGGCGCCGGCGCCAGCGTGAGATCGTCGAGGGGGTCGATGGCGGGCGGGGCCGCAGGCGCCGGCTCGGCGTCGCCGTCCAGGCTCAGATCGAGATCATCTAGACCGTCGATCGCCGGCACCGGCTCGGTGACCGGTTCGGCCGAGTCGCCGGCCGCCGGCTGGTCTGCCGCCGGTTGGGGGTCCGGATCCGGGCCGGCGCCCACCGCTCCCTGGAGCTCCGCGAGGATCTCCGACAGATCGGTGGTCTCCACCGGGCCCTCGCCACTCTCCAGCCGCTGCTGCAGCTGGCGCGCCGGCTCGAACAGGGAATCCAGCCGCAAGATGAAGTCGCACCCGAGCTGCGCCTCCCGCCGGTTGCCTTCGGTCGCCGCCGCCAGCGTCTGCTCGAAGGTCGAAAGGATCCGGTCCTGGATGTCGCGGGAGATGGTGGCGTTACCAGGGTAGCGCATTGTGCGGGCAGGGTCGGGTGGGAAGGGCTCGGAAAACCCTTGAGCCGTGGGATGTTAGCACGGTTTGGGACGGTGCCGCGCCCTTCATGACGGCCCCGGGTTGGCCGTGACAGACTGCGCGGCGAGCCATGCCGGGCCGCCCTCTGGACATTCACATCATCGCCATCGGCGGCACCGGAACGGCACCGCTGGCCTGCCTGCTCAAGCAGCAGGGTCATCGCGTGCGGGGCTCCGACGGGCCGCTCTATCCGCCGATGAGCGATCTGCTGGCGGCGGCCGGGATCGCGCCGCGGGTCGGCTTCGACCCGGCGCATCTCGAGCCGCGCCCCGAGCTGGTGATCGTCGGCAACGCCGTGCCGCGCACCAACCCCGAGACAGTGGCTGCCGCCGAGCTCGGGCTGGAGCAGATTTCGATGCCCCAGGCTCTGGCGCGGTTCTTCCTGGCCGGCCGACGGCCGCTGGTGGTGGCCGGCACCCACGGCAAGACCACCACCACGTCGCTGGCCGCCTGGGTCTACACCGACTGCGGCGCCGACCCCGGCTACCTGATCGGCGGCGTGCCGCTCGATCTGGGGCGCAGCTTCCACGCCGGCGGCGGCCAGCGGTTCATCATCGAGGGCGACGAGTACAACGCCGCCTACTTCGACCGTGGGCCCAAGTTCCTGCACTACCAGCCCCAGACCGCGGTCCTCACCAGCGTAGAGTACGACCACGCCGATCTCTATCCCCGCCCGGAGGAGCTGCTGTTGGCCTACCGCCGGCTGGTCGAGCTGGTGCCGGCCGACGGCCGGCTGATCGCCTGCGGCGACTCGCCGGCAGTGCGTGGGGTGGCAGCCGCGGCGGCCTGCCCGGTGACCTTCTACGGGCTCGCGCCGGCGAACGAGCTGCGGCCGACGGCGCTCGAGCCGCGCGCCGGCGGCGTGCGGATGGTGGTAGCGGACCCGCAGGCGGGCGAGGTCGAGCTGCGCCTGCCGCTGGCCGGCTCGCACAACGCCTCGAACGCGCTCGCGGTGTGGGCCGCTGCCCGCGCCGACGGCCTGCCCGCCGAGCGGGTGGCGGCGGCGCTCGGGCGGTTTGGCGGCGTGCGGCGGCGCCAGGAGGAGCTCGGCACCGCGTGCGGCGTCACGGTGGTCGACGACTTCGCCCACCACCCCACGGCGGTGCGCGAGACCCTGGCGGCGCTGCGCAGCCGCTACCCGGGACGGCGGCTGGTGGCGGTGTTCGAGCCGCGCAGCCTGACCGCGGGCCGGGCCATGTTCCATGACGCCTACCGCGAGGCGTTTGCCCTGGCCGACCGGGTGCTGGTGGCTCCGATCTTCCACCACCGGCGTCTGGAGCCCGCCGAACGGCTGGACCTGGCAACGCTCACCGCCGAGCTGACCGCGAGCGGCACGCCGGCGGCGCCGGCCGGCGACACCGAGGAGTTGCTCGCCCGGTTGCTCGCCGAGGCGCGCGCCGGCGACGTGGTGGTGGCGATGTCGTCGGGCGAGTTCGGTCGCCTGCCGGCGCGCCTGCTGGCGGCGCTAGACGAGTCGGGCTGACAGGCCGGCGGCAGCCAGGCGCCGCTCGAGCACCTGCTCGGCGGCGCTCTCCGGCAGCCCCAGCTCGGCCGGCGGCCGGCCGCCGAACGCCGCCCGCGGCGCCAGACCGACCAGCTCGCAGCCGTCGACCCCGACGCCTTCGCGCGCCGCCTCGTGCCGCACGCGGTCGCCGGCGGTGGCCATGTCGGTGCGGCGGTAGTCGGTCAGGTTCAGGCTCACCTCGGCGCAGCCGCGGCTGGCCAGCCGGAAACCCAACGCCTTGACCGCCGGCAGACCGCCGCCGGCCTCGCGCACGCGAGCGGCGATGCGCCGCGCGGCGGCGGGGTCGTCGCGGTCCAGGATGACGTTGTAGGCGACCAGGAAGAAGCGCGCCCCGACGGCGACCGCGCCGGCGGTAGGGTGCGGCCGGCCCGGCCCGAAGTCGGGCCGCCAGCCGGGCTGCTGCGCCATGCGCTCGGCCAGCCGCTCGAAGCCGCCGCGGCGCACCGCCGCCAGGTTGCGGCGCTCGGGTTGGCTGGCCGCCTCCTCGTAGAGGAACGCCGGCAGACCGTGCCGCTCGGCCAGCGCCGCCGCCAGCCGCCGCGCGGCGGCCACCGCGTCGGCCATCGACGCGCCGCCGAGCGGCACGAACGGCACCACGTCGAGCGCCCCGAGCCGCGGATGGACGCCGCGCTGGCGGTTCAGGTCGATGGCCGCGACCGCCGCGCCGGCGAGCGCCACCAGCGCCCGGTGCAGCGGCTCCGGCTCGCCGGCCAGGGTCAGAACCGTGCGGTCGTGGTCCGGGTCCGAGCTGACGTCGAGCAGCTGCGCTCCCGGCGCGCCGCCAGCCGCCGCCGCCAGCCGCTCAACCACCTCGCTCCGGCGGCCCTCGCTGACGTTGGGAACGCACTCGAGCAGGGGCACTCGGTGGATGATAGCGGGGTGGGGGGGCTGTCGTCCGGGGCGATGCTCCGGCCGGCCGGCGCGGTGTAACATGACACCCCGCTCCCGGTGCTCGCGGCCGGGCTGACCCGGAGGAACCATGATGCGGTTCATGCGCCACGCCTTGCCGATACTCCTGCTGCTCGCCGCCGCGCCGGCGGCGGCTGCCGGGCCCCAGGCGGTGGCCGATCAGCCGGTGGTGGACGTCGGCGACGTTCGGCGGGGCGAGGCGGTGCGCCACACCTTCTTCATCCGCAACCGGGGCGACGCGCCGCTCCTGTTGACCGAGGTCAAGCCCACCTGCGGCTGCACGGTCGCCGAGTACGACCGCACCATCGCCGCCGGCGGCCGCGGCCAGGTGGCGGCGGTGGTCGAGACCGAATCGTTCAGCGGCCCGATCGCCAAGGCGATCACCGTCTTCACCAACGATCCGGGCAACCCCCGGATCAGCCTGGTGGTCAAGGCCAACGTTCGTCAGCCGGTGACCGCACGCCCCGGCTACGCGCGCTTTGTGACGGTGCAGGGCAAGCGGGTCGAGCCCAGCACCCAGGTGGTCGCCGCCGCCGACCGTCCCGAGCTGCAGGTGATCGGCGTGCGCTCGCCGTACCCGTTTGTCACCGCCAGCCACCGCCGGCTCGAGGGCGAGGCGGGCAGGTGGGAGGTGCGCTTGGAGCTCGACCCCGGCGCGCCGGCGGGCCCGCTCGCCGACTATGTGGTGGTGCGCACCGATCATCCCGAGCAGCCCGAGCTCCGGATTCCGGTGTCCGGGCTGGTGCGGCCGGTCATCGCGGTCACGCCGCGCGTGGCCGACTTCGGCCGCCGCGAGCTGGCCGAAGCGCAGACCAAGAGCCTGGAGGTCGAGAACCTGGGCGAGGCGTTGGTCGAGCTGACCGAGGTGCAGAGCGACGTCGAGGGCGTCGAGGCGGAGATCGAGCCGGTCGAGGACGGCCGCCGCTACCGCGTGCGGCTGACGCTGCTGCCGGGGCTGCCGAAGGGCGAGTTCGAGGGCGTGCTGACGCTGCGCACCTCGAGCGAGCGCCAGCCCGAGGTGCAGGTGCCGCTGCGCGGCACGGTGCTGTAGGGCGCGCGGCGGACGGCCCGTCCGGGCTCGGCTGCTCTCGCCCTGCTATTCAGGGCGGCCCCAGAGGTCGCGCTCGTCCTTGGGCGGCGCCGGCTCGCGATCGCCGCGGCGGCGCGCCGTCTCGACCTCCTCGAGGATTCCGCCGAGCGCCTCGGTCTGGTGGCCGGCGAGCCTCTCGATGCCGGCCTGGGCGAGGTCGATCAGCCGCTCCAGCTCGTCGCGGCTGAAGCTGCGCTGCTCGCCCGTTCCCTGCACCTCGACAAGCCGTCCGCCGTCGGTGGCCACGACGTTCAAGTCGACCGCCGCGGCGCGGTCCTCGCCGGCGTCCAGGTCCAGCAGCAGCCGGTCCTCCACCAGGCCGACCGATACCGCGGCCACATGCTCCTGGACCGGCCAGCGGGTGACGTCGCCGGTGAGGAAGGCTCCGGCGAGGGCCTCGACCGCCGCCACGTAGGCGCCTGTGATCGCCGCGGTGCGGGTCCCCCCGTCGGCCTGGAGAACGTCGCAGTCCAGCGTCAGGGTGAGGTTCGGCATCGCCCCGAGATCGACCACCGCCCGTAGGCTGCGGCCGATCAGCCGCTGGATCTCCGAGCTGCGGCCCGACGGCCGTCCGCGACTCACTTCGCGCTGCGAGCGGGAGTGCGTGGCGCGCGGCAGCATGGCGTACTCGGCTGTCACCCAGCCGCGGCCGCTGTCGATCAGCCAGGGCGGCACCCGGTTCTCGAGCGTGGCGGCTACCAGTACCCGGGTGTCGCCGACCTCGATCAGCGCCGAGCCCTCGGCGAACTTCATCGCGCCGGTCTCGATGCGCACCGGCCGTAGGCCATCGAGCGGACGGTCGTAGCTGCGGGCGAACGGCTCGGTGGAGCTCATCCACCGATCCTATCCCGTCGCGAGTCGCCGCTAGCCGCTGGCCAGCCAGTCGCGGCGCGCGGTGAGCGGCCGCGTGGTGTCGAGGTGGCCGGCGAAGGTCGGCCGCTGCTGGCCGTTCCACAGCAGCACCACGGCGCGCGCCGCGGGCACGTTCGACAGGATCGAGTTGACGAAGCTGTAGACCGCCTGCATCTCGCCGCGCGAGCCGGCGACCGGTGGCGCCGCCAGCGTCGCCGACCCCAGGTCGACGAACGCCACGCCGTCGGGCGCCAGGTGCACGTCGGTGAGCTGGACCTCCGACTCCAGCGGCTGAAACAGGTCGTCGGTGACAGGCCCGGCGAGCACCGCCTCCACCACCTGGGCGATCCGCTCCTCGGGGCCGGCGGACGGCGCCAGCTCGCGGGTCTCGCTGCCCAGCCGGCCGCGGCCGTCGGGGAAGTAGAGCACCGTGGCCACGCCGTCGCCCGGCGCCACGCCGGCCTCGGCCGCAGGCTGCGGCTCGGCCAGCTGCGGCCCGGGTCGGCCCACCGCCAGCCACCAGGCGACCGCCGTGGCGGCCAGGACCACGGCGGCTCCGACGACCCCGACCGCCTGCCGCTGGTTCATCGCAACGACTCTTCGGCCGGCGCCGGCCGGTCCTCGGTCAGGGCGCGGTAGCGGATGACCGCGTCGACCAGGGCATCGGCCAGCCGGCTGCGGTAGAGCGGGTCGAGCAGCCGCTCCTCTTCGCGCGGGTTGGACAGGAACCCCAGCTCCACCAGGACTGCCGGCATCGCGACGCCCATCAACACCCGGAACGGAGCCTGTTTGACGCCCCGGTTGCGCAGCTCGAGCGCGCGGTTGAGCTCCTCCTGGATGATCGAGGCCAGCCGTTGGCTCTCGGCCATGTGGTGGCTCTGCGCCAGGTCCCACAGGATGAGCTGCAGATCGCTCAGCGGATCGCCGGCGTTCTCGGCGGCGGCGGCGCGTGCCGCGCGCTCGTCGCTCGCCACCAGGCTCAGGAAGTAGGTTTCGGCGCCCGCCGCCCGCCGCTCGGGGGCAGAGTTGAGGTGGAGTGAGATGAACAGGTCGGCCTTCTGCTGGTTGGCCAGCGCGGCGCGCGTGTCGAGCGGCAGCTCGGCGTCCTCGCCCCGCGTCAGCACCACCCGCACCGGCAGACGGCGCTCGAGCCCGGCCTTGAGCGTGCGGGCGAGCTGCAGCGTCAGGTCCTTCTCGAGCGAGCCGGCCGGTCCCGCGGCGCCGGTGTCCGAGCCGCCGTGCCCGGGGTCGATCACGATGGTGCGCACGCCGGCGCTGCGGCGCCGCGGCGGCTCGGGCGGCGGCAGCTGGCTGAGCGACGTGCCGCGCCCGCGGTAGACGTCGAACACCACCCGGAACGGCCGCTCGAGGGTGTACTCCTCGGCCTGGGCGTCCGGCGACAGGTCGATCCGCACGCCCTGCGGACCCGGCCGCACGCCGCGCACCAGCCCGCCGGGCTGCGGCGTCGACCGGCGGCCGAACTGCAGCCGGTCCCCCACCACCTCCAGCACCACCGCCGATCCGCCGCGACGGATCTGGTAGCGCGGCCGGTCGCTGAACTGTAGGACGACGGTCGAGACGCCCTGCAGGTGGACCAGGTCGATCGACACCTCGATCTCGCGCGGCGGTCGCCGCACGGCCACCAGGGTGCGCTCGGCGGGCCGCCACTCGAACTCGACGCCGTAGCTCGCGCCCCAGGTGCGGCGCAGCAGGTCGAGCGGCACGTGCAGGCCACCGGCGGCGGGTTGCGGCGCCTGTGACAGCGGCACGATCTCCTCGCCGTGGGTGAGCGCCGGGCTGCCGGGTCCGAGCAGGAAGTCGGCGCCGTCCAGCCGCAGCGTGTGCCCCTGGCCGAGCGGTCCCAGCTCCAGCTCGCCGCCGAGCTGCGACACCAGGGGCGGCAGCGCGAACAGCGGCCCGGCGACCGTCCGGAGGTAGCCGATCGGCAGCTGCCGCCCGGCCAGCTCGAGGGTCACCGTACCCGAGTCGAGCAGCGGCAGCAGTGCCTCCTCCTCGGCCGCCACCGTCGCCGCCGGCAGCGTCGCGAGCGATACAATCAGCGCGGTCAGGGCAACGAGCGGGCGGGCGCGCACGACTCGTCAGGATACCATCGCGCCGCTGCCCGGCCGGGCCGCGAGGGAGACAACCCCATGGAGATTCGCCAGTTCCGCATCACGCTCAAGGCACGCCGCTTCGAGGCCAGTCGCCGCTTCTACGGCGAGATCCTGGGGCTGCCGCAAGTCCGCGCCTGGCAGGGCGACAGTGAGCGCGGCGCGCTGTTCCAGGCCGGCGGCGGGTTCGTCGAGCTGCGCGGCCGTGCCGCCCACCTCGAGACCGCCGAGCGTGACGAGGCGTTTGACTACCAGGGGCCGAGTCACAAGCTGACGCTCACCCTGGTCGTGGCCTCGGCGGAGCAGGCCTACGAACGGCTGCTGCTGCGCGACCGCAACATCCCCGGCGGGCTGACCACCGAGGCCGGCGGCGGACTGTGCTTCGAGACCCACGACCCCGACGGGGTCAAGGTCCGGCTGCGCGAGCCGGAATCGTAGGGGCTCGAACCTCGGGCTGCCCGAGCCGGGTGTCCCTGGCTGCCTGACCGTTTCTAGGGCGGCACCACTTCCAGTCGGGCTTCCGTGCTGGCCGCTCCGCTCCCCTCGACATCGGCGCGCAGGATCGCAGTGCCGGTGTAGCCAGTGTCCTCGAGCAGCAGCTCGGTGACGGCGAGACCATTGAGGTCCGTGCGAGCCGGATACGCGACGCGAATCGGTAGCTCCATGTGCGGCTCCAGCCCCTCAAGGGCATGGACGGAGAAGGTCACCGGAGTGCCCTCGCTCACCCGGCCGGACCGGCGTTCGAGCAACGCCTCGACCTTGAACCAGGTACCGTGGGGCCAGGCTTGCTGGGGCGGCCGGACGAAGATCTCGTCGGGCAGGGCGGGCACGAACTCGACCGGGGTGCTGGCGGAGAGCTGGCCCACGAAGACGCTGACTCGGGCGACGCCGGGGACGATGGGGCTCAGAAGATCGATGGTTTCCTGGTTGGAGCCTCCGACGAAAAGCTCTCGGTACGGCTGGTCGGAGCCCTCGAGCCTGCCGAAAGTCGTTTCGACCGTCGTGTCGCGCAGCTCCGACGGCAGCTCGGGATTGACCGAGACCGTGATCTTGGTCGCCGACTCGCCGTCGGCCGGGGCGGTAGCGCTGGCTGCCTCGAGCCGTACGGTGTTCTCGACGACCGGTGGCTCCAACAGGATCTCGAGCGAGTCGGTGACGACGAACTCGAGCTGCTCCGAATCGCTCTCGGAGCCGTGGCGCCGGGCGAGCGACGCGGAGACCAGCGCCGTGCCGGCTTCGACGCCGCCGACCAGCTGCGCACGGGCGATGCCCCCAGCATCGGCCGCGACCTCGAGCCGTGAGGCGTCCATCTCCCCACCGCCGGTCTTGAACCGCCCCTTGGTGGTCTGGAACACGACGTGGCGCGCCTCGGGCTCCAGACCGCGCGGGACGGTCGCGGTGAGATCGAGCCGCGAATAACCGTCGGCAGGCAGAGAGTCGCCGGAGGCGGTGAGCTCGAGGGTCAGATCGTCGGGAGGCGCCAGCCAACCGCGCACGGCCAGCCCGCCGACGAGCAGCCCCGCCAGAAACGCCACGCCTGCAACGACCATCGTGAGCCGGTGCACTCTCCACCACGGACCTGGCTGGGGAGCGGGCTCCGGCTCGGGCAGCGGCTCCGGCGGCGCTGCTGGCGGCTCGGGCCCCGGCTCGGGCCTCGGCTCGGGCATCGGCTCGGGCATCGGCTCGGGCGCCTTCGTCTCTCTCCTCGTCTCGCTTTTCGCCTCCTGCTGCCTGGCCTCGATCTCTCGTCGCAGCTCGGAGGCGACGAAGTCCGCCAGGCGGGCGAAGACCGCTTCCTGCTCGGCCTGACTGACGGCGTTGAGCGGGCGATCGGGGCTGTTGCCCTCGACGCTCTGGTACGCGGTGAGGAGCTTGCGCGCGAACTCCGGTGTCGGGCCCACGATCAGCGGCAGGATCGTGATGTCCTCCTGCTCGGCCGCGCGCAGCAGCTCCGGCAGCTCCTCTCGGGCGACGAAATCCGAGGCCAGGTAGTCGCCGCTGACCAGGATGATCGCGACTCGCGCCGTTTCCATGGCACGGCGGATCTGCGGCTTCCAGCGCTTGCCCGGCTGAATGCGGGTGTCGTCCCAGATCTTGGCCTGGAGCTGCCGCTCGAGCGGCTTGAGATACACCTGGAGCCGTTCGAGCCAAGCACGATCGTGATGGCTGTAGCTGATGACGATCTGATTGCGCACCCGACGGGTGCAAGTCTACACGCAGGGCTGATCGGGCGCGCTACCGGGCGGCCGACCCGTCATTCGAGGTCGATGCGCAGTCCCTTGCCGAGGGCCGCGGCGGCGCGGGCCAGCGTGGCGAGCGTCAGCGAGCGGTTGCCGGGATCGAGCAGGCGGTCGAGCGCCGAGCGGCTGGTCCGCATGCGGCGGGCCAGGGTCCGCTTGCTGATGCCTGCCTCGCGCATCGCGGCCTCGAGCTGTGCCGCCAGCAGTCGCTTCGCCGCCAGCGCCAGGACGGTGGCCGAGGCAGCGTCGGCCGAAGGCGTGTCGTTCGCGTCGTCGCTCATCACCGGCACAGACGGATTCGAGCGCGCCGACCTTGCGAAAGGTTTTTCGCCCTTGCACCAAATTTGATACGGTTGGTGCTCGTCACGTTATGAGGCACGAAGCTCCCGCTGGGGGAAGGCGCTGAGCGCCCACCCACCGACCGCCGACCCGCGCCGCCGTCGCGGGCGTGCGGCGCCGGCCACGTGCCGCCGGACCGATCTTCCTTACGGAGGGGTTGCCATGATCTCCGCTGCCGCTTTTTCGCTGCCGCCTGCCCGGCGTGCCGCCGCCGTCGCTTGCTCCCTGCTGCTCGCCGCCGCCGCGCTGCCGGCCCAGCCGCCGGCCGGCTACTACGACACGGTGGACGCCACCGACTCGACCAGCCTGCGGCTGACGCTCCACGACGTCATCGACGACCACGTGCGGTTTCCCTATACCGCTGCCACCACCGACACGTGGGACATCTTGAACCTGGCGGACGAGGATCCCAACAACACCGCCAACATCATCGACGTCTACAAGAACGCCAGCTACACCAAGATCCCGGGCGGCACCGGCGCTTACAACCGGGAGCACACCTGGCCCAAGTCGTACGGCTTTCCCAACGACAACTCGGACAACTACCCCTACACCGATTGCCACATGCTGTTCTTGAGCGACTCGGGCTACAACAGCTCGCGCTCGAACAAGCCGTTCCGTGACTGCCACGCCGGCTGCTCGGAGAACCCCACCGACTTCAACGACGGCCGCGGCGGCGGCTCGGGGGTCTACCCGGGCAACTCCAACTGGACCGAGGGCTCGTTCACCCAGGGCACCTGGGAGACATGGAACGGCCGCAAGGGCGACGTGGCGCGCGCCATCTTCTACATGGACATCCGCTACGAGGGCGGCTTCCACGGCGGCACCGGCTCCGCCGAGCCGGATCTCATCGCCACCGACTCGGAGGCCCTGATCGACAGCTCGAACACCGGCGCGAACGAGTCGGTGGCCTACATGGGCATGCTCGCGGTGCTGCTCCAGTGGCACCAGCAGGACCCGGTGGACAGCCGCGAGATCTGGCGCAACGAGGTGGTCTACACCTACCAGGGCAACCGCAACCCGTTTATCGACCACCCGGAGTGGGTGGATTGCCTGTTCAACAACGTCTGCTCGACCGACACCACGCCGCCGGCGGCGCCGACCGGGCTGGCGGCGACGCCGTACGACGGCGCCGTCGACCTGGTCTGGAACGCCAACGGTGAGGGAGACCTCGCTGGCTACAACGTCTACCGCGCGACCACCGCCGGCGGCCCCTACAGCCAGCTCAACACCGGCCTGGTTGCGAGCGCGAGCTATCTCGACGCCACCGCCGTCAACGGCACCACCTACTACTACGTGGTGACGGCGGTCGACACCTCGTCGAACGAGAGCGCCGACTCGAACGAGGCCTCGGCGACGCCGGACGCGGGTCTGCCCGACATCGTGCCGCCGGCGGCGCCGGTCGGCCTGGCGGCGGCCGGCGGCGACGGCCGGGTGCAGCTCACCTGGGCGGCCAACGGCGAGCCGGATCTCGCCGGCTACAACGTCTACCGCGCCACCACCACGGGCGGGCCGTACAGCCAGCTCAACGGCGCCCTGGTCGCCACCGCCGGCTACACCGATACGGCGGTGACCAACGGCACCACCTATTTCTATGTCGTGACCGCCGTCGACACGTCGTCGAACGAAAGCGCCGACTCGAACGAGACGGCGGCCACACCGGCGGCGCCCAACGCCACCGGCGTCGTGCTGAGCGAGGTGTTCTACAACGCTCCGTCGGGCGACGACGGCTTCGAGTGGGTCGAGCTGCACAACAGCGACTCGAACCCGATCGACCTGTCCGGCTACTGCCTGGGCAACGGTGGTACCGACTACACCTACAGCAAGGCGCAGCTGAGCGGCACGATCGCCGCCGGCGGCACCTTCGTGGTGGGCGGTCCGTCGAGCGACGCCGGCAACGCCAACCCGGTCTACGACCTGGTGCTCAACTTCAACCCCGACTTCCAGAACAGCGGCGCGACCGCCGACGGCGTGGCGCTGTTCGACGTGCCGTGCGCCTCGGTCACCGCCGGAACCGTACCGGTCGACGCGGTGGTCTACGGCGGCAGCAACGCGAACAACCTGATCGACGAGACCGGTTCCGCCAACCCGCCGGAGGTGGGGGACTCGGGGGTCGGCTCGTCGATCGAACGGGTCGACATGGGTGGTGCGTGGCAGGTGCAGTCGAGCCCGACGCCCAACGTCGCGGCGTCCGGCGTCGCCGGTGCGGGCGACGTCACGGCTCCGGCCGCCCCCGCCGGGCTCGGCGCTACCGCCGGCGACGGCCAGGTCGACCTGACCTGGGCCGCCAACGGCGAGGGAGACCTCGACGGCTACAACGTCCACCGCGCGACCACCGCCGGCGGGCCGTACACGCAGCTCAACGGCACTCCGGTGGCGAGCCCGGCCTACACCGACACGGCGGTGACCAACGGCACCACCTACTACTACGTGGTCAGCGCGGTCGACACGTCGGGCAACGAGAGCGGCACGAGCGGTGAGGCCTCGGCGACGCCCAGCGCCGGTGACGTGACGCCGCCGTCCGCGCCCACCGGGCTGGCCGCGACCGGCGGCGACGGCCAGGTGGATCTCACCTGGGACCCCAACGGCGAGGGCGATCTCGACGGCTACAACGTCCACCGCGCGACCACCGCCGGCGGGCCGTATACGCAGCTCAACGGCGCCGTGGTGGCGAGCGCCGCCTACACCGACACGGCGGTGACCAACGGCACCACCTACTACTACGTGGTCAGCGCGGTCGACACGTCGGGCAACGAGAGCGGCACGAGCAGCGAGGCCTCGGCGACGCCGACCGCGCCGGGCGGCGAGATCGTCAACCTGGCGGCCTCGGACTTCTCGACCTTCCGCGGCACCGTCATAGGCAGCTATCTCGACACCCACGCCCAGGACGACATCCACCAGCAGCTGGTCGAGGGCCTGTCGGGCGGCAAGCCGGCCAACCGCCACAGCACGATCGAGCACGTCTGGACCTTCGACGTCGCCGCCGGCGTGGCCTACACCTTCGAGGTCGACGCCCACCACACGGTCAACTCCGAGGGTGACGACTTCCTGTTCTACTACTCGCGCGACGACGTCGCCTACACCCTGATGCTGACCGTCACCAAGACGGTCGACGACGACGTGGTGCAGTCGTTCGTCTTTCCCGAGGACGTCGCCGGCACGCTCTACATCCTGGCCACCGACACCGACCGCACGGCGGGCAACCAGGTACTCGACAGCCTGTTCGTCGACCAGATGCGGGTGGTCACCGACACCGGCGGCGGCTCCGACACCACCCCGCCGGCAGCCCCGACCGGCCTCACCGCCAGCGGCGGCGACGGCAGCGTCGGCCTCGACTGGGCCGACAACACCGAGCCCGACCTGGCCGGCTACGACGTCCACCGCTCGACCACGCCGGGCGGTCCGTACACCCAGATCAACGGCTCGCTGGTGACCACCAGCGACTACGTCGACAACGGTGTCGTGAACGGCACGACCTACCACTACGTGGTCACCGCGGTCGACAGCTCGTCGAACGTCAGCGCCGACAGCAACGAGGCCTCGGCCACGCCCCAGGCCGGCGGCGCCACCACCCTGCACGTGGCCTCGATCGTGCCTTCGACCGTCGGCGGCGGCAAGAAGAAGGGCCGAGCCGTGGTCGCCGTGGTCGACAACCTGGGCGCGCCGGTCACCGGCGCCCAGGTGAGCGGCACCTTCAGCGGCGACTTCAACGAAACCGCCGCCGGCACCACCGACGGCAGCGGTGCCGCCACCCTCGACACCAGCGCCCGCAAGAAGGAGCCGATCAGCTTCACCTTCTGCGTCGACTCGATCAGCCACGGCTCGCTGACCTACGATCCGGCGTCCAACGTGGAGACCTGCGACGGTTTGTAACAACCGGCCCTCGCGAAGCGAGGGAGCGCAGACCGGCATCCCGAGCGCAAGCGAGGGACCTCGACACCCACCGCCCGGAGGCCTTCCGCGGTCTGCCGCGCGCCGGCCGAACCCTTGAGCGCGTCCCCCCCTATCTGCTAGCCTTCCGCGGCCCGCCGCGCCCCGGCGGGCCCTTCCCACGGCGCGTTCGTCTAGGGGTCTAGGACGCCGGCCTCTCACGCCGGTAACACGGGTTCGAATCCCGTACGCGCTACCATCCGCTCGCTACGCTCACTACTGGTAGTCGCGTACGGGATTCGGTCGTCGGACTTCGGACGGGGTCCAAAGTCCTCAGGAGCGAATCCCTGGGTTTGGTATCGGTCCACGTTGCGGCTACCATCCGCTCGCTACGCTCACTGCTGGTAGTCGCGTACGGGATTCGGTCGTCGGACTTCGGACGGGGTCCGAAGTCCTCAGGAGCGAATCCCTCAGCGGAGTTCCGGACGGCGACTTCGAGGGCTGCCCGCGGTTGCCCTCGTTCCACGCTGTCAGCCCGCCCGGGATCGGTCGTCCGACTTCGGACGGGGTCCGAGATCCTCGGGAGCGAGTCCCTCTCGGGCTCTGGCGGCGGGCTCGGACGGAGAAGATCCTCTGCGCAGGGCTTGTCACTCGGTGGGTAGTCAACCGAGTGGGCGGAAGCGTTACGCTCGCTGTGAGAAGAGGAGCACAGAGCGGGGTCGAAGGGTGGACCGACCGGCGTCGTGGGCCGCGGTGGGCTCAGAGCCTCAGCAGCAGTGCGAGGAGCAGGAGGCGGGCCACGACGTCGCTACCCGGCCGGGTGGCGACACGGCCCAACGCTGACGTGAGGATCGAGCGGGAGGTACCTCTTATGACCAACTGGAAAGGCACCGCCGTTGCGGGCTTCGCGATCTTTCTCGCCTGTTGTGGGGGCGCCGCCGGGGAACGGGAGGCCGCGTCCGCGCCACCGGCGGTCGACGAGGCCGCCGAGCAGGCGATCGCCGCGGCTGCCGAGCAGGCGGTCGCCGCGGCCAACGAGCGGCTCCTCGATGCCTACCTGAAGCGGGACGTCGAGCGCTGGCTCGCCGGTTTCAGCGAGGACGTCATCGTGATGCCGCCCGGCGCGTTCATGCTCGTCGGGCGGGATGCTCTGGGCGAAGTCATCCGTACGCAGTTCGCCTGGCTCGAGGCGTACGAGACGGCCATCGAGGCCGAGCCGCTCGAGATCGTGGTGGCGGGAGACTGGGCCTACTCGCGCGCCAGCTTCGAGGTGCGCCACCAGCCGCTCGACGGCCGTGAGCCGATCGTCGAGCGGGGCCGGTCTCTGACCATCTGGCAACGCCAGGGCGACGGCGACTGGCTGGTGTCGCGACACATCCTCAACCGGCCCCCGCAAGGTCCCGGTTAGGGCGGCCTCGCCGGGGCCCTGGAGGCTGAGAGGCGTACGGCGCGCCGCCGGTCAGTGGAGGTGGACGCTCGACGAGCTGCGCCGCTCGAGCTTTCGAGCGCCCGGCCAGCCTCGGGTGGCTTCCCGATCCGGTCCTGGATGGGTGGGAGGTTCACCGCGCTGTCTTTGAGCACCTCGATCCCCACCGAGTTGAGGTTTGATCGCTCAGCACCTGCGCTCGGTGCGCGGGCCGACTGGCGGCGCGGTTTCGCGGTGGCCTCAGAGCCTCAGCAGCAGCGCGAGGAGCAGGACGGACGCCAGGGTCGCCCATGCCGTTCGGATCGAGTTCCATCGGGTCCAGCGCGGCTCGAACGCCTGGCGGGCCGCCGCCAGCGCCGCGGGGTCCAAGCGATCGATCTCCAGGGTCTGGACCGTGTTGTTCATCGGGATGTTGATCGCGATCGTGGGCAGCTGGACGCCCAGCAGGTAGACCAGCGCCGCGACGATCAGGAGCAGGCGTCCCGGGCCGTCCAGCTGCCCGAAGCCGAGGGCGGCCGAGGCGACCAGCGCCAGCACCGAGCCCACCCAGACCAGGAGGAAGAGGGGGTGGTTGGTCTGGATCACGCGATCCATGACCTGGAAGGCGCGCAGGAACTCGCCGTCCGACAGGCGGCCGATGCCCGGCATGGCCACCACCGCGAAGGCGAACAGGAAACCGGCCACCAGGGAGCACAGCAGCGTCGCCGTGAGCAGCGTGAGCTCGAAGATCCCCATGGCGTCAGCCTCCGTCAGGTCTCGGTTTCGGTTGGGTAGGCGCCTCGGGGATTCCCGGTGCCCCGATCGCGCCGCTAGTCGCCGTGATGCCGGGCGATCTCCTCCGGCGACAAGCGGAGGAATCGCGCCGCGTTGTTGTAGAAGATGTCACGCTTCTGGGCGGCCGACAGGAACGGCGCCGACTCGATGCTCTCGACGGCCACGTCGATGGCGCCCGGCCAGATCATCTGATCCGAGCCGAAGAGGATGCGGTCGGAGAAGCCGGCCGTGACCAGGCGTTCGAGATAGCGATGGAACTCGGCGCGCGGCAGGTGCCAGTTGAGCACCGCGACGTCGACATGAAGCTGCGGGTACGAGTAGAGCATGTGGATCATCTCGCTCTCCATCGGCCATCCGGCGTGCATCACGTAGATCCTCAGCTTGGGATGCCGCAGCAGGACCTCTTCGAGGGCGAGCGGGTTGCTGATGCGCGCGCGATAGGTCGAGAAGCCGAGGGCGGGGATGCCCGCGGCCGACAGCCCCAGGTGGAGGCCGACGGGTATGTCCAGCTCCTCGGCCAGCGACCAGAAGTCCTCCATCGCCGGGTCGTCCGGCGAGAGGCCCATGTACTGGATCGAGGTCTCCGCCAGGACCTCGAGCGTGCCGTCCTGGACTCGCCGGCCGAGTGCATCCCGGTCCGGGGCGGCCGGGTTGCGGGGCACGCCCGCCGGGATGATTCGGCCCGGAGCGTGCTCGGCCCACAGCGCGACCCTCTCCGCGGGCCCCGAGGCCACCGCGAAGATGTTGTACCGCTCGAGCCGCTCGACGGTCTGGGCGATCAGCTCGCTCTCGCTCTGCGCGGGAGGCAGCAGTTGCGCGCAGTACGGCTCCCTGGCCTTCATGTAGGCGGCCAGCCCCCCCGACTGGCGAGGGTCGACGGCCGGCAGCCTCTCCGGCAGCGCGCACTCCGAAGGCAGCGGCGAGAAGGGAAGGAACTCTGCCGGCGGCGTCGTGTGCAGGTGGACGTCGAGGATCGGCGGCGGGCTATCCGAGCCGAAGGCCGGCAGGGCGAGCAGGATCAGGAACGTGGCCACGAGTCGCATCGGCAACCTCCAGGCGCCGCGAGCTACCGTGCTCGAGGTCGGCGCATCGTACCGCGGCCATCGCGGCCGGCCCGCCTGTCGGCCGCCGCGTCTTTGCCGGCCAGTGGCGCGTGCTAGTCTCCCGTGCGCTGAGCCGACGCTCCCAACCGTCCGATCTCGGAGGTCCACGATGACGACCGCCCTTTCCCGCCGCGTCGCCGCACGCGCCCTGGTGATGGTCCTCGCGGTGCTGCCGACCGTCGGAGCCGCCCGTGCCGAGGAGCCGCCGCGTGGGAAGCAGCCGGCGAAGCCGGAGAAGAGCGACCTGCCGAAACGCGAGCTGCCGGCCGAGAGCGCGATCACCAAGACGAAGCAGGTCACGATCCGCGGCCAGAAGGTGCCGTACCGCGTGACCACCGGGACCCAGCCGGTCTACGGCGAGGACGGGGCGACGATCGCGGCGCTCCACTACACCTACTACGAGCGGACCGACGTCACCGACGTCGGGCGGCGGCCGCTGTTCGTTTCCTTCAACGGCGGTCCGGGCTCGGGCTCGCTGTGGATGCACCTCGGCTACACCAGCCCCAAGCTGCTGGTGATCGACGACGAGGGCTTTCCCGTCCAGCCGTACGGGGTGCGCGACAACCCGCACTCCATCCTCGACGTGGCGGACGTCGTGTACGTCAACCCGGTCAACACCGGGTTCTCGCGCGTGCTCGACGACGAGGTCGACCGCGAGCTGTTCTTCGGGGTCGAGGCCGACATCAGCTACCTCGCCGACTGGATCGACGTGTTCGTCTCCCGCAACGGCCGCTGGCGCTCGCCCAAGTACCTGATCGGCGAGAGCTACGGCACCACCCGCGTCTCGGGCCTCGCCGCCGAGCTCCAGGAGCGGCACTGGATGTACCTGAACGGCGTCGTCCTGGTCTCGCCCACCGGACTCGGCATGCAGGCCGAGGGCCCCGCGCCGCGTGCCCCGGTCTTGAAGCTCCCCTACTACGCCGCGGCCGCCCACTACCACGGCCAGCTCGACGCCGACCTGCAGGACCGCGAGCTCGCCGAGCTGCTCGAGGAGGTCGAGCGGTTCACCCTCGACGAGTACCTGCCCGCGCTGGCGCGCGGCGGCTTTCTGCCCGAGGAGGAGCGGCTCGCAATCGCCCGGCGGGTGGCGCGCTACTCGGGGCTCTCGGAACGGTTCGTGCTCGACCACAACCTGGCGGTCCCGGCCTCGGCCTTCTGGAAGGAGCTGCTGCGCGACCAGGGCTTCACCATCGGCCGGCTGGATTCGCGCTACCTGGGGATCGACCGCAAGGCGGCCGGCGAGCGTTACGACTACCCGCCCGAGCTGACCTCGTGGAACCACGCCTTCGCGCCCGCGATCAACCACTACCTGCGCGAAGAGCTCGGCTTCGAGACCGATCTCCAGTACTACCTGTTCGGTCCGGTGCGGCCGTGGGAGGGGCGCAACGAGCACGACGTGGCCGAGGAGCTGCGCCGCGCGATGGCCCAGAATCCGTTTCTCCACGTCATGGTGCAGTCGGGCTACTACGACGGGGCGACCGACTACTTCACCGCCAAGTACGTGCTGTGGAACCTCGACCGCAGCGGCCGGCTGCGCGACCGGCTGCGTTTCGAGGGCTACCGCAGCGGTCACATGATGTACCTCAGGGCCGAGGACCTGGCCGAGTCCAACCAGCACATCCGCGAGTTCGTCGCGGCCACCACCCCCGCCGACGGCCGGCCGGCGAGCTACGGTCGCGCTCGACGGCCCGAATGACGCCCTGAGCAGGGCGGCCGGGGCTTTGCGACCACCGATCTGCGAGGTGTGCGGCCGGCAAGCCGAGGCGACGGTGAGCTTCGCCGATTACGAGCCGCTGCCGGCGGACGGTCCGACCGGGCATCCCGAGGGGCTGGGGTGGTTCTGCCGGCGGCACCTGCGGGCGGCGCGGGCGGCGCGGGGCGAAACGCTGGGAAGGGCGGTGGCGGCGATGCGGCGCCGGCTGGCCGGCGCCGGCCTGCTGGTGGCGGTCTCGGCCGGTCTCGCCATCGCCGGCCACTACCTCGAGGGCGGGTGGTGGCTGGTGTACGTCTTCAAGCCGCTGGCCACGCTGGTGATCCTGGCGCTGGCGGCGCGGGCGCGGGCGGCACCGGCCCGCTACCGTGTGCCGATCGTCGTGGGGTTGGGGTTCGCGCTCCTCGGCGACGTCCTCCTCATGCTGCCGGCCGACCGGTTCGTGGCCGGGCTGGCGAGCTTCGCGGTGACCCACGTCTGCTACCTGGCGGCGTTCGGCTCGGACGCGCGCCTCGGCGCGCGGAGGCTGCCGTTCGCGCTGCTGGGCGGGGTGGCGGTGGCGGCGCTGGCGGTGCTGTGGCCCGGCCTCGGGTCGAGCCTGGCGCCGCCGGTGGGGGTCTACGCCGTCCTGCTGGCCGCCATGGCGGCCCAGGCGGTGAGCCGGGCGCTGGAGCTGGGCACCGCCGGCGCGCGGTTGGCGGCGGCCGGGGCGCTCCTCTTCTTGCTCTCCGACACCGTGCTGGCCGTCGACCGCTTCCGCTTCCCGTTCGCGGCCGACCGGGTCGCCGTGCTGGTCAGCTACTGGGCGGCGCAGTGGCTGATCGCGCTGTCGGTCGAGCGCTACCGGGAGTGAGCCGGCGTCGGCCTGCTCCGCCCGCCGGGAGCGTGGCTGTTGCGCTTTGCATAGCCGGCCGTCGATCAGCCCGGCATCATGCCGTCACTATGACTCTCTCTACCTTTGTCGCCCCGAGCCCGGGCGACTCGGCTCCCATCGACCCCGACGGGCTCATCGACTACGGCATCCAGCACTGCCGCGCCGGCCGCTGGCAGGAAGGCGCGCATCTGCTGCGCTACGTGGCCGAGCGCCGCAAGGGCCCGCTCGGTCAGGCCGGTCTGTTTCTCTCCTACCTCGGCTGCGCCATCGCGCGCTCCGAGGAGCGCCACGACGAGGCGCTGGCACTTTGCCGCCAGGCGGTCGAGCTGGAGTTCTACCAGCCCGAGGGCTGGGCCAACCTGGCGGAGGTGCTGCTGCTGGCCGGCGAGCGCCGCGAGGCGGCGGCGGCCATCCAGAAGGGGCTGCGCATCGACCGCGCCCACCCCCGGCTGCTCGAACTGAAGAGCCGGATGGGCGTGCGCCGGCGGCCGCCGGTGCGGTTCCTGGCGCGCTCCAACCCGGTCAACCACCTGCTGGGTGCCCTGCGCAGCCAGTTCCGCCGCACCGGCGGAGCGCGCTCGCCCGAGTCCGGCGGCTCGAAGCCGGCTCAATAGACGGCGCGCCGCTGCACCGTCTGCTTGGTGGCCAGCGAGAAGCGCGGGTCGACCGCCTCGCCCGAGGCCAGGCGGGACGCGACGTACTCGCCGACAGCCGGCCCGTGCTTGAAGCCGTGGCCCGAGCCGCCGCTCACCAGCCAGACGTTGTCCATCTCCGGGTGGCGGTCGATCAGGAAATCGCCGTTCGAGGTGTTGGTGTACTGGCACACCTCGCTGCCGACGATCGGCGCGCCGGCGAGCGCCGGGAACCGCCGGGCGACGTAGGCGCGCACCAGCTCGGCGTTGGCCGGTGTCGCCAGCCGCTCGCCGGCGTCGGGATCGATCGGCGGGCCGTGGCGATCGGGGGCCACCTTGAAGCCGCGCCCCTTGAAGTCGGGGACGCCGTAGATCTCCTCGCCGAAGTCCGCCCACACCGGGATCGCGCCCACCCGGAAGCGGTCCTCGCCGGCCGGCGGGCCGATGTAGAACACCTCCTGCCGGGTGACGAAGAAGCGGTCGCCCAGAAGCTCGGGGAACAGCTTCGGGAGCCACGGGCCGCAGGCGAAGACGTAGCTGCCGGCGCTCACCGGCTCGCCGCCCTCGGTCGCCAGGGCCGCCAGCCGGCCGGGCTTCGCCGGCGGCGGGGCGATGCGCGCCAGCCGGTACTCCGCGCCCAGCCGTTCGGCCCGCTCGACCGTGGCCTGCACCGCGTGAAACGCCGCCAGGAAGCCGCTGTCGGGCTCGTGGATCGCCCAGCTGATCGGTCCGAAGTCGATCTGCGGCCAGCGCGCCTCGAGCTCGGGGCGCTGCAGCCGCTCGTGGCGCACCTCGAGCCGCTCGAGGGTGTCGAGCGTCTTCAGGGTCAACGGATCGCGCTCGCGCGCCATCCACAGCACTCCGGAGCGCTGGAAGACCCCTGCTCGGCCGGAGCGGCGCAGCAGCTCCCGCCACAGCTCGAGCGAGCGCATCGACCAGCGGCTATAGACCTCCTGGTCGCCGTAGCCCATCCGGATGACCCGCGTCCGGCCGCCCGAGCTCGAGCGCGCGTTGCCGGGCCCGTAGCCGTCGATCAGCACCACCCGCCGGCCGGAGCGCTGGAGCTCGTGCGCGATCCACGAGCCGAACACACCGGCGCCGACCACCGCCACGTCCCACGTCCGGCCGGTGGCGATCGCCGGCGCCCGCCGCGCCGCCACCGCCGGCGCCAGTGAGGCCGCCAGGGCGCCGGCGCCGAGGCTTCCGAGGAACTGCCGGCGGGTGGTCTTCATCGGCTTCCTGCACCGGCTCACGCCGGGCGCTCAGTCCGGCTCGTCGGAGAGGCTGGCCAGTGCCTCGTCCATCTGCTCGAACGTCTCGAGCACGCCCATCAGGTTGGTGATCTGCAAGACGGTGGCGACCCGCTGCGGCAAGCCGACCAGCAGGAAGCGTCCGCCGCGCTTGGTGACGGTGGTGTGGGCCGCCACCAGCTCGCCGATCCCCGAGGAGTCCATCCGCGTCACGCGGTCCATGTTCATCACGATGTTCGACGCGCCCTTGTCGAGGGCGGCGTGGATCGCGTCGTGCACCGCGGCGTCGTGTCCGATGGTCATCTTGCCGCCGACGTCGATGACAACGGTCTTGCCCATCGTCTGCCTCCTCTCCCCGGGGGGAGCGTCAGGTTTTGGAGAGCGTAGCAGGGTCGCACGCGAAGCGGTGAGCTCGCCGCCGTCGCCGGCCGCGCCCGCGCCGGCTGCCGGGCGCGCCCGCCGACCGCCGCGGTGTCGTACACTGCCGGCAAGGTCTGGGTGTGAGCCACGAGCGCGAGCAGCGCAGTCTCCTCGAGCGGTTCCTCGGCATCTTCACCGAGGTGCGCGCCGGCGAGGGTGGGCTCACCCTGGCGATGGCGCTGCTGGTCTTCCTGCTGCTCGCCGCCTACTACCTGATCCGGCCGGTGCGCGACGCGCTGATCCTCCAGCAGGGCGGGGCGGAGATGAAGTCGTACCTGGCGGCCGTCATGGCGGTGCTGCTGTACTTCCTGGTGCAGGGCTACGCCAAGCTGGTGTCGCGCTACGAGCGCACCCGGCTGATCAGCGTCGTCACCGCCTTCTTCATCGCCTGCCTGGTGGCGTTCTGGATCCTCAGCCGTCTGGGCGTGCCGTACCTGAGCTACGCCTTCTTCATCTGGGTGGGCATCTTCAGCGTGATGGTGGTGGCCCAGTTCTGGTCGTACGCCAACGACGTCTATTCGAACGAGGCCGGCAAGCGGCTGTTCCCGCTGGTCGGCTTCGGTGCGATGGTGGGCGCCTACGCGGGCGCCGACGCCGCCGACCGCCTGCTCGAGTTCATCAGCGTCTTCGAGCTCATGCTGGTGGCCGCGGCGCTGCTGGCGGCGTGCATCGTCCTGACCAACCTGATCTCGCTCAGGGTGTGGGGGCGGCGGCAGATCCAGGTGCAGCAGAGCGGCCTCGAGGACTGGCTGAGCGAGCGCAAGGCGCGCAAGGAGCGCGAGAAGCTGGCGTTCGGCCTGCTACGCGAGCACAAGTACCTGTGGTACATCGCGCTGGTGATCCTGACCCTCAACCTGGTCAACTCGAACGGCGAGTACATCCTCGGTCACCTGGTCGAGAAGTACGGCCAGCAGCAGGTCGAGCAGGCGGTGGCCGAGGCGACCGCCGCCGGCACCGGTCTACGCTTCGGCGGCCGGGAGCTCGGCAACCCGGCGTCGAGCGAGGCGAGGGCGGCCTACGTCCAGTCGACCATCGGCCGGTTCTACGCCGGCTTCTTCCGCTGGATGAACCTGCTGGGGATGTTCCTCCAGCTCTTCGTGGTCGGCCGGCTGGTCCAGCTCGGCGGCATCCGGGCCGGGTTGCTGTGGCTGCCGGTGATTGTGCTCGGGACCTACGGGCTGGTGCTGGTGCTGCCGGTGCTGCAGTTCGTCAGGATCGGCAAGGTGTTCGAGAACGCCTCGGACTACTCGGTCAACAAGACGACGCTCCAGATGCTGTTTCTGCCGACCTCGCGCGACGTCAAGTACAAGGCCAAGCAGGCCACCGACAGCTTCTTCCAGCGCGTCGGCGACGTCGGCTCGGCGGCGTTCGTGTTTCTCGGCACCGCCGTGTTGAGCCTCGGCGCCCGCGGCTTTGCGGTGATCAACCTGGTGATCGTCGCCGGCTGGTTCTTCCTGGTGCGCGGCATCGTCCGCGAGCACCGCGAGATCGAGGCCGGCAACCGGCCCGGGCTGACCGGCGAGGAGGAGGGGCACTGACCGGAGCACCAGCGGCGAGCGGGTCCTGAGCGCCGCGGAGGCGAGCTGGCGGCCGCTGCTCCAGCCTGCAGAATGAGAAAGGGGCGGCGGAGAGTGTCCGCCGCCCCGAGCGCTGCAGATCAGCGCCGGAAGTCCGTCAGCCGCAGTGGCTCGGGCCGCCGGGCAGGCTGCCCTCGTTGTAGCTGGTCAGGGTGTTGTTGAGCCCGCTGGTCAGCGAGGGGTGCAGGAATCCGCTACCCACCGGGGGAACGACCAGCCCGCCGATCAGGGCGTCCGCCGCGGCGATCGCACCGGCGACGGCGGTGTCGCTGGCGCCGTTGGCGATGTTGAGCTTGGCGGCGATCAGCTGGTGGGCCAGGGCGACCAGTCCGTTGCCCTGGGCTGGCCTGTTGAGGATATCCAGGAGCTGGAGGTCGGTGTAGCTGAACGTGCCCAGGGTGAGCGAGCCCACCGGCCACTCGTTCTGGTTGTTGCCGGTCGGAACCGGGCCGTGGGTCTTCCAGTAGCCCTGGGTGTAGACGCAGGCGACGGGCTCGGTGCACGCCTTGGTGCGGCAGAGCAGGTCGTTCGACCAGGCGCTGCGGAACAGCTTGCTGGTGGCGTGGCTGAAGGCGCGGAACCGGTAGGTGGTGCCGCAGATCAGCGGCTCGCTGGCGCAGTTGCTCGAGGCGCCCGGGTTGTCGAACAGGGCGTCCCCGATCTGGATGGTGGAAGCGCCGCCCGCCGGCAGGTTGTAGACGTGGCCGAAGGCGTTGCCCGAGAACGAGCCCTTGCACAGCCGGGGATCGCTCGACAGGTACCACTGCTCGCCGTTGTCCAGGTACTCCTGCTGCGTCATCCACTGCAGCGAGAAGCCGGCCGGGGCGCCCGTCGGGCTGCCGGCCACGAAGTCGATCCAGATCGAGACCTGGGACTTCTCGCTGTCGCAGGCGATGCTCGGGGTGCTGAGAGTGCCGGTCTTCTGGGCCAGGGCGGGCGAGGCGACGAGCGCCATGACCGCCGCCAGCAGGGCCAGCGGGGCTGCGGTGCGAAGCCGCGGGGTGGTGGTGTGGCAGAGGTTCATGGCCTTGAGTGCTCCTGGTCGCCGTCGGCGACTGTTGCGGGTCCGAGATCCTGCTCGAACCCGTGCGCACTCTAGGGCTCCCCCGACTGAGGCCACAATATCCCGGTCGATATATTCCCCTATGTCAGTAGGACTAGAGGGGCACCGATCTGGCTCGGCGCAGGCGGCGGCGCCCGAGAGCCACCCCGGGGCTACGAGCGAACCGGGCGGTCAGGCGGTCCTGCGACCAGGCGCCGCGGGATACCGCCTCCCGCCCGGTCCATGGCGGCGAGGCGCGACCGAAGCCGCCTCAGTGTGCCGCGCCGAGGCCGCCGCGCCGGTAGGCACCGGCCGCCAGCAGCAGGCTGACCAGCAGGGCGACCAGCAGCGCCACCACCATGTTGTTGAGCGACTCCTCGAGCCCGACGAGGTAGATCCAGCGCTTGTCGGCGGCCACCTGTCCGAGCCCGGAGACCGACTTCTGGAAGCCCAGCACGGTGTTGAGCAGGGCCATCGTCAAGGTCGCGACCGCGGCGCCGATCGCCAGCGGCACCTGTCTGCCGCCCTGTGCGAAAGCGCGTCCGGCCGCCACCAGGGCGATGGCGCCGAGGATCAGCACCAGCCAGATCAGGGGTCCGCCTGCGGTGAGAAAGCTCATGGTCGACTCCTTTCGTTGCGGGTTCCGGGGTCAACGCCCGTCCGGTTCCGGTTCCTCCGGCGGGCTCCACGCGCGAGTGCTTCGGCGCAGCTCTTCGAGCCGCTGCCAGTGGCGCTCGACGGCCGTCCGGCCCCGCCGGGTGAGCGCCACCAGGGTGTTCGGCTTGCGGCCGACGAACCGCTTCTCGATCCCCACCAGGCCGGCGTCCTCGAGCTTGGTGAGATGGGTCGAGAGGTTGCCGCGGGTCAGGCCGGTCAGCCGCAGCAGGTACATGAAGTCGGCCTTGCGGCAGGCCGACAGCGCGGTCAGGATGGCCAGCCGCGCCGGCTCGTGGATCAGGCGGTCGAGGCCGGTGAGCTCTTCGAACGGCTCAGGCACCATCGCCCTCCCCGAGCCGCCGCACGGCCCTGGCCAGGGAGTAGTGCTCGATCCAGCCGGCGAGGCACAGCAGCAGACCGATCGACAGGCTGAACCAGCGGCCCACCGCGCCCAGCCGGGTCGGGTCGCGGAACGGGATCAGCAGCAGCAGCCCGCAAAGCCCGGCGGCGGCGAGGAACATCGCCGTCGTCCGCCGGTCGCCGGTGAACGACCGCGGCAGCGCGAACAGCGCCACGGTCGCCAGCACGATCAGCAGCAGAGCCAGCATCAGCGGCCGCATACCGCTGGCGGCGCCCAAGCCGAGCGCCAGGTAGCCGCCCACGACGCCCGCCAGCAGAGCCCAGTTGCGGCCGAAGCTGAGCCGTTCGGGCTCGACCGTGCCGTACCGCTCCTGGTACCAGCGGTGGATCGGCCAGATCGCGGCCACCGCCGCCAGCAGGGCCAGGTGCGGCCAGCCCGGGAACCAGTCCATGCCGCCGAGCGACACCAGCAGGAACCAGGCGCCGACCGGGAGCAGCCGTAGCCCCAGGAAGATCGGGAACAGGCGGGTGACGTGGCGCAGCGTGTCGAGGTTGGTCATGGTCCCGCTTGGGCTGTTGTCAACTAGTTTGATATGCCGTTGTGTTTGTGACGCCAACTATTATGCGCGTAGCGGCCCACGATGTCAAGTGGGCGGCGCGAGCCAGGTGAGCGCGAGCCCGAACAGAGCCGCCGGAACCGACTCTGAGCCGCGCCCCGTCCCGCTGCCGCCGCGTGACTATCTGGGGCGGAGCGGCCGCGGCCCGCTGGTGGGCGCCGCGCGCAGCGCCGCCGAGACCGCCTCGGCGTGCTCGGCCCCGATCGCCTCGATCGCTTCTCTCAGGAAGACCTCGCGCGCCTCCGCCGAGCCGTTGGTCTGCTCGTCGAAGGTCTCGAGCGCCCGCGCCAGGCTGGCGGCCACGGCGCCGGGCAGCGGCTCGCCGGGCCGCAGCGACTCGAGCGCCGCGTGGTCGTAGAGCCGCGCTTCGATCATCAGCAACGCGGCCAGCCTGCGGGCGTCGTCCATCGGGTCGGACGGTTTCGAGCGCAGCAGGCCGAACAGCTTGCGCAGGCCCTCGAACTCGTCGGCCATCACCGCCTAGCGTAGCGTCAGCTTGCCGGTCTCGTGCTCGCGGCCGCGGTAGATCTCGAAGTGGCGGCCCTCGCACCGCCCCTTGTCGTCGAACTCGCAGCGGAAGGTGAAGGTGCGGCTGCCGGCCTCGTTCTGCGCCCGCCCGCTGATCGACCCGGTCACCAGGTCGCCGCTGGCCTCGCCGCGGTACTGATGGCGCTGTCCGGCGTGGCTGAAGTGGAAGACCACTTTCCAGCCGCCGATGCCGTCGGGGGTGAAGACGGCCCGCAGGTTGGCCGGCCGGTCCTGGTAGCCGGACGTGTAGCGGCCGGTCAGGACGCGTTGGCCGTCGTCGGCGGCGTCCGAAAGCGCGGCCGGGAGCAGGATCGCGGCGGCAAGCAGCGCGGCGGCGAGGGGCGTCGCGGGTCGTCTCATCGTCGGTCCTCCGGCGCGGCCCGGGACGGCGGGTTCGCCCGCGCCTGTAGATCAGTCTACGGCAGGCGGGGTGCCGGAGTTTGGCCCGCGACCGCGCCGAGCGGCTCGGTGAGAAGGTCGAGTTGCCCTCCGCGGCGTCTGTCCGCCTCTCATGGCGCCTCCTCCGGCGGCGACACCGATCGCCGCCTTGGTGAACCGAACGGGGTGCGGCGCCACGCTGCCAGAGCGGTCGCCGGGAGCCTCCGGTGCGCGCGGCGTTACCCACCGCGGCGGCGCCTGGCGGTGGCGCCGGGCCCGGCAAACGGAGCGGAATCAATAGAATGCGCTGCGAATGCGGTTCGGCGAGCAGGGAGTGGGTCGGCGCGCCGGTGCGGCCAGGAGCTGGCGGGCGGCCCTGGCGGCGGCGGGGCTGGCGCTCGTCGCGCTGCTGCTGCTGTCGGAGGGCCTGCCTGCCGGCGGCGCCACCCCGACCGCGGTGGTGGCGGCCGTCGGCCCCGCGACCGCCCCCGCCCCGCCCCCCGCGGCCCGCCCTCTCAAGCGCTCGGAGCGGCGCTGGGTCGAGTCGACCCTGCGCCGGATGACGCTGCGCGACAAGGCGGCGCAGATGATCATGGTGCGCGCCTTCGGCCGGCCGCGCAACCCGGGCTCGCCCGAGCACCGCGAGCTGCTGACCGAAGTGCGCGAGCTCGGCGTCGGCGGCGTGGTCGTCTTCCGCTCCGAGCTGGAGTCGATCCCGCGGCTGCTCAACGAGCTGCAGGCGGCGGCGCGGGTGCCGCTGCTGGTGGCGGCCGACATGGAGCGCGGCCTGTCGTTCCGCGTCGACGTCGGCACCGTGCCGCTGCCGTGGGCGATGGCGGTCGGCGCGACCCGCTCCGAGCAGGCGGCGCGCTTCACCGGCGAGGTGACGGCGCGCGAGGGCCGGGCGCTCGGCATCCACTGGGCGCTGGCGCCGGTGGTCGACGTCAACAACAACCCGGCCAACCCGATCATCAACATCCGCTCCTACGGCGAGGACCCCGAGCTGGTGGCGCGGATGGCCAACGCCTTCATCGACGGTGCCCGCCGCGGCGGGCTGCTGACCACCGCCAAGCACTTCCCCGGGCACGGCGACACCGCGGTCGACAGCCACCTCGAGATGCCGGTGGTGACCGGCGACCGCACCCGGCTCGACGCGGTCGAGCTGCTGCCGTTCCGCCGCGCCGTCGAGCGCGGCGTCGACTCGGTGATGCTCGGGCACATCGCGGTGCCGGCGATCGACGCCTCGGGCGCGCCGGCCACGCTGTCGCCGCTGCTGGCCGGCGAGATGCTGCGCCGCGAGATGGGCTTCGAAGGCCTGATCGTCACCGACGCCATGGAGATGGCCGGCGTGCGCCCGGCGTGGACCGGTGAGGCGTCGGTGCGGGCGGTGGCGGCGGGCGCCGACCTGCTGCTGCTGCCGGCCGACACCGAGGTGGCGATCCAGGCGCTGGTGCGCGCGGTCGGCGAGGGGCAGCTCAGCGAGGCGCGGCTCGACGAGTCGATCCGGCGGGTGCTGACCGTCAAGGCGCGGCTGGGGCTGGCGCGCGAGCGGCTTGTCGACCGCGACGCCGTGCTGCGCCAGATGCGGCGGCCCGAGGATCTGGCGCGGGCGGCCGAGATCGCGCGCGACTCGATCACCGTGGTGCGCAACCACGGCGGCGTGCTGCCGCTGGCGGCCGAGAAGCCGCTCAAGCTGCTCCACCTGGTGCTGTCGAGCGACGCCGCCAACCGCGCCATCCGCGGCCTGCCCGAGGCCGAGCTGGCGGCGCGCAAGATCGAGTTCACCAGCCGCCGGCTGGGACCGGAGGTGTCCGAGGAGACCGCCGACCAGCTGGTGGCGACGGCGGCCGAGTTCAGCCACGTGATGATCTCGGCCTTCGTGCGGGTGACCTCGTCGAAGGGCACCGCCGACATGGCGCCGAGCCACGCCCGGCTGGTGCGGCGGCTCCACGAGGCCGGGGTGCCGGTGGTGGTGGTCTCCTTCGGCAGCCCCTACCTGCTGGTGCAGTTCGCCGACGTGCCGGTCTACCTGTGCGCCTACGGCTCGGCGGAGTCGAGCCAGCGGGCGGCGGTGGCGGCGCTGTTTGGCGAGACCAACGTCGGCGGCAAGCTGCCGGTGACCCTGCCCGGCCTCTACCCGTACGGCCACGGCCTCGAGATCCCGCGCCGCGCGATGACGCTCGAGCCGGCTCCGCCCGAGGCGGCCGGCTTCCTGCCCGGCGGCCTCGCGGCGGTCGACCGCGTCGTCGAGCGGTTCATCGAGCGCGGCGCCTTCCCCGGCGCGGTGGTGGCGGTGGGGCACCGCGGCAAGCTGGCCAGGCTGGCGGCCTACGGCCGGCTGTCGTACGAGCCCGACGCGCCGCCCGCCGCCGCCGACACGATCTACGACCTGGCCAGCCTGACCAAGGTGATAGCCACCACCACCATGGCCATGATCCTGGTCGACGAAGGCGTGCTCGATCTCGACAAGCCGGTCCAGGACTTCCTGCCGCGGTTCGTGGGCGAGGGCAAGGAGCGGGTCACCGTGCGCCATCTGCTGACCCACTCGTCGGGCGTCGACTGGTGGGCGCCGCTGTTCGAGGAGCTGCGCGGCCCGGCCGCCTATCTCGAGCGGATCCAGGCGATGCCGCTGGTCTACCAGCCGGGCGAGAAGATGCTCTACAGCGACCTCGGACTGATCCTGCTGGGCGAGATACTCGAGCGGGTGGCCGGCGAGCCGCTCGACGAGTTCGCCCGCCGCCGGATCTTCGCCCCGCTGGGGATGGACGACACGCTGTTCCGGCCGCCGCCGGCGCTCCTGCCGCGCATCGCGCCCACCGAGCTCGACCCGCGCCGCGGCGGCATGGTGCGCGGCTTCGTGCACGACGAGAACGCCTACGCGCTGGGCGGCGTGGCGCCGCACGCCGGGCTGTTCGGTACCGCCCCGGACCTGGCGCGCTTCGCCCAGATGCTCGTCAACGGCGGGGTCTTCGAGCACCGCCGGATCGTCTCCCGCGCCACCGTCGAGGCGTTCACCCGGCGCACCCATCCGGAGTTCGGCCCGGATTCGAGCCGCGCCCTCGGCTGGGACACCAAGTCGCCCGAGAAGTCGTCGGCCGGTGGGCTGTTCTCCGACCGCTCGTTCGGCCACACCGGCTTCACCGGCACGTCGATGTGGATCGACCCCGAGCGCGAGCTGTTCGTGATCCTGCTGACCAACCGCGTCCACCCGACGCGCGACAACCAGCTCATCCGCCAGGCGCGGCCGGCGGTGGCCGACGCCGTGGTGCGGGCGCTGGCCGGCTCGTGAGCGGCGGTCGGCGGCCCGCCTGGCGGGGGCGCCGGCCGGTGCCGGCCGGCCTGGCCGTGGGGGTCCTGGCCGGGTTCCTGGCGGGGGCCGGCTGCGGGGCGCCGCGCGATAGCGAGCCTCCGACTGCCGAGCTTCCGGCTGCCGGGGCGGGCCCGGCCGAGGTGCGCGTCGGCCTCGAGCGGGTCGCTGCCGGCGAGATCGACGCGCTGGCCGGCAAGCGGGTGGGGCTGGTCGTCCACCGCGCCTCGGTCACCACCAGCGGCGAGCATGCGGTCGAGGTGGTGCGCGGCGCCGGCGTCGAGGTGGTGCGACTGTTCTCGCCCGAGCACGGCTTGAGGGGCGAGGCGGCGGCCGGCGAGCGGGTTGAAAGCGGCCGCGACCCGGTGACCGGCCTGCCGGTCGTGAGCCTCTATGGCGGCCGCACCCGGCCCGAGCCGGAAGAGCTGGCCGATCTCGACGCCGTGGTCTTCGACCTGCAGGGCGCCGGCGTCCGGTTCTACACCTACGTCTCGACGCTCATCGGGGTGCTCGAGGTGGCGGCGGCGGCCGGCGTCGAGCTGGTGGTCCTCGACCGCCCCAACCCGCTCGGCGGCGAGCGGATCGAAGGGCCGGTGAGCGCGCCGCGCGCCGAGGTGCCGGCCAGCTTCGTCAACCTGGCCCCGGGACCGCTGATCCACGGGCTGACCCTGGGCGAGATGGCGCGGCACGTCAACGCCGGCTTCGATAGCCCGGCCAGGCTGACGGTGGTGACGATGCTCGGCTGGCGGCGCGAGATGAGCTGGCCCGACACCGGCCGGCCGTGGGTGCCGCCGTCGCCCAACCTGCGCACCGCCGAGGCCGCACTGGCCTACCCGGGCGTCGCGCTGCTCGAGGCCACCAACCTCTCCGAGGGGCGGGGCACCGAGGCGCCGTTCCTGCTCTTCGGCGCCCCCTGGTTCGACCCCGGCCGGATCGCGGTCACAGCGCCCGGCTTCGCCTTCGAGCCGGCGCGCTTCACGCCCACGGCGTCACCGGCGGCGCCGCGCCCCAAGTACCTCGGCGAGCCGTGCGCCGGGCTGCGCGTGCGGGTCACCGACCCGGCCGCCGCCGAGCCCTACCGGCTCGGCCTCGAACTGCTGGCCGCGGTCAGCAGCCAGCCCGGCTTCGCCTGGCTCGGCGACGGCGCCGCGCTCACCCGGCTGCTCGGCACCGGGCGGGTCCACCGGCAGCTGGCAGCCGGCGTGCCGGTGGCCGAGATCCTGGCCGCCGACCGCGCCGACCACGCCGCCTGGCGCGAGGCTCGCCGGCCGGCGCTGCTCTACTGACCCTCTCACCGGAGGCTCGGCCGGCCCGGTGCCCCGCGGAGCGCGGTACTTTTCTCTTTCATGCATTGACAGCACTGAAAGGGAAATGTACTATGGCGTGAGCCGTTTCGTCGGCGTCGCCTACTGCGGCCACCGACTGCTCGAGACGCCGGTCGACCGGGGCCGATTCCCAGCGGACCGGAGCGTGGCCACCGCCTCCAGGCGCGAAGACAAGAAGGAAGGAGCCAGGGAATGTCGACTGCAGTAGCCAGAATCCTCGGAGACCTGCGGGAACGCGGCGGACTGAAGGGAGCTGATATTGCGAACATCGTCGCCGTCTCTCCGCCGACCGTCTCCCGGTGGAGCACGGGCAAGGGCTCGCCGTCACTCCATACCCAGACGGTGATAGCGGACCTTCGGTATGTCGTGGAGTGCCTCTCCGATCTGTACTCGCCGGACGAGACCCGCCTGTGGTTACACACACCGCATCCGCTCCTCGAGCGCGAGCGAGCTGTCGACTTGATCCACGAAGGTCGGACCGAGGAAGTGCTCGCCGTCATCGATCGGCTCGAGGACGGGGCCTACCTGTAGTCCATGAGCAGCAGGAGAGCGCGCGATCTCGAACTGCTGGACGCGCTCGACGAGCTGCCGCGGATACCCGTAGACGAAACCGTCTGGCGCGTCGTCCGCGAAGGCAGGGATCCTCTGCTGTGCCGGCCGTCGCATGGGCGCTGGGATCTCGGTCACTTCGACGTTCTCTACACGTCTCTGGACCCGAACGGAGCGACTGCAGAGATGTACTTCCATCTCTCCAGGCAACCGGTCTTCCCGAGCAAGCCAGCCTTCACCTTGAACGAGCTCGAGGTGAGCACGAAGAGCACTCTCAGGTTTGCGGACCTGAAAGAGCTCGAGTCTCTTGGTGTGGCCCCGGCGGCCTACTCCGACATGCTCTACGAACGGACCCGGGAGATCGGGGACGCTGCCGCCTTCCTTGGATTCGATGGGTTGATTGCCCCCAGCGCGCGGTGGGATTGCCTCAACCTGGCCATCTTCTGCGACAACCTGGGCCCTGACGACATGGTGCTCAAAGAGTCGTCCGCGATCGACTGGGGCGAGTGGCGCAAGCGACACGGGAGAACCTAGG
>JBFGNS010000018.1:0-40293 GCA_041574955.1 Thermoanaerobaculia bacterium | reverse complement strand
GCCGGCCGGCAGGAAAGCTGGGTCGACCGGGGCATCCGGGAGCCGCCGGGCGCGGTGCGCTTCGAGGTCCGGCAGGGGCTCGAGCCGCGCGCCACCGTCTACCTGGTGCTGCACGGCGAGTCGCCGTGGAGCCGCCAGGGAGCCCACGCGCTCGGCATCCTGACCGACGCCCTCGCCATCCGACTGCGCGACGTGCTGCGCGAGGAGCTGGGCGCCACCTACGACGTCGGCGTCGGCGGTTCGCACACCCAGATACCCCGCCCTGGGCACCGCCTGCGGATCAGCTTTTCGTGCGATCCGGCGCGCGCCGAGGCGCTGATCGAGCGGCTGCTGGCGGAGCTCGAGACGGTGCGCCGCGACGGCTTCGACCCCGAAACGCTCGCCAAGGTGCGCGAGCAGCAGCACCGTCAGCGCGAGCTCGACCTGCGCGAGAACAGCTGGTGGCTCGGCAGCCTCGGCTTCCACTACCGCCACGGCCTCGACCCCGAGCTGATCCTCGACCACGACCAGCTCGACGCCGCGGTCGGCGACGCCGAGCTGGCGGAGGCGGCGACGCGGTACCTGGACCCGGAGCGGTATGTGCTGGGGGTGCTGAAGCCGGAGGAGTCGGCCGGCAGCGAGCGACGGTGAGGAGCTCGAGACCCGGGCTCAGGGCACGCAGGCCGCCAGGGCCTGGCCGACCCCGCCGGTGAGGTCGAGCCGGCGGTCGCGCCGGAGCGCGCTGGCGGCGCCGGTGGTATCGAAACCCGGCAGCCAGGTGAGCTCGACGCCGACCGGCGTCACCCCGGGGATGAGGGACCGTGCGAGCGAGGCACGGGAGGCCGCGAGCAGGGCGGCGGCGACGAGCAGAAGCGGGCGTGGGCGGCTCCCGCGTCGCGCCCGGGCCGCTCAACCGGCAACCGCGACGGCGGCTATACTCGCCCCTCTCTCCCCCGCTGCCCAACCCCCCCATGCACGCCGCCGAGCTCGTCCAGGATCCGGCCTACAACGTCGCGCTGGCGCTGGCTGTCGGCATGCTGGCGCAGGCCCTGGCGCGCCACCTGCGGGTGCCGGGCATCGTTTTGCTGCTGGCCGCCGGCGTACTGCTCGGACCCGACCTGCTGGCCATCATCCAGCCGGACAGCCTGGGCGGGGCGCTGCAGATGCTGGTCGGCTTCGCGGTGGCCGTCATCCTGTTCGAGGGCGGCATGAACCTCAATCTCGAACGGCTCAGGCGGGAGGCCCTGAGCATCCGCCGGCTGGTCACCTGGGGCGCACTCGTAACCGCCGTCGGCGGCGCGCTGGCGGCACGCTCGATGCTCGGCTGGGAGTGGACCCAGGCGGCGCTGTTCGGCTCGCTGGTGATCGTCACCGGGCCGACGGTGATCAACCCTCTGCTGCGCCGCATCCGCGTCAACGCCAACCTGTCGACCGTGCTGGAGGCGGAGGGCGTGCTGGTCGACGCCATCGGCGCCATCGTGGCGGTGGTGGCGCTCGAGGTGGCGCTCAGCCCGAGCGGCGAGAGCCTGGCGCTCGGCGGGATCCACCTGCTGTCGCGGCTAGGCTTCGGCGCCGTCGTCGGCACCGCCGCCGGTCTGCTGATCGCCTACCTGCTGCGCTTCGAGACGGTGGTGCCGGAGGGCCTCGAGAACGTCTTCACCCTGTCGATCGTGCTGGCGATGTTCCAGCTCTCGAACGGCCTGCTGGAAGAGAGCGGCATCGTGACGGTGACCGCCGCCGGCCTGGCGGTGGGCAACGTCAAGACCCGCGCCCTGGGCGATCTCAAGCAGTTCAAGGAACAGCTCACGGTGCTGTTCATCGGCATGCTGTTCGTGCTGCTGGCGGCGGACGTGCGGATCGAGGAGGTGCGGGCGCTCGGCTGGCGCGGCGCCGCCACCGTCGCGCTGCTGATGCTGGTGGTGCGGCCGCTCAACGTGCTGGTGGGCACCTGGGGCTCGGGCATGCCGCTCCGGGACAAGGCGTTCCTGTCGTGGCTGGCGCCGCGCGGCATCGTCGCCGCCGCGGTGGCATCGCTGTTCGCCGCCGAGCTCGAGGCGGCGGGCCACGCCGGCGGCAACCAGCTGCGGGCTCTGGTGTTCCTGGTGATCGCCTCTACGGTGCTGATCCAGGGGCTGACCGGCGGTGCGCTGGCCTCGCTGCTGGGGGTGCGGCGGATCTCCAACCAGGGACTGACCATCCTGGGCGCCAACCCGCTGGGCGTCGGCCTGGGCCGGCTGCTGCGCGGCGGCGGCGAAGAGGTGGTCTTCCTCGACTCGAGTCCCGAGGCCTCGCGGCGAGCCGAGACCGAGGGCTTCCGCGTGCTGTTCGGCAACGCCCTGCGCGAGGGCCTGCTGCTGCGCGCCGACCTCGACGGCCGCGCCGGCGCGGTGGCGGTGACCCCCAACGAGGAGATCAACCTGCTGTTCGCACGCAAGGCGCGCGAGGAGTTCAAGGTGCCCAAGGTGTGGGTGGCGCTGCGCAGCGAGCAGGCCAGCGTGACGCCGGAGATGGTCCGCGACGTCGGCGCCCGGCTGCTGTTCGGCCGGCCGCGCAACCTCGGCCTGTGGTCCGCCCGGCTGGGTCGCGGCGCCGCGCCGATCGAGCGCTGGCAGCTCGCCGAGGAGGCCGACTTCTCGGTCACCGAGCCCGCCCCCAGCACCAACCACCCGATGAACTTCGTCCTCCCCCTGACCCTCGAGCGCGGCGCCAGCTGCCTGCCGATCGACGACCGCTCCGACTTCCGCCCCGGCGACGTCGGCCAGTTCGCGGTGCTCGACGACCACCGCGAGGAGGCCGAGGCGTGGCTGGCGCAGGAGGGCTGGCAGCGGGTCGAGGAGGAGCGGGCCGGTGCGGAGACCGCGCCCTAGCGCTGGCCGTCGCCGGCCACCCGCCCGCTCCGTCAATCGGCGAGCTGTGCCTCGAGCTCGGCCAGCTCCTCCCGGCGCCGGCCGTAACCGGTCTGCTCGATGATCGCCCGGGCTCTGCCCAGGCTCTCGCCAGCTTGCCGCAGTTCGCCGGTTCGCAGATTCAAGCGGCCGAGGCCAAGCCAGGTATCGGCTTCGAACAAGCGCAGACCAGCTCGGAGGCAGAGGGTGAGAGAGTCGTCGAGAACCTTGTGGGATCGCTCGAAATCTGCGGTGCCGAGATGGAACTCGGCGTTGGCAACGAGCCCCCGCGGTAGGTAGTCGGACTGACCCGCAAGCCGTAGCAGCTCGACCGCCCGCCGCAAGAACGGTTTCGACTCCGGATAGTCGCGCTGGACGAGATGTAGCCTCCCCATCGACAGGTGAGCTACCGCCTGGTCGAGAAGAGGTGTGTCGAATCGCCCCACCAGCTCGAGCGCATAGAGCGCTCTAGTCTCTGCCTCCTCGACTTTGCCCACCTCGAGCAGCAGCTCACAGAACAGGTACCCCCAGAGTGAATACAGCTTGTGAGGCGACGGCTTCCCGCCGGTCAGGATCCTCTCGGCCTCCCGGAACAGAGCCTCCGCCTCTTCGACCCGGCCAAGCTGGAACAGGACATCGGCCAGCCGCGCGCGCTTCATCACCTGCTGCTCGGGAAGACGGCTGCGGTCGGCGTGCTCGACACCCTGTGTGGCGTAGTCGAGCGCCGAGGACAGCTCACCGCGTCCGGTCTCCAGCTCGGCGAGGTTGCCGGCCGCAGCGGCCGCGCGCAGCCAGTTCTCTTGCCGGACTTCGTTGGCGAGAGCAGCGAGCATGGGCTGGGGAGCCGCGGCCAGCCGCCCGAGCGCCCGCAGATTGAAGCCGGTCTGACCCAGTACCCACGACTGGTCGTCTTCCGGCAGCGTCGGCAGCGGCTTGTGCCAGCGGACCTCGAAGAAAGACGCCAGGCCGGCCAGGTCGGCGGCGAAGGCGCCGAGCTTGTGGGTCACGAACGACTCGTTCTCCCGCGAGATCCTCTGGAAATACACCAGATTCAGCGCTTCTCTCTCCCGGCCAGCGGCACAGCCGTGAGTCAGGGCAGCGTAGAGTGGGGACAGCTCCTCCAGCCCGTCGGGCTGATACTCGGAAGTGCTCGTGAGGTGCTCGTAGAGCACGTTGTGCCCGGTCTTCCAGGAGTCGGGCCGGGTGTCGTGCAACGACTCGCCCAAATGCTCGCGAATCAGCGGGTGGCTGTCGAGGGTCTCGGGTTCGTGCAGGTTGGGCGGCGCCAGCAGGCGGACGGCGCGAAGTCGGGCCAGGGTCTGCGGGTAGTCGGCGGACTGGAGGTGCCGGTTGAGGCCGGGAGTCGGCGGCGACTGGCGCAGGGCTTCGAGCTCGGGACCGGTGGCGGGGCGGTCGAAGAGGCCGAGCTGGTTGAGCACCTCGAGCTCGGCACTGTCGCCCAGACGCCTGGCCCAGGCTTCGATGACGCGGCGCGGGTGGGCGTCGCGTCCGTGCGACGGGTCCGGAGGCGTCAGATCCGCGAGGGTGCCGATATGGCGACCCCCCGTGTCGGCGATGTAGGTGGCCAGGAGGTTGACGGCGAGGGCGTGGCGGCCGAGCTCACGGACGCCGGACTCCAGCTCCTTGTCGCTGCCCTTGACGCCGGCGACTCGCAGGAGAGCTCGGCCGGCGAGCAGCGAAACCTGGTCGAGATCGTGGTGGATGACCTCCGGCTCGGTCACCTGCTCGAGGTCGGTCAGGGGCTCGCGGGTAGTGACCAAGCAGAGGCCCGGGTTCTCCTGGGCCAGATTCTCGAGCAGTGTCTTCAAGGCGGGGTCGCGGAGCTCGCCGCGGTCGGCCACCGAGGACGACTGGAGCGGCTCGATGCCGTCGAGGACGAGCAGCATGCGCTCCCCGCGCACCAGCTCGGCCAGACGGTCGCCGCGATCCCACGGCGAGAGCCCGGTGGGGTCCTCGCCGAACCAGCGAAAAGCTGCGTTGACGAAAGTGTCGGCGGAGCCCTGACGGCCGGCGCCCTGGCTGTGGAACGACCAGGCGAAGGCGCGGTGGGCGCCGCGCCAGTCGTCCTCGGCCAGCATCTCGCACCACACCCGGCAGAGGGTGGACTTGCCGACACCGCCGCCGGCGGTGAAGACCACCAGGTTGGTCCCGCCCTCGTTCCAGGCCCGGTCGACCAGGGCCAGCTCGTTACGCCGGCCGAAGAGCAAGGAGCCGGTCTGGGGTAAACGCCGGAGGTTGTAGGCTTCCGGCGGCCAGTTCTCGAGGGCCTTCTCGGGCGGCGCGACGCCCTTGTCGGCGACCTCGACCACCTTGCGCGCCAGGTCGGTGAGGATCTGCTTGCGGCGCACTCCCCTCTGCGGCACGGGACCGTCCGTCGGGATCATCTGGAGCCGCTTGAGCCACGGCTCCTCTTCCCACAGACACGGCTCGAGGAGGACCGGCAGGACCGCCAGTCTGCCTTCGCGCTGCCGCTGGAGCAGCACAGGGATCTCCTCGAACTTGCAGAACCTGGACGCCAGGAAGTTCTGGGTGACGAGCAGAATCGCCACCTTGGCGTCGTGCATCTCGCCCTCAAGCTGCCGGTACCAATCCTCTCCGACCCCGATCAGCCGGTCGTGCCACAGCTCGATCCGCTCGTTGAGCTCCAGCCCCTCGAGGAACGGCAGGACCGAATCGAGGTGCTTCTTGTCCTTGTGGCTGTAGCTGACGAAAACCGTCGGCCTGATCTTCTCCGCCATCGGTCTCCTGCTTCCGCGACTGTCGAACCTCAACTGCCCGGGATCGAGTTGCCGACAGTCTAGCCCACCCTCCGCCGACGCGAAACCTGACCCCTCTCGCAGCAACACCGGTCCGCGCCACCAGGGGCCGGCGGGGTGTCGTCACGCGGAGCGATCAGCGCCCCGACGCGAACGCGCTCCTGGAGCCCATCTCGCCGTTTGCACCCCGAGCACCGACGCCCGCGCGTCAACCCCAGGGGCGCGCGGAGCGCGACGACACCCCGCCGGCCCCTCGACGGCTCTGAGCACGCCGCCCCTACGCCACCAGCCCTACCCCGCCCGTTCGTACAGCCGCTTCTGCCGCGGATCCAGGTAGTCCACCAGCCCGTCGCCGAGGAAGTTCAGCCCCATCACGGTGACCAGGATGGCGAGGCCGGGAAACAGCGCCAGGTGCGGGGCGTCGAGCAGGTGGCTCCTGCCGGCGTCGATCATCGCGCCCCACGACGGGGTGGGCGGCTGGATGCCGAGCCCGAGGAACGACAGGCTGGCCTCGGCCAGCACCGCGCCCGCCATCCCCAGGCTTGCCTGCACGGTCAACACCGGCAGCACGTTGGGCAGCAGGTGGCGCCACAGGATGCGCCTCGCCGGGTAGCCTCCGGCGCGCGCCGCCAGCACGAACTCCTGCTCCCTGAGCTGCAGCACCTGCCCGCGCACCAGCCGGGCGTAGCTCACCCAACCGATCACCACCAGCGCCAGCACCACGTGGCGCAGCGCCGGTCCCAGCACCGCCACCAGGGCGATCGCCAGCAGGATGCCGGGAAACGCCAGGAAGACGTCGGTCAGTCGCATCAGGAGCGCGTCCAGCCGGCCCCCGACGTAGCCCGAAACGGCGCCGATCAGGGTGCCCAGGCTGCCGGCCAGCAGCACCACCGCCAGCCCCACACCGAGCGATACGCGGGCGCCGTGGAGCATGCGCGCCAGGATGTCCCGACCCAGCTCGTCGAGCCCCAGCGGGTGCTCCCAGGACGGCCCTTCCAGCCGCCGCTCGAGGCTCAGCGCCGAAGGATCGACGGAGACCAGCAGCGGCGCGGCCAGCGCCGTCACCAGCATCACGGCCACCAGCAGGCCGCCAGCCACCAGCACGCCGCGCTGCCGCGCCGTGCCGCTCACCGCGCCCCCCGCTCCGGCGAGCGGCGGCCGCCCGAGCGCCGCGGCCCCCCGGCTTGCCGTACAATCCGGCCACCATGGAGACGACCGCCACCAAGGGCGAGACCTACCGCCTCGTCCACCGTCAGCTCGCCGCCCTGCTCGAGGGCGTCACCGACGACGTCGCCGCCATGGCGACCTGCTGCTCGGTGCTGCACGAGGCCCTCGACTACGCCAGCTGGACCGGCTTCTACCGCGTGGTGGAGCCGGGGCTGCTGCGCATCGGCCCGTACCAGGGGCCGCCGGGCTGCCTCGAGATCCGCTTCGGCGAGGGGGTGTGCGGCACCGCCGCCGCCGAGCGGGCCACCCAGCTGGTGCGCGACGTCCACGCCTTCCCCGGCCACATCGCCTGCGACGCGCGGGCGCGCTCGGAGATCGTGGTGCCGGTCCGCGGTCGCGACGGCCGCCTGGCGGCGGTGCTCGATCTCGACTCGCACGCGCCGGCGGCGTTCGACGACGACGACCAGGCCGGTCTCGAGGCGGTGGCCGAGCTGATGGCCGGGTACCTCCGGGCGCCGGCGGGCTGAGCCGGCCGGGCTTCGCGGCGCCACTTGCCAGCCTGCGCTTCTCACCGAGCCGCTCGGCCCGCGGCACGCGCAGCAGCGGATCGGTGAGAAGCGCAGGCTAGCCCTCCCTCCCCAGCCGGATGCGCGGGTCGAGCACCGCGTAGGTCAGGTCGGTGAACAGGTTGATCAGCACGTAGGTCATGGCGATCACCAGCACGCCGCCCTGCACCAGCGGGTAGTCGCGCAGCCGGATGGCCTGGATGATCAGCCGGCCGAGACCGGGCCAGGCGAAGATCGTCTCGGTGATGATGGCACCGGTGAGCAGAGTGCCGAACTGCAGCGCCACCACCGTCACCACCGGGATCGAGGCGTTGCGGAAGGCGTGCCGAACCACCGCCGCCAGCCGGCCCAGCCCCTTGGCGCGCGCCGTCTGCAGGTAGCCGCGGTGCAGCTCCTCGCCGAGTGCCGAGCGGATCATCCGCGTCAGCAGGCCGGCGAGGGCGGTGCCGAGGGTGATCGCCGGCAGCACCAGGCTGGCGGGCCCGGAGCGGCCGGACACCGGGAACAGGTCGAGCTGGATGGCCAGCACCAGGATCAGCATCGGGCCGAGCCAGAAGTTGGGCAGCGACACGCCGACGAGCGCCAGCACCCGCGAGACGTGATCCACCGCGCCGTTGCGCCTGAAAGCCGCCAGCACCCCGAGCGGCACGGCGATCAGAAGCGCCACCAGCATGCTGGCCACCGCCAGCTCGACGGTCGCCGGATAGTGCTGCCGCAGCAGCGTGGTCACCGGCTGGCGGAAGTGGATCGAGCTGCCCAGATCGCCGCGCACCAGACCGCGCAGGAAGTCGACATACTGCGCCGCCAGCGGCCGGTCGAGACCGAGCTCGCCGCGCAGCTGCTCGACCTCGCCGCGCTGCGCGCTGTCGCCCAGCATGATCTCCACCGGATCGCCGGGGATCAGGTGGATGAGCGAGAAGACCAGCGTCGCCACCAGCAGGCCGACGACGAGAACGTAGACCAGGCGGCGCAGGAGGTAGGCGGTCACGGGGCAGTGCTACGGTAACGCGACGGCGTGGCGCGGGCAATCATCGGCAGGTCGCTCAGGGGCCGCGGCCAGCCATCGGGTCACGCGGCAGGCAGGCCGAGGATCCAGCCCGGGACCACGGAGCGGGGCGCCGCGCGGCGCCCTGTAGGCGGCTCGCTCGCGACAGGGCTCCTTCAGCCGATCTCCAGCCGCCTGACCAGATAGGAAAGCGCCTGCCGGCTCAGCCCCAGCCGCCGAGCCGCGGCGGCCTGGTTGCCGTCGCTGGCCTCGAGCGCCTCGGCGACCATGCTCTGGCGGAAGCGACGCAGGCGTTCGTGGTAGCCGTACAGCGCCGTCTTGCCGGTCTCCGGCAAGTCGAGCAGGTCGACGCCGATGGTGCCGTCGTCGGACAGGGCGGCGGCGACCTCGAGCACGTTCTTGAGCTCGCGCACGTTCCCCGGCCAGGAGTACTCCAGCAGTCGGCGGCGGGCCGCGCGGGTGAGCCGCGGGGGCGGCTGGCCGAGCTCGGCCAGAAAGGCCCGCGCGAGCAGCAGCACGTCCTCTCCGCGCTCCCTCAGCGGCGGCAGCCGCACCCGCCCCACGCGCAGCCGGTAGTAGAGGTCGCGCCGGAACTCGCCCGTCTGCACCATCCGCTCGAGGTCACGGTGGGTGGCGGCCACCACCCGCACGTCGATTCGCCGCGGCAGGTTCTCGCCGATCCGCCGCACCTCGCCCTCCTGCAACAGCCTCAGCAGCTTGCCCTGCGCCTCCAGCGGCAGGTCGCCGATCTCGTCCAGCAGAACGGTGCCCCCGGCGGCCGCCTCGAAGATCCCGGGGCGATCGCGGTCGGCGCCGGTGAAGGCGCCGCGCAGGTGGCCGAAGAGCTCGGAGAGCAGCAGCCCGGGCGCCAGGGCGGCGCAGTTGATCGGCGCCAGCGGACGATCGCGGCGGCGGCTGCGCCGGTGCAGCCGGCGGGCGGCGAGCTCCTTGCCTGTCCCGGTCTCACCCCGGATGAGCACCGGCAGGTCGCTCGGCGCCAGCCGTTCGAGTCGCTCGAGGCAGCGCCTCAGACGGCGGCTTTCGCCGACGATGCGAACCCGCCGCCGGAGCCGGCTCACCGCGCCGAGCCTCCTCCTGCTGCCACCCCGCCCCGGGCCGCCGGCCGGAGTCGACAGCGGACCGCCGCCGCCGCCCGGGCCGTCCGCCATCGCCAGCTCGGCGCCACGGCCGGCCCGCCGATGGCGGCGAGCGGCGTTGGCGACGGGTTCCCAGGCATGCGGCCTCGCGGCGGCTGCGCTACGCAGTGGCCGAAGCTAGCCCAGCAGCCGGTCCAGATCGCGCCAGAAGTCGGGGTAGGACTTGGCTACCACCGCCGGGTTCGCGACGGTGACGCCCGGCCGCCGCAGGCCGGTCACCGCGAGGCTCATGGCGATGCGGTGGTCGTCGTGGCTATCGACCACCACCGGCGCCGCCGGCGCCGGCCGCTCGGCCCACACCCCCGGGATCACCAGGCCGTCCGGCCGCTCCTCCACCACCGCCCCCAGCCGGCGGAGCTCGACCGCCATCGCCCGCAGCCGGTCGCTCTCCTTGAGCCGCAGGTGCGGCACGTTGGTGATGCGCGTGGTGCCGGCGGCGAACGGCGCCAGCGCCGCCAGCGTCGGCACCTGGTCGGGCATCGACGACAGGTCCCGCTCGACGCCCACCAGGCGGCCCGCGCCCAGCACCTCCAGCCTGCCGCCGCGCCAGCTGACCGCGGCCCCCATGCTCGCCAGCACCTCCAGGAAGCCGAGGTCGCCCTGGCAGCTGTCCCGCCGCAGCCCGACGAGACGCACCTCGCCGCCGGTGAGCGCCGCCGCCGCGGCCGGGTAGCAGGCGGCCGAGGCGTCGGCCTCGACCGTCAGCTCGCGGCCGGGGAAGCTCGCCGCCGGCACCCGGAACCGGTTGCCGGCCGGCCGCTCGACGGCGACGCCGAACTCTCCCATCGCCGCCAGCGTGAGCTCGACGTAGGGCGCGGAGGTCAGCCGGCCGACCCGCAGGTCGAGACCGCGGCTGGCGCGGCAGCCGGCCAGCAGCAGGGCGGACACGAACTGGCTCGAGTCGCCGGCATCGACGGTCACCTCGCCGCCGCGCAGGCTGCCGCCCGCCACCCGCACCGGCGCGTGGCCGGATCGCTCCAGGTAGTCGATGCGCGCGCCCGCCTCGCGCAGCGCCTCGACCAGCGGCGCCAGCGGACGCTCGCGCAGCCGGGGGACGCCGTCGAGAGTCCACTCGCCGGGCAGGGCGGCACAGGCCGCGGTCAGCAGACGCAGCATCGTGCCGCCGGCACCGCAGTCGAGGGTCGCCAAGCCGGCCGCCGCCGGCGGCGTCACCCGCAGCCCATCGCGCCGGCGCTCGAGCCCGCAGCCGAGCAGCTCGAGGCCGCGCGCGAACGCCTCGGTGTCGGCGGCAACCAGCGGCCGTCGCAGCCGGGAAGGCGACGACGCCAGCAGCGCCAGCGCCAGGTAGCGCTGGGTGAGGCTCTTGGACGACGGCGGCCGGAGCGAACCGCTCAGCCGGCCGCCGGCTGCCATCGCCCGCTGTCGCTGTCGGCTGTCCGCTGTCCCGTCCATCGCCTGACGCCCGCCTCGCGATCTGGCGGCGGCGCCACCCGTCGCCCTCGTCGCCTGCCTAGTCCCGCTTGCCAGCGGGCTCGTTACACGCCCCCGCCGCGCTCTCGGCCCCCGGCGCGGCGCCGCCCAGCCACTCGATGCTGCGGCTGTTGAACCAGGCGTCGAGCAGCCACACCTCGCCGCCCGCGAGCTGCCAGCGCTCGGGCTGGTGGAAGTGACCGAGCAGCAGCAGATCGTGCCCTTCGGCGAACCGCTCGGCGGCGTAGCGCTCGATCGGACCGCGCGGTATGCGGGACTTGTGCTTGAAGTTGGTGCGCGCCAGGCCGCGCTCGGCGCCGACCACCAGCCGCCGGGCGAGCGGAGCCGGCAGGTGGAACATGGCAAAGCGCACCGGCCGGCTCTTCGACAGCCAGCGCCAGAAGCGGTAGAGCCAGTCGCGCTCGTTCAGGCCGTCGCCGTGCACCAGCAGGATGCGGCGGCCGCCCGCCTCCACCGCCATCTCGCGCGAGATCGAGTCGAACAGGTAGGCGTACGGGCTGTTGTCGAGGAAGAAGTCGCGGTTGCCCTCGACGTAGTCGATGCGCAGCCCGGCGCGGCGTAGCTCCTCGAGCGCCGCCACCACCTCGCGGATCGCCCCGGTCTCGTACCGGCGGTGGCCCACCCACACCTGGAACAGGTCACCGAGCAGGACGAGGTGGCGGCACCGTCCGTCGGCCAGCCGCTTGAGCTGCGCCGCCAGCGGCCCCGCCTCGCCGCCCGGGCCGCCGATGTGGGCGTCGGCGATGACCGCCACGGCCATCGCTTCAGAAGATCGACAGCTTGCGCGCCTCGCGCTTGCCGAGCTCGGTGGCCACCGCCTCGGCCAGGCGGGTGAACGCCTCGCCATGCGGGCCGTCGGGGTTCGACACCACGATCGGCGTGCCCGAGTCGCCGCCCTCGACCACCGCCGGATCGAGCGGCACGCTGCCGAGGAACGGGCAGCCGAGCGCCTCGGCGGTGCGCCGGCCGCCGCCTTTCTTGAAGACGTCGGTGACCTCGCCGCAGTGCGGGCAGGCGAACCCGGACATGTTCTCGATGATGCCGATCACCGGCACCTCCACCTTGCGGAACATCGCCAGACCCTTGCGGGCGTCGATCAGAGCGATGTCCTGCGGCGTCGACACGATCACCGCGCCCGACATCGGCACCTTCTGGCTGATGGTCAGCTGCGCGTCTCCGGTGCCCGGCGGCAGGTCGACGATCAGGTAGTCGAGAGCGCCCCAGGCGACGTCGCCCAGCAGCTGCTCGATCGCCTTGACCACCATCGGGCCGCGCCAGATCACCGGCGTGTCGACGTCGAGGATGAAGCCGAGCGACATGATCTTGACGCCGTGGCGCTCGAACGGCACGATGCGCTGGCCCTCGACCACCGGTTTGTCGGTGATGCCGAACATCATCGGCATCGAAGGGCCGTAGATGTCGGCGTCCAGCAGGCCGACACGGTGACCGAGCTGGGCCAGCCGCGCCGCCAGGTTGGCGGCCACCGTCGACTTGCCGACGCCGCCCTTGCCGCTGGCCACCGCCACCACGTGCTGCACCTCGGGGATCAGGCCGGGGTCCTGGCTGACCGCCTGCTGGGCCGGCGCCGGCGGCGCCATCAGCCGCAGCTCGACCCGTACCGGACCGGCCTCGAGCGCGCGCAAGCGCTTGTCGGCCTCGTCGCGCACCGCGGCCGCCGCGTCGCGGTTGTGGGTAGCGATCGCCAGCTCCACCACGATGCCGTCGTCGCCGGCCGCCACCCGGTCGACGAAACCGAACGACACGATGTCGCGGCTCATCCCCGGAAACCGCACCTGCTGCAGCTCTTCCCAGACCCGCTTCTCGAGCTTCTCGGACATGGTCCGAGTCTACCCCACACGGCCGCCGCTCCTCGGCGCCGGGGCCGGGGGACCGGCTGGCGAGCGATCGCCGCTAGCGGAGCTCGACTGCCGCCAGCTCCGCCACCTGGCGGCGCACCGAGTCCATCAGCCGGGACTTGTCGCGCACGCCGTAGTCGGCGACCGTCAGCGGGCGGCCGCAGCGCACCTCGATCGCGCCGGGCCGCACCCGGTAACCCGCCTTGGCTCGCACCTCACGGCTGCCGCGAATCCCCACCGGCACGATCGGCAGGCCGACCTTGAGCGCCAGCAGGAAGCCGCCGCGCTGGAACGGCAGCAGCCGGCCGTCCTCGGAGCGGGTCCCCTCGGGGAACACCACCGCCGAGGCGCCGCCGCGCAGCTCGCGGATAGCGTCGCCGAAGCTCTCGCCGGCGCGGCTGCGATCGCTGCGGTCGATGCTGATGAAGCCGCCGGCCTTGAGCGCCCAGCCAAACACCGGGATCCGGAACAGGCTGCGCTTGGCCAGAAACCGCGTCTGCCCGGGCAGCGCGCAGAGCAGCACCGGGATGTCGAGCAGGCTCTGGTGGTTGGCCATGAACACGAAGTAGCCGCCGGCGGGCAGCGGCTCGGCGAAGCGGGTCTCCAGCCGTACGCCGCTCGACCACAGCACGCCGCGGCTCCAGATCCGCGCCATGGCATGGAACCAGCGCCCGCCCAGCCAGATCGACAGCAGCGCCAGGCTGGCCATCACGATGGTGCCGACCAGCAGGTACAGGTTGGCGGTGACGGTGGCGGTGGCCGACAGCAGGCGGCCGCCGAGGCCGCCCGGCGCCGTTTCAGCGGACACCGGGCTCACGGCTCGCGCTATTGGCTAGAATCTCGGCCGTGCCCATTCGCACCTTCCTCGCGCGCCGCCTCGGTGCTCCGCGGCAGGCCGCATTGTACGACGCCCGGCGCCGGAGCCCGGCACCGTGCCGCGGCGACAGGGTGGTGGGCAGGTGAACCTGCCGGCACCGTTGGCGGCCGCCGCCACCACCGCCGGCGGGCTGGCGCTGCTCGGCTGGCACGGGCTCAGGGCGATGGTGACGAGGCCGTTCGAGCTCCGGCAGTGGGTCGCCGAGGCGGAGCAGATCGGCGTGCGCTCGCTGTGGGTGGCGGGCATCACGACCGTCTTCACGGGTATGGTCCTGGCGCTGCAGACCGCCTACAGCCTGCCGGCCCTGGGCGTCAAGTACTACATCGGCACCGTGGTCTCGAAGTCGCTGGTCCGCGAGCTGGGGCCGGTGCTGACCGCACTCATCGTCGGCGGCCGCATCGGCGCCGGCATGACCGCCGAGCTCGGCACCATGAAGGTCACCGAGCAGATCGACGCGCTGCGCTCGATGGCCGCCGATCCGGTCAAGAAGCTGGTGGCGCCGAAGCTGGCGGCGACGCTGGTGATGCTACCGGCGCTCACCGTGCTGGGCGACCTGCTCGGCATCCTCGGCGGCATGGTGATCGCCACCGCCCAGCTCAAGCTGACGCCAGGGTTCTACATCAACGACGTGCTCGGCGCCCTCACCCTCGAGGACGTCTTCAGCGGCATCGGCAAGTCGTTCTTCTTCGCCTACTTCGTCACCGTGATCGGTTGCTACAATGGCCTCACTGCTCACGGCGGCGCCGACGGCGTGGGCCGGGCGACCACCGACACGGTCGTCATGGCCTCGATCATGGTGCTGGTGTCCGACTTCTTCCTCACCAAGCTGTTCTACCTGCTGTTCTGAGGCGAGGGCGGTGGCTGAACCGGTTTTCGTCGTTCGCGGGCTGACCCGGCAGTTCGGCGAGCGCAAGGTGCTCGACGGGCTGGACTTCGACATCGAGCGCGGCGAGACGCTGGTGATCCTCGGGCGCTCAGGCTCGGGCAAGTCGGTGACGCTGCGCCAGCTCAACGGGCTCGACAGGCCGGACGCCGGCCGGGTGGTGTTCGACGGCATCGAGATCACCGCGCTCGACGAGCGCCGACTGTTTCCGATCCGCCGGCGCATCGCCATGCTGTTTCAGGGCGGCGCCCTGTTCGACTCGATGACCGTGCTCGGTAACATCGCCTTCCCGCTGCGCGAGCACACCGGGATGAGCGAGTCCGAGATCGCCGAGCAGGTGGCGGCCAAGCTGGCGCTGGTCGGTCTCGAGGGCATCGAGAACCGGGTGCCGTCGGCGCTCTCCGGGGGCATGAAGAAACGGGTCGCGCTGGCCCGCTCGCTGGCGCTCGACCCCGAGGTGGTGCTGTTCGACGAGCCGACCACCGGCCTCGACCCGATGACCTCGGCCTCGATCGGGCGGCTCATCCGGCGCACCCAGCGCGAGCTGTCGGCCACCTTCGTGGTGGTCACCCACGACATCCCGCTGGCGCGCGCGGTGGGCGACCGGTTGGCGTTTCTCGACGGCGGCCGGTTCCGTTTCCTGGGCGGCTGGCAGGAGGCCGAGCGCTCGGAAGACCACCTGTTGCAGGCCTTTCTGTCCGGGCGGGACGAGGAGGAAGCCGATGTCGCGTGAAGTCAAGGTCGGGCTGCTGGTGCTGGTGGCGCTCGCGGTGCTGGCCGCGGGGATCTTCCTGATCGGCGAGCGCAGCAACCTGTTCGCCCGCAAGAACAGCTACTTCGTGCGCTTCGAGACGGTCAGCGGCCTGGCCACCGGCAGCCCGGTACAGCTCAACGGAGTCAACGTCGGCGACGTCACCCGGGTGGTGCTGCCGGAAGAGGTCACCCAGGAGCTGCTGACCGTGTGGGTCACCGTCGACCGGGCGTACGAGCAGCGCATCCGCCAGGACTCGGTCGCTCGCATCAAGACCCTCGGCCTGCTGGGCGACAAGTACATCGAGATCAGCTCCGGCTCGCCCGACCGCTCGGTGATCCCCAGCGGCGGCGAGATCCCGGCGGCGCCGGCGACCGACGTCGACAAGCTGATCGCCTCCGGCGGCGACGTGGTCGAGAACGTGGTCGCGATCTCGTACTCGCTGCGCCAGATCTTGGCTCGCATGGAGGCCGGCGAAGGCATTCTCGGCGAGCTGATCACCGACAACGAGGCCGGGCGGCGCGCCAAGCAGGCGCTGATCGAGACCCTCGAGTCGCTGCGCGGCATCTCCGACAAGATCGACAGCGGCGAGGGCACCCTCGCCAGCCTGATCAACGACTCGCAGCTCGCCGACCGCATCGAACAGGCGCTCGACCGCTTCGAGTCGGTGATGGCCAAGATCGACAGCGGTCCGGGCGCGCTGCCCGCGCTGCTCAACGACGAGACCACCGCCACCGAGATCCGCGAGACGGTCGCCAGCTTGAGCCACACGTCGCAGAACCTGTCGCAGCTGGTCGAGCAGCTCAGCGAGGGCGACGGCCTGCTCAACCGGCTGCTCACCGACAGCGAGCTGGCCGACAGCGTGGGCACCAACCTCGAGCAGCTGCTCGAGAACCTCAACGAGCTGTCGGGCAAGCTGGAGCGCGGCGACGGCTCTCTCGGCAAGCTGATCGACGACCCGGCGATCTACGAAGCGATCAACGATGTTATCGTCGGCATCAACGAGTCGAAGCTGCTGCGCTGGCTCATCCGCAACCGTCAGAAGTCCGGCATCAACAAGCGCTACCAGGAGCAGCAGCAGGAGATCCGACAGCAGGTCGGGCCGTCCTCCGACCCGGGCTGACCCCGACAGACCCCGCACCCGTTGGCACCCCACGTCCTCATCACCGGAGGCGCCGGATTCATCGGCTCCCACCTCAGCCGCCGCCTGCTCAAGCGGGGGATGCGGCTGACCGTGCTCGACGATTTCAACGACTTCTACGACCCGGCCCGCAAGCGCGCCAACGTGGAGCCGTTCGTCGGGCGGGCCGACTACCGGCTGGTGGAAGGCGACATCCGCGACGAGGCGCTGGTGGATGAGCTGTTTCGCCGCGGCGGCTTCGACCAGGTGGTGCACCTGGCGGCGCGCGCCGGCGTGCGGCCGAGTCTCGCCGAGCCGGTCCTGTACGAGGAGGTGAACTGCATCGGCACGCTGCGGCTGCTCGAGGCGGCGCGGCGCCACGGTCCGCAGACCTTCATCTTCGGCTCGTCGTCGTCGGTCTACGGCATCAACCGCAAGGTGCCGTTCTCGGAGAGCGACGAGATCAACCAGCCGATAAGCCCGTACGCCACCACCAAGCGGACCGGCGAGCTGCTGTGCTTCAACTACCACCACCTGTACGACCTGAAGACCACCTGTCTGAGGTTCTTCACGGTCTACGGGCCCGCCCAGCGCCCGGAGATGGCGATCCACAAGTTCACCGCCCAGCTGGCGCGCGGCGAGAAGGTGACCCTGTTCGGCGACGGCGGCAGCCGCCGCGACTACACCTTCATCAGCGACATCATCGACGGAGTCGAGGCCGCGATGGAGCTGGCCGCCGACTTCGAGATCGTCAACCTGGGCGGCGCCGAGACCACCGCGCTGCGCGACCTGGTGCGCTGGCTGGCGGAGGAGCTTGCCGTCGATCCACGGATCGAGTATCTTCCCGATCAGCCCGGCGACGTTCCGATCACCTACGCCGACGTTGCCAAGGCGCACCGCCTGCTCGACTACTCCCCGAAGGTGCCGATCCGTGAAGGTCTGCGACGGTTCGTCGAGTGGTACCGGCGCGAGGCCGAAGCACCCGCGGCGTAGCACTGCACCGAACGGCTCCGCCGCCGGTTTCCCCATCCGATCGAAATGCGAATCTGCGTCGTTGGAACCGGCTACGTCGGACTGGTGACCGGCGCCTGCCTCGCCGACTTCGGCATGCAGGTCACCTGCGTCGACAAGCTGCGCGACAAGATCGCGGCGTTGCGCCGCGGCGAGATCCCGATCTACGAACCCGGTCTGGCCACCCTGGCTCGCACCAATGCCGAGGCCGGCCGGCTGCGCTTCACTACCCGCCTGGGTCCGGCGATCGAGGAGGCCGAGGCGATCTTCATCGCGGTCGGCACTCCGCCGCGCGAGGACGGATCCGCCGACCTGACCTTCATCCGCCAGGTGGCGGAGTCGATCGGCGCGCATCTCAACGGTTTCAAGGTGATCGTCACCAAGAGCACGGTGCCGATCGGTACCGGCAAGATGATCGAGGAGACGGTGGCCGCGCGCGCCCGGACCGACCATCCGTTCGCGGTGGTCAGCAACCCCGAGTTCCTGCGCGAGGGCTCGGCGATCGAGGACTTCATGCGCCCCGACCGGGTGGTGATCGGCAGCAACGACCGCCGCGCCATCGACATCATGCTCGACATCTACTCTCCGCTGCGGGTGGCCGACGTACCGTTCGTCATCACCTCGGTGGAGAGCGCCGAGCTGATCAAGTACGCCTCCAACGGCTTCCTGGCGACCAAGATCTCGTTCATCAACGAGACCGCCCGGTTGTGCGAGGCGCTCGGCGCCGACGTCGAGACCGTCGCCCGCGGCATGGGGCTCGACAACCGCATCGGCTCCAAGTTCCTGCATCCGGGGCCGGGCTTCGGCGGCTCCTGCTTCCCCAAGGACGCCCAGGCGGTCAGCCAGATCGCCCAGAGCCGCGGCCTGCGTTTCCAGATCATGGACGCCGTGCTGGAGGTCAACCGCGAGACGCGCGAGCGGATGGTCACCAAGGTGTCCGACGCCCTGGGTGGGCTCGAGGGCAAGACCGTGGCGATGCTCGGACTCTCGTTCAAGCCCGAGACCGACGACATCCGCGAGTCGCCGGCGCTGTACATCCTCGACGGCCTGCTGGCAGGCGGCGCGGCGGTGCGGGCCTACGATCCGGCGGCGATGGACGCCTGCCGCCCGAGCTATCCGCAGGTGACCTTCTGCCCCGACCCGTACGCTGCCGCCGACGGCGCCGACTGCCTGCTGATCTGCACCGAATGGAACCAGTTCCGCGCGCTCGGCACCGGACGGCTGCGCAGCCTGCTGCGCCAGCCGCTGATCGTGGACCTGCGCAACATCTACGACCCGCACCGCATGGCGGCGGCGGGCTTTCGCTACGTCTCGGTCGGCCGGCCAGAGGCGGTGCCCGCTGACGGCGTCGGGGCCGCTTCTTGAGCAGCTCTCTGGTCACCGGCGGTGCCGGTTTCCTCGGCTCGCACCTGTGCGAGCGCCTGCTGGCCGAAGGCCACCGGGTGATCTGCGTCGACAACCTGATCACCGGCAACCGAGCCAACATCGAGCCGCTGCTCGAGCGTTCCGACTTCCGCTTCCTGCGCCACGACGTCACCCAGCCTTTCGAGGTCGACGAGCCGGTCGACAACGTGCTGCACTTCGCCTCGCCGGCCAGTCCCATCGACTACCTGGAGCTGCCTATCCAGACCCTCAAGGTCGGCTCGCTCGGCACCCACAACACCCTCGGGCTGGCCAAGGCCAAGAAGGCGCGCTACCTGCTGGCCTCCACTTCCGAGGTCTACGGCGATCCGCTGATCCACCCGCAGCCCGAGAGCTACTGGGGCAACGTCAACCCGGTCGGCCCGCGCGGTGTGTACGACGAAGCCAAGCGGTTCGCCGAGGCGATGGTGATGGCGTACCACCGGGTGCACGGGCTCGACACCCGCATCGTCCGCATCTTCAACACCTACGGCCCGCGCATGCGGCCACGCGACGGGCGAGTGGTGCCGACCTTCATCCAGCAGGCGCTGGACGGCGAGCGGCTGACGGTGTTCGGCGACGGCTCGCAGACCCGATCGTTCTGCTACGTCGACGACCTGGTAGAAGGCATCTTCCGCCTGCTCGAGAGCGACGTCGTCGACCCGGTGAACATCGGCAACCCGCGCGAGATGACCATCCTCGAGTTCGCGCGGCAGATCGTGCAGCTCACCGGCAGCGCCAGCGAGATCGGCCACGAGCCGCTGCCCACCGACGACCCCAAGATCCGCCAGCCCGACATCACGCGGGCTCGCGAGCTGCTGGGCTGGCAGCCGCGCGTCGAGCTCGCCGAGGGCCTGGCGCGCACCCTCGAATACTTCCGCGGCCTGGCGGCGGCCGGCTAGCCGACGCCGACGATCCGTCGACCGGTAGAATCGCGGCATGGCCGACCACCTCACGACGCTCAAGTTCGCGCTCGAGAAGTACCCCGAGAAGGTCGAGGCCGCGCCGGTCGCGGAGCTGGTGATGGACAGCGCCCGGCAGAGCTCCAAGCGGCCCGCCTACCTCAAGCTGGCGGTGCCGGACGCCGTCGTGCAGTCGTTGCGCGGCAGCCGCACCGGCGACGTCTACCTGCTGGTGCGCATCCCCGGCGAGATCGGAGAGCGCGCCGACAGCCGCATCGTGCTGCCCGGCGAGGTGTGATGGCGGCCACCGTCGAGTGCGACCGGTGCGGCCGCGAGGCGCCGGCCCTGGCGGCCCCGCCCTACCCCGGCGAGGTGGGCGAGGAGCTGGTGCGCCGCGCCTGCGCCGACTGCTGGGCGGAGTGGCAGAAGGTCGAGGTGCTGGTGATCAACGAGCTGCGGCTCAACTTCATGGACCCCGATTCCCAGCAGGTCCTGATCCAGCACATGCGCGAGTTCCTCGGCTGGGACCCGCCTTCCGGACCGCAATGAGCGTGCCTCCGGCCGAGCCGCCGCCGGCCGCGCCCGAGCCCGGCAGCCGGACGTCGCTGCGCGGTCCGCTGCTGCGCTTCGGTCTGTTCGCCGCGCTGGTCGCCACCGGCGCGGCGCTCCTGCTGCTCACGCCGGCGGCCGACTATCTCGAGCGTGATGCCCTGATCCAGCTGCTCGGCCGGCTGCGGCTGGCGTGGTGGGCACCGCTGGCGCTGGTCGCGGGCTTCGTCCTGGTGGCGCCGAGTGGGGTGCCGATCAGCCCGCTGATCTTCGCCGGTGGCGCGGTGTTCGGTCCGGTCTGGGGCTGGCTCTACAACCTCGTCGGCTCGCTGCTCGGCGCCGTCATCAGCTACGTGCTGGCCACCGCGCTGGGGAAGGAGCTGGTGGAGCGGCTGGCCGGCGAGCGCCGGATGCAGTGGATCGAACGGCAGCTCGAGCGCCACGGCTTCTCGACCCTGGTCGGCATCCGGTTCCTGCCGATCCCGTTCGCCCTGGTCAACTACGGAGCGGCTCTCGCAGGCTTCCGCTTCGGACCGTTCATGGCCGCCACCTTGCTCGGGCTGGTGCCGTCGATCCTGATGTGGACCTATCTCGCCCACACCCTGGTGAGCGTGGCCACGGAGGAGCGGTCGGCGGCGCTGCGCAACATTGTGGTGATGATCGGGCTGACCCTGGTGCTGCTCGTGCTGCGGCCGCTGGGCCGCCGGCTGCTGGGCCGCGACGCGTCCCAGGACGGTGCACCGGCGCCTCCGGGCGACCGGCAGGAAGAGTGACGCCCAGCGTCAGGCGGCGGCAGAATACGGCTCCGGCAGAAGCGCCCCGCGACCCTCGGGGGGCCCGGACCCAGCCCGAGCCTGTCGCTACAAGCCATTGATTCCAGGTGGTTTAGGTCACCACGCCGGAGATCGCTTCGTCGCCGAGTACCGAAGCGTGGCCCGCGGCACTGCGCTTGCGTCTGCGAGCGGCTCCATACCTGCCGCAACAGGAGGCCGCCATGAGCCACCAGCTGACCGACACCGTCACAGCACCCGCCGCCGAGCAGACCGCCGCCGCCGATCCCCGGGTCGAGCTGGAGAAGCGGTTCAAGAGCGGGGCCAGCTGGTTCTACTGGGTCGCCGGCCTGTCGCTGGTCAACTCCGTGGTCGCCCTGTTCGGTGGCGAGTGGGGCTTCATCTTCGGTCTCGGCATCACCCAGATGGTCGACGCCGCCGTGGCGGTGCTGGCGGAAGAGGCCGTGGAGACGACCAACATCGTGCGAGTGGTGGGCTTGGCGGTCAACGCCGGCGTCGTCGGCGTGGTGGCGCTGATGGGCTGGCTGGCCCGCCGCGGCCACCGCTGGGTGTTCGTCGTCGGTCTGGTGCTGTACGCCGGTGACGCCCTGCTCTTCGTGCTGGTCGGCGACTGGCTCGGCCTGGCGTTCCACGGTTGGGTGCTGTTCGCGGTCACCAGCGGCTACCTGGCGTGCCGGCAGCTGGCGGCGCTCGACGCCGAGCGCTCGCCCCAGCTGTCGCCGGCCTAGGCGACGGCGGCCTCGACCTCGGCCAGGTCGATCACCACCGCACCGTCCACGGCGGCGGTCGCCGGATCGAACTCCCGCTCGCGGATGACGCGGCGGAACACCTCGGCCAGACCGCGGGCGCCGAGCCGCGGCTGCCGCGCGGCCTCGGCGGCGATGCGCCTGGCGGCGGCCGGCGACACGGCCAACCGCACTCCCTGAGACTCGAAGTAGCTCTCCGCCCGCCTGAGCGGCGACTCCGGACTGTCCAGCAGAATGGTCAGCAGCTCCTCCTCGCCGAGGTCCTCGAGCAGCACGGTCGACTCGAAGCGGGACAGGAACTGAGGCGTCATGCCGTAGTCGAACAGGTCCTCCACCCGCAGCCAGTCGCGCAGCGCGAACCGCTCTTCGCGCCGCAGCCGCTCTCCCTCGACCACCGTGACCTCGCGCAGCGCGCCGCGGTCCCTGCCGACCGTGACCCGGTCGTAGACCGCGTCGTACAGACCTTCGAAGGCGCCGGCGCCCACGAACAGCAGGCCGCTGGCGTCGAGGGTGACCGAACCCCCTCCCCAGCTCTCGGGCAGGGCCACAGGAATGCGCTCGTTCTCGATCAGCGTCAGCAGCGCCTCCTGGGCCCGGATGCCGGCGAGATGCGGCTGGCCGCCGACGATCGCGCGGATCTTGTCGATCTCGTCGACGAACACCAGACCGCGGCGCGCGCGCTCGACCAGCTCGCCGATCGCGGTGCCGCGCCCGAGCTGCTCGCGCGCCCGCTCCAGCAGGCGCACGACGACGGCTTCGCCGCCGCGTCCCGCCACCGCCTCCTCGGCCAGCAGGTTGGCGTGGATGCGAACCAGGGTGGAGCGTCCGGCGAGCCCCGGGTCGGCGGCCAGGAAACCCTCGATCGCCCGCAGCAGGGTGGTCTTGCCGGTGCCCGAAGAGCCGATCAGCAGGATGTTGCCGGCCGGCAGCTCCGCCAGGTGCTTGGCCAGGGCCACCGCCGCCTCCCGCACGGCTCGCTGCTGGCCGATCACCCGCCGGCCGAGAGCGGCGGCGATCTCGGACGGTCTGGGCACGGACTCCGGCACCGGCTCATTCTACGCCCCGCCGCGTGACCGACCGCAGACCGCCCGAAACCCCGGTAAACACTGGATTTTCGACGCCGCCTGACATAGGCTGAAGGCATGAAGGAACGCCCCTCCGCAACCCCACCGACCGTACTGCTCGCACTGCTGGCCCTGCTCACAGGGCTGGCGCCGGCGCTCGCCGCGGCTGCCGGTGGCGCCCCCCTGGAGGACGCCCAGCGGCTGCTCGACGAGCTCCAGCCCGAGGCCGCGATCGAGCTCCTGGACCCCTGGATCGAGAGCCACCCCGAAGACGCGGAGGCGCTGCTTCTGCGCAGCACTGCGCGCTTCGTCCTCGCCGACATGGACGGCGGCCGCAACGACCTGGATCGCGCCCTCCAGTTCGACCCCGGTCTGCGCCAGGGCTGGCTGAACCGCGCCGCGCTCGACGTGGCGGAAGAGAACCTCGACGCCGCACTGGCCGCGTTCCGCCGCGCCGAGCAGCTCGACCCCGCTGCCGAGGACAACTCGCTCAACATCGGCGCGGTGCTGCTCCTGACGGGCGACCTCGATGCCGCCAGCCGCCGTTTCGCCACCTACCTCGAGGCGCGGGGCGGCGCCGCCGAGGCCCGCTACCTGGTGGCCACCAACTATGCGCTCGCCGGCTATGTCGGCCTGTCCCTCGAGCATCTGCGGCGCGCCGTGGTGCTCGACGAGAGGTCGCGCCTGAGAGCGCGTAACGACCCGAACTTCGCCGCGCTGGCCGGCAACCGGCAGTTCCAGCAGCTGCTGCTCACCGACGGCTATACCCCGCCGCCCGGCGCCCACCGCTCGGTGCGCCGCTTCCAGGCGGCGTACCAGGGAGCCGACGGGCCGCTGCTGCGCGCCGTCCTGGACGCGCTGCAGACCTCGGGGCTGCCGTACGACCCGCGCATCGAGGTGACTCCCGACTGGGCCCTGGTGTGGAGCGACCTGCGGATCAAGGTGGCGCGCGCCGGCGGCGGCGGCGAGGTGCAGCTGAGCGCGCCGGCCGAGCGCTTCACGCCCGAGAGCTGGCGGCGGCGCAGCGAGCAGCTTTTCGACCAGATCGCGGTGCAGCTCTACGCCCGGCGGCCCGGCGGTGCGGGCACCGGAGCCGGCCGCCGGTGAGCGGCTGTAACCGCAAGGCAGCCGGCGTCGAACCGACCCGCTGATGCCCGACGCGCCCGCACGACGCCGCCGCCCGCCGTGGCTGCTGGCTCTGGCTGCCGTTCTGGTGGCCAACAGCGCCTACCTGGCCGCCGACGGCGATCCCCACCTGTTCTACTTCGCCAACGTCGTCCTGCACCTGGCGCTGGGCGTCGGCCTGCTGGTGCCGTTCGCCATGTGGTGGTGGCGGCGGCGGCAACGGCCGGCGGTGCTGATCGGTGGTCTGCTGCTGGCGGCGGGCGCCGGCTGCGGGCTGGCGCTGGCCAAGGTCGGCAACCTGACGCCGATGCGGCCGCTGCTGTGGAGCCACATCGCGCTGTCGGTAGCCGGGCTGGTGGTGCTGCTGGCGGCCACCGCCGGTGAGCGCCGCCGCCGGGCGTGGCGGCTGGCGGCGGCCGGCCTGGCGCTGGCGGTGGTGCTGCCGGCGGTGGTGGTGGCGCGCAACGGCAGCCGCGACGCCGGCCCGTTCGACAACCCCCCGGCACCGGCGACGATGGCCGAGGAGGCGATGGGCGGCACAGACGGGCCGTTCTTCCCCTCCTCGGTGCACACCACCCACGGCGGACCGGTGCCCTCGTCGGTCTACCTCAAACCCGAGAGCTGTGCCCGCGCCGGCTGCCACCCCGACGTCTACGACCAGTGGCAGGGCTCGGCGCACCACTTCTCGAGCTTCAACAACCAGTGGTACCGAAAGTCGATCGAGTACATGCAGGAGGTCAACGGCGTGCAGTCCTCGAAGTGGTGCGGCGGCTGCCACGACCCGGCGATCCTGCAGTCGGGGATGATGGACACCCCGATCGAGGAGATCGTGCACACCGAGGAGGCCCAGGCCGGGCTGACCTGCACCGCCTGCCACATGATCTCGCGGGTCAACAGCTCGATGGGCCAGGGCGACTACGAGATCACCGTGCCGCCGCTTCACGACCTGGCGGCGAGCGACAACCGCTGGCTCAACCTGGTGCACGACATGCTGGTCCGGCTCGACCCGGAGCCGCACCGCCGCACCTTCTTGAAGCCGTTCTTCCGCGGTCCGCAGTCGCCCGAGTTCTGCTCCGCCTGCCACAAGGTCCACCTCGACCTGCCGGTCAACAACTACCGCTGGATCCGCGGTTTCAACGAGTACGACAACTGGCAGGCGAGCGGCGTCTCGGGCTACGGCGCGCGCTCGTTCTACTACCCGCCAGCACCGCAGAACTGCATCGACTGCCACATGCCGCTGGTGCCGTCGGACGACGCCGCCAACAAGGACGGGCTGATTCGCTCGCACCGCTTCCCCGGCGCCAACACCGCCCTGCCCACCGCCAACCGCGATCCCGAGCAGCTGGCGGCCGTCACGCGGTTCCTGCAGGCCAACCAGGTCACGGTGGACATCTTCGCCATGACCGCGGCCGAGCCGGCGGGCGAGGGCTCCGTGGCGCTCGGCCTGGAAGGGCCGGAGCTGGCGACTAGCTTCGCGGTCGGTGAGGAGCAGGGCATGGCGGTGGGGCGCGGCGTGGCGGCCACCGGTCCCGCCGAGACCCTCTACGGTCCGCTCGACCGCATCCCGGCGACGGTGCGGCGCGGCGAGTCGACGCGCGTCGACGTGGTGGTGAGGACGCGCGGCGTCGGGCACTTCTTCCCCGGCGGCACGGTCGACGCCTACGACTGCTGGCTCGAGCTCAGGGCCGAGGACGAGCACGGCCGGATGGTGTTCTGGAGCGGCGCCGCCGACGAGCAGTCGCCGGTCGAGCCCGGCGCCCACTTCTACCGCGCGCTGCTGATCGACGCCCGCGGCAACCCGATCAACAAGCGCAACGCCTGGGCCAACCGGGCCACCGTGTACGTGCGGCTGATCCCACCGGGAGCGGCCGAGACGGTGCACTTCAGGCTGGTAGTGCCGCCCGACTCGGGGGACGAGCTGAAGCTCACGGCGCGGCTCAACTACCGCAAGTTCTCCTGGTTCAACACCCACTGGTCGTACGCCGGCGTGCCCGATCCCGACCAGCAGGAAGCCGAGGTCAGCCCCCACTTCGACGACCGCCGCTTCGTCTTCACCGGCGACACCTCGCAGGTGTCGGGCGAGGTCAAGGAGGTTCCGACCCTGCCGATCGTGGTGATGGCCGAGCACACCGCCCGTCTGCGGGTAGTGGACGCCGGCCGGCCGCTGCCCGAGATGGGACTGGTGCCGCGCGCCGACGACCGCGAGCGCTGGAACGACTACGGCATCGGCCTGCTGCTGCAGGGCGACCTGCGCGGCGCCCAGCGCGCCTTCCGGCAGGTCACCGAGCTCGAGCCGGGCTACGTCGACGGCTGGGTCAACCTGGGCCGCGTGGCGCTGGCCGAGGGCGACCTGGACGCCGCCCGCGAGGTGCTGGGGAGGGCGCTCGAGATCGAGCCCGAGCTGGCGCGCGCCCACCACTTCCTGGGCCTGGCCGCCAAGGAGCTGGGCGAGTACGACGAGGCGCTCGAGCACTTCGGCGTCGCCGCCCGCCAATACCCGCGCGACCGCGTGGTGCGCAACCAGATCGGCGTCGTCCACTTCCGGCGCCGCGACTACCAGGCGGCGGTCGACGAGCTGCAGCAGGTGCTCGACATCGACCCCGAGGACCTGATGGCCCACTACACGCTGATGCTGGCCTACCGCGGCCTCGGCGACCTCGACAGCTCGCGCCACCACCAGACGCTCTACGAGCGGTTCAAGGCCGACGAGGCCAGCCAGATCCTGACCGGCGACTACCGCCAGCAGCACCCCCACGACAACAACGAGCGCCAGCCGATCCACGAGCACTACTCGGTGCCGGAGCCGGAGCTGGCGGGCGCCGCCGCGGCAGCCGCTGCCGGCTGACCGCTGGCAGCCCGTTTGCAACGCCCCGACCGTACGGGAATCCGCCTTGACCCGTCCCCCGGACCGCTGCCAGCCCACGCCGCCATGAACCTCCGTCCCGCTGTCTCAGTCTGCCTGCTGACCGCCGTTCTGGCACCGGCAGCGGGCCTCGCCGCTCCCCGCTTCGTCGACGTCACGGCCGCCAGCGGCATCGACTTCCGCCACGAGACCGGCGCCTTCGGGCGCAAGTGGCTGCCTGAGACGATGGGCTCGGGAGTGGTGGTGCTCGACTACAACGGCGACGGCAGGCAGGATCTGCTGTTTCTGAACGGCACCGCCTTCCCCGGCCAGCAGGGCCGGCGGGCGACCCAGAGGCTGTACCGCAACGACGGCGGGCTGCGGTTCACCGACGTCAGCCGCGAGGCCGGCGTAGCGCTCGCCGCCTACTGCCTGGGGGGCGCCGCCGCCGACCTCGACAACGACGGCGACGCCGACCTCTACCTGTCGTGCCTCGGCACGGACCGTCTGCTGCGCAACGAGGGCGGACGGTTCAGCGACGTGTCGGCGGCCGCCGGCCTGACCGCCGAGTACGAGTTCGGTGCCTCCGCCGCCCTGTTCGACGCCGACCGCGACGGCCTGCTCGACATCTTCGCCACCCGCTACGTGACCTGGACCCCCGAGACCGACATCCGCTGCACCCTCGACGGCAAGACCAAGAGCTACTGCACGCCGGAGTCGTACCCGGGAGCCTCGCCGCGTTACTACCGCAACCTGGGCGGCCTGCGCTTCGAGGACCGCTCACGCGCCGCCGGCGTCCACCAGCCGAGCGCCAAGTCGCTGGGCGTGGCGGTGATCGACCTCGAGGGCGACGGCTGGCCGGATCTGGCGGTGGCCAACGACACCCAGCCCAACCTGCTCTACCGCAACCGCGGCGACGGCAGCTTCGAAGAGATCGGCGTGGCCTCCGGCATGGCGTTCTCCGAGACCGGGGTGGCACGCGGCGGCATGGGCATCGATGCCGCCGACTACGACCGCAGCGGCCGGCCCAGCCTGGTGATCGGTAACTTCGCCAACGAGATGACCGCGCTCTACCGCAACGAAGGCAACTACCTGTTCGTGGACATCGCGCCGCTGGCCCGGATCGGCCGCGAGACCCTGCTGTCGCTGACCTTCGCCGCCTTCTTCTTCGACTACGACCTCGACGGCTGGCTCGACCTGCTGATGGCCAACGGCCATCTCGACGCCGAGATCGAGAACGTGCAGCCCAACGTGCGCTACGCCCAGCCAAGCCAGCTGTTCCGCAACCTCGGCGGGCGCCGGTTCGAGGACGTCACCGCGACCGCAGGCGGCGACCTCGCCAAGCCGCGCGTCGCCCGGGGCGCCGCTTTCGCCGACTTCGACGGCGACGGCGACCCGGACGTCGTGCTGACCACCAACGGCGGCCCGGCGGCGCTGCTCGAGAACCGCGGCGACGGCCACGGCCACTGGCTGCGCGTCGAGCTCGAGGGCCGGTCGAGCAACCGCGACGGCGTCGGCGCTGTGGTGGAAGTCAGCGCCGGCGGCAGCCGGCAGAGCTGGCTGGTGCGGACTGGCAGCAGCTACCTGTCGCAGTCGCAGCTGGCGCCGATCTTCGGGCTGGGCTCGGCCGCCACCGTCGACGAGGTGGTGGTGCGCTGGCCGTCGGGCGTCATACAGCGCCGCACCGGCGTCGCCGCCGACCGGCCGCTCAAGCTGGTCGAACCGGCGGAGCGGCAGGCCGCCGGCAGGCCGGGGTTATGATCGCCAGACGGCACCTTTGCCCCCACAGGAGGCACTCATGAGGCAGAAACCTGACGCACTGGTTGCCCAGCTCGGCGAGCGCGGTGCTCTCGAGGACGAGCAGGAGCAGCACCAAGCGCTGAAGCGCCACGTGCGCGGCATCCTCGAGGCGCTCGGCCTCGACCTCGACGATCCCAACCTGCGCGACACCGACCGGCGCGTCGCCAAGATGTACCAGGAGATGTTCCATGGCCTGCGCGAGGGAGCCGAGCCGCAGGTCACCACCTTCCCCAACGACGAGGGCTACCGCCACATGGTGATGGAGCGGGACATCCCGTTCTACTCGATGTGCGCCCACCATCTGGTGCCGTTCTACGGCCACGCCCACATCGCCTACATTCCCTCCGACTGCATCATCGGGCTGTCCAAGTTCGCCCGCATCCTGGAGTTCTACGCCAAGCGCCCGCAGCTGCAAGAGCGTCTGACAGAGCAGGTGGTCGACTTCCTCGAAGACAAGATGAAGCCGGTGGGTGCGATGGTGGTGATCGAGGCGCGCCACCTGTGTGTCGAGATGCGCGGCGTCAAGAAGCCGGGGGCGCTGACCGTCACCTCGGCGCTGCGCGGTTGCTTCCACCAGCGAGCCGTCCGTGAAGAGTTTCTGGACCTGCTGCGTCGCCGCTAGCCTGCTGCTGGCGTCGCCGGCGGCCATGGCCGCCAAGGGCAAGCCGCGCAAGCCGGACGAGCTGATCAACGTCCTGCTGTCGCCGGGCTACGCGCAGTGGCTGGTCGGGCCGATCCACCGCATCGCCAGCCAGGAGGAGGTCGAGGCCTATCTGGCGATCCCCGACGACGACCAGGCGCGTCGTTTCATCGACGAGTTCTGGAGCCGGCGGCCGGGTACCACCGGAATCCCCGGGCTCAGCCTGCGCCAGCTGTTCCTCGACCGCGCCGAGGAGGCGGACAAGCGGTTCACCGAGGCCGCCTACCCCGGCAGGCGCACCGACCGCGGTGCCATCCACGTCATCTACGGCGAGCCGCGCGAGGTGCGCTACGAGCGGCCGCGGCGCCAGCGCGAGGCGCCGATCGAGGTCTGGGTGTACGACCAGGAGACGACCGTCGGCATCGACGGCAGCCGGCCCGAGCGCGCCTACCACTTCCAGAAGCGAGGCGATCTGACGAGCTTCGCGCGGCCGTCGTCGCTGCCGCGGCGGTTCTAGCCGGCTAGCGAGGCGAACTGGGATGCTGCGACGGCTCGCGCTGGTGATCGCCGCGGTGGCCTGCGGGCTGCTCGCCTCTTCTCTCCTGCGCACCGAGAAGCGGACCTCTGCCGCGCCGCCGCCGAGCTCCGGCACCGGCCGACGGCCGCGCCGCTGCGGCGCCCCCACCCGCTCCGGCGCGCCGTGCGGCCGCCGGCCGGCGGCCGGCCACGATCGCTGCTGGCAGCACCGGTAGCCCCGGCCGTGGGCGCCGTGCCCACGCTATACTCCGCCGACGAGGAGATCTCATGAGCCTGACCATCGAATACTGCGTTGTTTGAAACTACGAACCCCGTGCCGCCGGTCTGGCGGACGACATCGAGAGCCGGTTCGGGCAGCGGCCCAAGCTGATCAAGGGACGCGACGGCGTGTTCGAGGTGGAGCACGACGGCGAGCTGATCTACTCGAAGAAGGCGACCGGCCGCTTCCCCGAGCCCGGCGAGGTCGAGAAGATCCTCGCCCCGCGCATCGCCTGACCGGCGGCCGCCGCCGGCGGCGCCTGCCCCGGCTCAGCCGAGGGGCACCAGCTGCACGACCACCTCCATGTGGGCGGTCTGCGGAAACAGGTCGAGCACGCTCCACTGCTCCACCCGGTAGCCTGCCCCGAGCTCGCGCAGGTCGCGCGCCAGGGTAGGCGGGTCGCACGACACGTAGGTCAGACGGCGCGGCCGGCAGGCCAGCACGCCGCTGCGCACCTCGCGGCCGAGGCCGGTGCGCGGCGGATCGACCAGCAACCGATCGAGGCCGTGCGGTAGCCGCTCGAGCGCTCGCTCGACCCGGCCGGTCACCAGCTCGACACCCTGGATCCGGTTGCGCCGCAGGTTCATCCGCGCGTAACGGCTGGCGATGCGGTCGCCCTCGACCGCGATCAGCTCGCGATAGCGGCCCGCCAGCGCCAACGTGAACAGCCCCACCCCGCAGTACAGCTCGCCGGCGGCCTCCCCCTGCCACGGCCCCACCGCCCGATCCACCAGCTGCTCGAGCAGCCCGCCGTGTCCCTGGAAGAAGGTACGCGCGTCGTAGCGCAGGGTGTGACCGCCGACCGAGCGCTCCACCGGGCCGCGTGCCAGGCCCTCGACCACCGGCGCGGCCGTCCAGCTGCCTCCGTCGCCCGCCGCCAGATCGATGCGGCGCGGCGGAGACGCGGGCAGCGTCGCCGGCAGGCCCGGCAGCACCGCCTCGAGCTGCGGTGCCAGCACCGGGCAGCTCGACACCGGCACCAGCCGGTGGCTGCCGCGCTCGTGGTAGCCGACCTCCACGCCAGCCTCGCCGTCGGCCACGTGCAGGCTGGTGCGTAGCCGGTAGCCCCACGGCTCGCCGCTCACCACCTCGGGCGGCGGCAGCTCGAGACCGCCGAGCCGCGCTATGGTCTCGACCACGCTGGCCGCCTTGAGCTCGGGCTGCAACCGGTCCTCGATCTGCTGCAGATCGCAACCGCCGCAGCGGGCGAAATGGGGGCACGGCGGCTGACGCCGGCCGGAGCCAGCCACCAGCACCTCGAGGATCTCCGCCCGGCCGTAGCCCGGGCGGCGCTCCACCAGCCGTACTCGCAGACGGTCGCCCGGCACCGAGCGGGGTACGAAGATCGGGATGCCGCGGTAGCGGGCCAGGCCGTCCCCGCCGGTGACCAGCTTCTCGACATCCACCTCCAGCTCCTCGAGCTGCGCCAGCAGCTCGACCACCGAGCGGGGCGACGGGGCCCCGGCCTCGTCCCGCGCCCCGCTCACCGCGCCTCCCCGAGCAGGTGGATCCGCTCGCTCAGCTCGGGCAGCAGCCGGTCCACCTCGCGCCGCAGCTCGTCGACCCCGAAGCGGCGGCTCAGGTGGTGGAGCACCAGGGCGCGGTTACGGAAGGCGGTCGCCCGCTCGGCCAGATCGGCGACGTGCAGATGACCGAAGCGCTCGCCCCGCCGCCGGGTGGCGTCGCCCAGGAACGTGCACTCGAGCAGCAGGATCTCGCTGGTGAACAGCCGCGGCTCGAGGTCGAAGACGTCCGCCCCGGTGTCGCCGCAGTAGCTCAGCCGCAACAGCTCGGTCTCCGCCTCCACCGCCTGGCCGGCCGCCCGCCGGGCGGCGATCTCGGCCGGCGGCAGCCCGCGATACTCGGCGCGCAGGCGCCGCCGGCGCTCGATCAGGTGGTAACCGAGGCTGGGCACCGGATGGTCGGTGGCGAACGCCTCGACCAGCAGACGTCGGTCGAGCTCGACGCGCTGGCCCGGCTCGAGCGGCTCGATGCGGTAGCGGTAGTCGACGCCCTCCAGCCTGCCGGCGGCCCGTACCAGCTCCTCGAGCGGAGCGGCGACGGCGGCCGGGCAGTAGACCCGCGTCGGTCCCGAGCCGTGCATCACCCGCTGCGACAGGACGTACGGCACGCCGAGCGCGTGGTCGAGGTGGCCGTGGCTGAGGAACAGCCGCTCGGCGCCGGCCAGCGGCGGCGCGCCGCGGCCGGCGTCGAACGCTATGCCCGGCGGATGGACGCGGAACCAGGTTTCGTCGCCGGCTCGCGACACGCCCTCGACGCTCAGGCCGTCGAAGTTGAAACCGGCCTTCGAGCTCATCACCCTTCGCCGCCCGAGCGCCGGTCGCGGGCCGCGCCCTGCAGCGCCGCCGGCTGACGCCGGCCGCTCAGATCTCCCGGTACAGCCAGCGCCGCAGCGGGTTGAGCCGCTCGCTCACCAGCTGCCAGTCGGGCTCGATGTGCCACAGGGCGGCGGCTATCGACGACAGCAGGGAGTTGCCGTCCTGCGGCGTGAAGCAGAAGCCGACGATCTCCCTCCGGCGCCGCACCGCCAGGGTCGGGAGCACCACCACCGTCTGCGACAGGATGCGGCCGTAGTAGCCGTGATCCCGGCCGAAGCTGAAGATCTGGTTGGCGTACTGCTTGTCGGTCACCGCCACCCGGTGGTTGTCGCGCAGCCGCCGCTCCACCTCGTCGAGGTCGGTGTCGCTGTCCAGCAGCATCTGGAACCAGATCGAGTGCATGTACTGCGTGTTGAGCTTGACGGCGCTCGAGAACAGCTCCAGCTCGACCCCCAGGGTCTGAAACAGGTGGTGGGCGTCGCGCGCATGGTGGGTGCCGAACTCGTTGTCGTCGTGGCGGCCGACGTACGGTGCCGGCACGAAGCTGCCCACCTGGGTGATGTCGTTCGAGCGACGCATGCAGACAAAGTTGGCGCGCTCGAGCGAAAAGCTGCCGTCGTCGTTCTGGCACAGCGTTTTGACCAGGGTGGTGATGTTGTGGGTGTTGCAGGAGACGATCTGCAGGAAGCGGTCCTCACCCGCGACCAGTGCCCCGTCGTTGACGCCGCGCGCGTACGGCTTGCCGAAGCCGAACTCGCTGCCCTGGGCGAGAAAGCCGTGCGGCTCGCTCAGCTGGGAGTAGAAGCGCTCCTTGTTCTCGTTGCCGGCCGGCGTGCAGTCGATGATCACCGTGGCGCGCGCCAGCGCCTCGCGCGCGCCGAAGCTGACCTTGTGCCCCATCGCCTCGAACTCGCCGATGCGGTCCTCGTCGGTGGCCAGCTTGGCGCCGCGCTCCATCAGATGGCGGATGCGAGCCCGGTCGGAAGCCAGCGGCGTGCGCTTGTGGAAGGTGACCTCGTCGATGCCCATGCGCCCACGGAAGTCGGTGAACAGCCCGATCAGCGGCTCGCCGATCGTACCGGTACCGACGATGTGAACGACGCGACTCATGACGGCTTCCTCAGCGGCTTGGGTGGCGCCTGGGCCGGCTCCGGCGCCGGCGGCAGACTAGCACACCGCCACCGGCGCCCAACCGCCGACCGGAGCCGCAGAGTGGCGCGCCCGGCGGCTCAGCTGGAGCCGTTCGTGCCCCAGTCGCCGTGCTTGCCGCCGCCGCGCCATCCGGGGTCCCGGTTGGCGAACTCGTCCAGCTCGCGCGGCACCTCGAGCAGGGTGCGAGTGACCTGCGGGTCGCACAGATCGTTCTCGCACTCGTAGGTGTAGACGTTCCACTGGTCGCGGCGCGCGAAGCTGCTCAGCGTCTGGTAGGTATCGCAGTTACCGCACTTGACCGACAGGTTGCGGATGTTGATCATGCCGCGTGCTCGGCGGCGCCGCGCACCCCCAGCTCGGCGAGGGCGCGGCCGAGTGTCGGCAGGTCGGTGATGCCGGGCTGGAGATAGGCGATCTCGCCGGCGCGATCCAGCACCATCACCGTCGGCAGGGCGAAGATCTGGAGCTGCTCGCCGAAGACCTCGTTCGGGTCCATCAGCACCGGATAGGGGAAGGCGTGATCGGCCGCGTACCGCTCGACGGTCTCGAGGCTCTCGCCCAGGTTGATCGCCAGGAACTGGACGTCGTCTCCGACGTCCGCGTGCAGCCGCGCCAGGATCTCCGCCTGCAGGCGACACGGGCCGCACCAGCTGGCCCAGAAGTCCACCACCACCACCCGCCCCTCGAACTGGGCGAGGCTCATCTCGCCGCCTCCCAGCACCGCCAGGGGCAGCTCGGGCGGCGCGAGCGGCGCGCCGGCCGCGGCCTCGGCCTGGTGTGCCGGTAGGTCGCCCAGACGCCAGCCGAGGAAGCCGGCGGCCAGCACCAGCACCACCAGCACCGCCAGCAGCCAGAAGCGGGAACCGTCTCGCGAGCTCTCCCTATCCATAGGAGCCCGAGCTTACGCCAACTGACACCACGCGAGACAAGCCCCGGCCGGCCCAGGCTGCCGGCCGGGACACGAGCGCGCCGTCGGACAGGCCCGACGGGACTACTTCTTGCCCTTGGTCTTGCGCGGCTTGCGGGCCGTCTTCTTGGCCTTCTTGACCGCCTTCTTGGCGGTCTTCTTGGCCTTCTTGACGGCCTTCTTCGCCTTTGGCTTGGCCTTCTTGGCGGCCTTCTTCGCCGTCTTCTTGGCCTTCTTCACCGCCTTCTTCGCCGTCTTCTTGGCCTTCTTGGCGGCCTTCTTCGCCTTCGGCTTGGCCTTCTTCACCGCCTTCTTGGCGGCCTTCTTGGCCTTCTTCACCGCCTTCTTCGCGGTCTTCTTGGCCTTCTTGGCGGCCTTCTTGGCCTTCGGCTTGGCTTTCTTGGCGGCCTTCTTCGCCGTCTTCTTGGCCTTCTTGACCGCCTTCTTGGCGGTCTTCTTGGCCTTCTTGACGGCCTTCTTCGCCTTCGGCTTGGCCTTCTTCACCGCCTTCTTCGCGGTCTTCTTGGCCTTGGTGGCCGTCTTCTTCGCTGTCTTCTTCTTGGCCATGGCTGGTGCCTCCCTCCCCGTCATCGGGGCCGCCGGACCGCTAGGCCCAGCGGTTTGCAAGAACGCCTCATTGCCTCTTGCGATGATGGGCCGCGGACGGCCCGATTCCGGGGCGGAGAAGGACTCCCCGACCCGTCGGAGACTCTCGCCGGACTACCCGGCGAGCAGCTTGCTTTGGGTGCGCGCACGAGATCATCCCGCTACCCGAGCGTCAGCTGCAGCCGCTGGTGGAGCCACAGTTGAGACACTTGTAGCAGGTGCCGTTGCGAACCATGATCGAGCCGCAGTCGTGGCAGCTCGGAGCGTCTTGCTGGTAGAGAAAAGCCACCCGCTGGGCGGCGCCGGCGTCCCCGGCATCGCCGACCTCGAACGGCTCGACACCGTCCTCGTCGCGCAGCACCACACCCGCCGCCTGCTGGCTCTCGCGGTTGAGGAACTTCGAGGCCAGCCAGCGGAAGATGTAGTCCATGATCGACTTGGCGATCGGGATCTCCGGGTTGTTGGTGAAGCCGGAGGGCTCGAAGCGGGTGTGGGTGAACTTGTCGACCAGCGTCGGCAGCGGCACCCCGTACTGCAGCGCGATCGACACGGCGGTCGCGAAGGCGTCCATCAGACCCGAGATCGTCGAGCCCTCCTTGGCCATCACCAGGAAGATCTCGCCCGGCTGGCCGTTCTCGTACAGCCCGACGGTCAGGTACCCCTCGTGGCCGTTGATCGAGAACTTGTGGGTGATGGCCTGGCGCTCGTCGGGCAGCTTGCGGCGGCGCGCCGAGCGGTCGGCCGCCGCCACCGGCGTGGCCTCGTCCTTGCGCGTCGACAGCGGCTGGCTGCGCTTGCAGTTGTCGCGGTATATCGCCACCGCCTTGAGCCCCAGCTTCCAGCCCTCGATGTAGGCCTCGGCAATCTCTTCGGGCGTCGTCTCCTCGGGCATGTTGATCGTCTTGGAGATGGCGCCGGAGACGAACGGCTGGACCGCCGCCAGCATCCGCAGATGCCCCATGTGGTGGATCGAGCGCGAGCCGCCGGCGGCCTTGAAGGCGCAGTCGAACACCGGCAGGTGCTCGTCCTCCAGGTGCGGTGCACCCTCGATGGTGTCGTACTCGTCGATGTGCTCGACGATCGCGCGGATCTCGTCTTTCTCGTACCCCAGCCGCTTGAGCGCCACCGGCACGGTGTTGTTGACGATCTTGATCATGCCGCCACCGACCAGCTTCTTGTACTTCACCAGCGCGATGTCGGGCTCGATGCCGGTGGTGTCACAGTCCATCATGAAGGCGATGGTGCCGGTCGGCGCGATCACCGAGATCTGGCTGTTGCGAATGCCGTGCTGCTCGCCCAGCTCGACGACCTCCCGCCAGCTCTTCTTGGCGGCCTGCAGCAGCTCGAGCGGCACGTGCGCGGGATCGATCCGCTTGGTGGCGTCGCGGTGCTTGCGCATCACCCTGAGCATCGGCTCGCGGTTGACGGCGAAGCCCTCGAACGGCCCCTTGACCTCGGCGATGCGGGCCGACTGGGCGTACGAGGCGCCGGACATCAGCGCCGTGATGGCGCCGGCGTAGTCGCGACCGGCGTCCGAGTCGTACGGCAGGCCGCGCGCCATCAGCAGGGCGCCGAGGTTGGCGAAGCCGATGCCCAGCGGCCGGAACTGGTGCGAGTTCCGGGCGATCGACGGCGTCGGATAGCTGGCGAAGTCGACGATGATCTCCTGCGCCGAGATGACCACCTCGCAGGCGTGCTGGAAGCTCTCGGCGTCGAACCGCTCGCTCTCGGGATCGTAGAACTTGAGCAGGTTGAGCGACGCCAGGTTGCACGCCGTGTCGTCGAGGAACATGTACTCGCTGCACGGGTTGGAGGCGCGGATCGGGGCCGTCTCAGGGCAGGTGTGCCAGTCGTTGATGGTGGTGTGGAACTGCATCCCCGGATCGCCGCACAGCCAGGTCGAGCGGGCGATCTCGTCCATCAGCTGGCGCGCCGGCAGCTCCTCGACCGGCTCGCCGCTGGTGACCGCACGCGTGGCCCAGTCGCCGTCGTCCACTACCGCTTCCATGAACTCGTCGGTGGCGCGCACCGAGTGGTTGGCGTTCTGGTAGAAGACCGAGTCGTAGGCACCGCCCGGCACGTTGAAGCCGCCCTCGTAGCCGGCGTCGATCAGCGCCCACGCCTTGCGCTCCTCGGTCTCCTTGCAGCGGATGAAGTCGAGGATGTCGGGGTGGTCGGCGTTGAGGATCACCATCTTGGCGGCCCGGCGCGTCTTGCCGCCGCTCTTGATGACGCCGGCGAAAGCGTCGAAGCCGCGCATGAACGACACCGGCCCGGATGCCGTGCCGCCGCCGGCCAGCCGCTCGCGGGACGAGCGCAGGGTCGACAGGTTGGAGCCGGCGCCCGAGCCGAACTTGAACAGCATGCCCTCGGTCTTGGCCAGCTCGAGGATCGACTGCATGGTGTCGTCCACCGAGTTGATGAAGCAGGCCGAGCACTGCGGCTTCTCCTCGATGCCGACGTTGAACCACACCGGCGAGTTGAAGCAGGCCATCTGGTGCAGCAGCACGTAGGTCAGCTCGGCGTGGAAGGTGTCGGCGTCCTCGGACGAGGCGAAGTAGCCGCCCTCGACACCCCAGTGGGTCATGCAGTCCACCACCCGGCCGATCAGCTGCCGCACGCTGGTCTCACGGCCGGGTGTGCCGAGGTGGCCGCGGAAGTACTTGCTGACCACCACGTTGGTGGCGGTCTGGCTCCAGGACTTGGGGATCTCGACGCCCTTCTGCTCGAACACCGTCTCGCCGCGCTCGTTGGCGATCACCGCGTCGCGCAGCTCCCACTCGACGGCGTCGAACGGATCCACTCCGGGTTCGGTGTAGCGGCGGCGGAACCGCATGCCTCGGCTGGCAGGGGCGCTGGCAGGGGCAGGCGCGGTGGCGGCGGATTCCGCGGGGGGTTGCTCGCTACGGGTGGTGGATCCGGTTGCCATCGTGCCTCCTGAAAATGTTCGCCTGCGCGTTGCTGATTGAGCTGTTCGGCGCCGCGGCGAGCGGTGTCGCTCCGTTCCCCGATCAGTTTGCGGCTACTCCGGCGCGCGCCGCCCGCTCGCGCCGATGCCCTGCCGCCTCCTGCTCTCGACCTCGATCATCCACAGTCCCGGCCACAGCTCCGCCCTCCGACAGACCCCTTGCTTCATGTCTCGGGTCGAGGCGTAGCTTGCACGAGATCTCGCGTCCTGTCAAGGCGCCACCACTAGATATTGTGGTGCCGTGCGGTGCGCCCCGTTCGGCCGGGGGCCCGCCGGAGGCCGCCCGACCCCCTATAATCGCCCGGTGAGCGACGAGGCGTCCAGCGGCGGACGGCGGACGGCTTCCGGCATCGAGATCCGCCGGCTCTACCGGCCGGCGGATCGGCCCGAGCGGTGGTACGACGAGGCGCTCGGCGACCCCGGCGGCTACCCGTTCACCCGCGGTCTCTATCCCGAGATGTACCGGCGCCGGCTGTGGACGATGCGTCAGTACGCCGGCTACGGCGGCGCCGCCGAATCCAACCGGCGTTTCCGCTACCTGCTCGAGGAGGGCACCACCGGCCTGTCGGTGGCGTTCGACCTGCCGACCCAGATCGGCCTCGACTCCGACCATCCGCTGGCGCGCGGCGAGGTCGGGCGGGTGGGCGTGGCGATCGACTCGATCCACGACATGCGGCGGCTGTTCGCCGGCGTGCCGCTGGCCGAGGTCACCACCTCGATGACGATCAACGCCACCGCCACCGTGCTGCTGGCCCTCTACCTGGTGGTCGCCGAGGAGCAGGGCGCCGATTGGAGCCGGCTCGGCGGCACGGTTCAGAACGACATCCTCAAGGAGTACATCGCGCGCGGCACCTATATCTATCCGCCGCAGCCGTCGCTCAGGCTGGTCACCGACCTCATCCTGTTCTGCGCCGAGCGGGCGCCGCGCTGGAACCCGATCTCGATCTCCGGCTACCACATGCGCGAGGCGGGCTCGACCGCGGTGCAGGAGGTGGCGTTCACCCTGGCCAACGGCCTCGCCTACGTCGACGCGGTGCGCGCGCGCGGTCTCGAGGTCGACCGCTTCGCGCCGCGGTTGTCGTTCTTCTTCAACGCCCACAACCACTTCCTCGAGGAGGTCGCCAAGTTCCGCGCCGCCCGCCGGCTGTGGGCCGAGCTGATCCGTCAGCGGTACCGGCCGAGCGACGAGCGCTCGCTGTGGCTGCGCTTCCACACCCAGACCGCCGGCTCCACGCTCACCGCCCAGCAGCCGGACAACAACGCCGTGCGGGTGGCGGTGCAGGCGCTGGCAGCGGTGTGCGGCGGCACGCAGTCGCTGCACACCAACGCCCGCGACGAGGCGCTCGGCCTGCCCACCGAGGAGGCGGCGCGGCTGGCCCTGCGCACCCAGCAGATCCTGGCGCACGAGAGCGGCGTCGCCGACACCGCAGACCCGCTCGGTGGCAGCTGGGCGATCGAAGCGTTGACCGACGAGATCGCCGCCGCGGCGCTCGACTACATCGAGCGGATCGACGAGATGGGGGGTGCCCTGCGAGCGGTGGAGCGCGACTTCCAGCAGCAGGAGATCGGCGAGGCGGCCTACCGCCACCAGCGCGCGGTCGAGGACGGCGGGACGCTGGTGGTGGGCGTCAACCTGCAGCGCGCCGAGGAGGAGCCGCCGACCAAGGTGCTCGAGATCGACCCGGCCGCCGAGCGGCGGCAGGTCGAGCGGCTGGCCGAGATGCGCCGGAGGCGCGACGCCGGCCGCCTGACGGCGGCGCTGGCGGCGGTCGAGCAGGCGGCGGGCGGCGACGACAACCTGATGCCGCCGATCCTCGACGCGGTGCGCGCCGAGGCCACCGTCGGCGAGATCGCCGACGCGCTGCGCCAGGTGTTCGGCGAGCACGGCGACGGCTCGGCGGGCTGAGGCATCGAGCCGGCCCCGCAGCGAGGGCTCTCAGCGCCGGAGGTCAGGAGGCGTGGCGGGTGTGTCGAGGTGAGGGCTCGGTCGCGTGGCCAGCGGGGGCCCGGGCTGCGCTCCAAAGGCGAGGGTGATGTCGCGCCGCCCGGGCCCCCGCCGGCGGGCGCTCCCGCCGGGTGAGCTGGTGCAGGCCCTCATGCCCTCAAGCCCCCATCCACGGCAGGGCCGGTACGCTTTCCCCAGGTCCCGCCGAGGAGTATCCTGAGGACGGACGGGTG
>JBFGNS010000017.1:0-41498 GCA_041574955.1 Thermoanaerobaculia bacterium | reverse complement strand
GCTCAGCCCGCCGCCGGCTGGTGCCCGGGCCGGAGCAGATCGAACACCGTCTTGACCGGGTTGAAGGTCGACCCCGGCACCTCCACGAAGGCGGTGTTCCAGCCTGCCATCGAGCCGTTCCACAACCCGGGCCGCTCGAGGGTGAGCAGCTCGCGGCCGCGGTGGAAGCGGCGGACCTGGAGGTGGCGGTCGAGGTCGACGTAGGCCGCCAGCGGCCGGCGCCGCTGCTGCGGCCCGCGGGGTGCCAGCACCATGTTGACCGGGTTGAAGTGGGTGGATGAGCGCCAGATGGTCTGCTGACCGGCGTCGTCCGGGTCGACCTCCGGCGGCTCGACGATCTGGCCGCTGGCTCCGCCGGCGGGCTCGGTCACCCAGAACGGGCCGCCGCCGGGCTCGCGGCCGGCGCTCGGCACCACGCCGCACACCCTGAGCGGCCGGTCGAGCCGGTCGAGCGCCCAACCCGCGCGCTCGGCCGGCGGTGCGCCGGCGAGCGCCGGCGGCGGCTCGAGCGCCAGCCAGCGGCCCAGGGCGTCGAACGCCGCCTCGACGGCGCCGTTGTCTCGGGGCGCGGCGGCCAGCCGCCGCCGGCAGTCCGCGAGCCGGGACTCGAGCCGCAGCAGATGGCCGGTGAGCAGCCGGCGCCACAGGGCGATCTCGGCGTGGCGCGAGCGCTCGGCGACGTTGTCCACGTTCTGCACCAGCACCAGATCGCCGTCGAGCGCCTCCAGGTTGCCGAGCAGCGCGCCGTGGCCGGAGGGCCGCAGCACCAGGCGGCCGTCGTCCTCACGCAGCAACCGGCCGTCGTCGTCGAGCGCCACCGTGTCGGTCGCCGGGCTCTGCACCGACAGCTCGATCTCGAGGCAGGCGCCGTCCCCGGCGGCGGCGAGCGCCGCGCTGCGCGCCGCCTCGAAGGCAGCCCGTTGGGGTCCGGCGACGGTGAAGGTGATGCGGCTGGTGGCGCTGCCGTCGCTCAGATAGGGCGGCGACTCGGCCAGGTGCTCGGCGAAGGCGGTGCGCACCTCCGCGCGGTAGCGGTGGAAGGCGACCAGGGCCTTCGGCGCCTGGCCGTAGCCCAGGCCGCGCGGCTCGAGCAGCAGCTCGAGCAGCGGCACGTAGGCGCCGTCCGCCACCAGCCGCCGGTAGTCGAGGCCGGCGCGCTCGGCCGCGGCGGCCAGCAGACCGGCGAACGGCAGGCGGGACAGCTCGGCGAGCAGGCGCAGCACGGCGGCGGCGCCGGGGTCGTCCTCGGCGGCGAGCCGCTCCAGCCGTCCGCGGTCTCCCGGCGGGCGGTCGCCGGCGCGCAGCCGCAGATCGCGGAACATGCGGCTGGCAGCGCCGGATGCCGGCACCAGCTTGGCCAGCCGGCCGGCGGCGGCCGCCTCGTGCCAGCGCGCCAGCAGCGGGGCGTGGTCGGTCGGGGTGAGCCGCACGACGCCGTCGCCCGGGGTGCACGGCCGCGCCAGCGGGGTGCGGCGTGGGGGACGGCCCAGCCGGTCGAGCTGGCTCTGTAGCTGCTCCTCCGAGATGCCGTGGCGCTCGAGCTGGCGACGGTCGGCGTCGGTCGGCAGCGGCCGCGAGCCGCCGTCTGGCGCGCGATCCTGTGGGGCGGGCGGCCGGCGGTCGTTGGGCATGACGGGGTGGCCGTGGCGGGCCGGCGGTGGGCGGGCTGAAAGTCTATCCCATAGAATCGCGAAGCTCGGGAGCGGTTCCGGCGGCGATGGCGGCGCCCGGCCGGCCCGGAGGTGGGGGTTCGCCGTGGACTGGATGCAAGCCGTGCTGCTGGGCCTGGTGCAGGGCGTCACCGAGTTCCTGCCCATCAGCTCCTCCGCCCACCTGATCCTGACCTCGTACCTGCTGGGGTGGGAAGACCAGGGCCTGGCGTTCGACATGGCGGCCAACAGCGGCTCGCTGGTGGCGGTGATCGCCTGCTTCGCCGGCAGCTGGCGCAAGCTGGCGGCCGCCGGGCTGGGGCTGGCCGGCAGCGACCCGGCGGACCGCCGCCTGGCCGGCCAGCTGCTGCTGGCGACCGTACCGGTTGCGGTCGCCGGTCTGGCGTTCCAGGGGTGGCTGGCGGTCGCCGGCCGCGGGATCGCCCTGATCGCCGCCACCACCCTGCTGTTCGGCCTGCTGCTCGGCTGGGCCGACCGGCGCGGTGTCGGCCGGGCCGACCTGGCCGCGCTCGGCTGGCGGGCGGCGCTGGCCATCGGTCTGATGCAGGCGCTGGCGCTGGTGCCGGGCACCTCGCGCTCGGGGGTCACGATCACCGCGGCGCTGCTGGTGGGACTGTCGCGCGAGGCCGCGGTGCGCTTCTCTTTTCTGCTGGCGGTGCCGGTGGGTCTGCTGGTGGCGGCCAAGGACCTGCTCGACCTGTGGCGCGCACCGCCGACCGTCGCGGTCGGGCCGGTGGCGGTGGGCTTCGTGGTGTCGGCGGTGGCGGCCTATGCCGCCATCCGCTGGCTGCTGGGCTGGGTCAGGCGGCGCGACTTCCGGCTGTTCGTGGTCTACCGGGTAGCGCTGGGCCTGGCCCTGCTGGCGGTGCTGGCGATCGGCTGAGAGGTGCCTGGCGAAGCGGAACCGGCGGCGCCGTGCGACGTACGCTAGGTCATGCCGGTGGCAGATGCGGAGCTGGTGGGGCGAGCCGTCGGCGGCGACGGCGAGGCCTTCCGGCAGCTCGTGGAGCGCTACCAGAGACCGGTCTACGGCCTGCTGCTGCGCATGGTGCGCGACCCGGCGCTGGCCGAGGACCTGGCGCAGGACGCGCTCATCAAGGCCTACCGGGCGCTGGCCACCTTCGACCGGCGCCGCCAGTTCTCGAGCTGGCTGTTCAAGATCGCCCACAACACCGCCATCGACCACCTGCGCCGCTTCAGGCCGCCCAGCGTGCCGCTCGAGACGCCGGACGACGAGCGTCGCGACCCGCTGGCGGTGCTCGCCGCGCCGCAGCACGAATCGCCCGAGGCTCGGGCCGCCGGCGGCGATCTGGCGCAGGCCCTGGAGGCGGCCGTGCGCCGGCTGCGGCCGGAGTACCGCGAGGTGGTTCTGCTGCGGTTCCAGCAGGGCTTTTCCTACGACGAGATCGCCGAGATCCTGGAGCTTCCGCTGGGCACGGTCAAGACCCACCTGCACCGTGCCAGGAAGCAGATGGCCGAGTTTCTGGCGGCCGGCGGCTGGGGCCCGGAGGGGCGTGGATGAGGCCACGGGAATCGGCGAAACTTTGCCCACGAGGGCCTCGTAGGGCGCAGTAGGAGAGGGTGGAAACGGTCATGGCACGCAAGCTGAAGAGATCCGTCGAGCGCTGGCTGGAAGCCGAGCGTCGCGGCGCCGTGGAGGCTGCCGAGGCAGCGCTGCGCGGCGTCTTCCGGCAGCTGCCACTACCGGCGCCGGCCGCTGGCTTCGCCGCCCGGGTGATGGCCGGGGTCGGTCTGGCGCGCCGCGCCGCTCCGCAACCCGCCCTCGGATGGCGCGTCGCCATCGGCGGCGCGATCGTCGTCGCCGCTGCCGCCGCCGCGCTGGCTCCGGCCGTGGCGTCCGACCTGCTCGCCCGGCTGTCGCCGGCCGCTGTGGTCGGCTTTGTGGTCGGCGGCCTGGTTGAAACCTGTCAACGTCTCGCCGAGGGCCTGGCTTTCTGGCAGATCATGCTCGCCATAGGCCGAGCGCTCGGGAGCGTGCTGACGTCGCCGCCGGCGATGGCGGCGCTAGCGACCGCGCTTCTGCTCAGCGCCGGCGGTGTGCGATTGCTGCACGGCCTGATGGTGATGGAGAAGAGTCGATGAACGAACCCCGCTCACCGCAAACCCACCGCCGGTGGCTGCTGGCGGCTGCCCTGCTGATCGCCCTGCCGCTGCTCGGCGCCCTGGAGGGCCGCGCACAGCAGGCCGAGCCGGCCGCGCCGCCCGCTGCCGAGCCGGCAGCCGAGGCGCCGGCGCCCCCCGCGCCGGAGGCCGAGCCGGCCGAGCCGGAGCCGCCGAGCGAGCCCGCCGAGCCCGCGCCGCCCCGCCGCGAGCGGCGCCAGCGGCGCAGCGACGCCCAGGTGATCGTCGGCAGCAGCCTGACGATCGAGGAGGACGAGGTCACCGACGACGTGGTGGTGGTGGGCGGCTCGCTGGTGGTGCTGGGCGAGGTGCTGGGCGACGCCGTCGTGGTCGGCGGCACGCTGCGCATCGAGGGCAGCGTCATGGGTGACGCGGCGGCGGTCGGCGGTCAGCTGATCCTGGGTGAGGAGGCCGAGGTGATGGGCGACGCGCTCAGCTTCGGGGGCGGCGTCGTGCGCGACGACGGGGCGCGCATCCGCGGCGAGCTGATCGACGTCACCGGACCGCAGCTCAGCCTGTCGCTGTGGCCACGGATCGGCGACTGGCACGGCTGGGGCTGGCGCGGCGGCGACTGGTGGGAGTTCTCGCCGTTCGGCTGGCTGGCCAGCCAGGCGTGGCGGGTGTTCTGCCTGGCCCTGCTGGTGCTGTTCGCGTTCCTGGCGCTGCTGATGGCCCGCGGTCCGATCGGCCGCATCGCCGGGCGGGTGGGGGCCGAGCCGTGGAAGTGCGGCCTGGTGGGCCTGGGGGCGCAGATCCTGTTCATCCCGCTGCTGGTGCTGGTGGTGGTCATCCTGTGCATCTCGATCATCGGCATCCCGTTCCTGTTCCTGCTGCCGTTCGCGCTGCTGGCGCTGGCCATCGTGGTCTTCTTCGGCTTCGTGGCGGTGGCGCAGCGGCTCGGCGAGTTGCTGCGGCAGCGGTTCGGCTGGCAGCTGGCCAGCCCCTACGCCGTGGTCCTGCTGGGCGTCGCCGCCATCGAGATCTGGTCGCTCGTCGGCCACATGCTCAACTTCAACGGGCCGCCGCTGCGGCTGTTCGCCGGCATCTTCCTGGTGTTCGGCTTCCTGGTCGGCTACGCCGCCTGGACGGTGGCGACCGGCGGCGCGATCCTGACGCGCTTCGGCACCACCAACGGCGGCGACCAGGTGGTGGCGGCACAGCCGCCCGCCGCGGCGCCCGCCGAATGGCAGCAGCCGGCGTCACCGCCGGGCGAGCCGTGGCAGCCGGAGGTCGAGCCGGGGCCGGACGAGGAGCGCTGAGGTTGCGGCCGGCGCCCGCCGGCCGGATCCCTACTCCTGCTCCACCCAGGTGTTGACGGCGGTGGAGGCGTTCGCCAGGTCCGACCACAGCAGGCCGTCGGACCACAGCAGGCCGTCGGACCAGGTATAGCCGTCGGACCAGGTATAGCCGTCGGACCAGGTATAGCCGTCGGACCAGGTGTAGCCGTCGGACCAGGTGTAGCCGTCGGACCAGGTATAGCCGTCGGACCAGGTGTAGCCGTCGGACCAGGTGTAGCCGTCGCCCGCCAGGTCACGCAGGTAGAAGCTGCCGTCCCCGGCCTGATCGGCACGGCCGCCGTAGTGGATCACGCCGGCCAGGTCGAGGGTCACGTCGAGACCGCGGTTGGCGCAGCCGGTGGCCTCGGAAGCCAGCGCCTTGCCGGCGTGGACCATGCCGGCACCCTGCTGGAAGACCGAATAGGCCGGTGTGCCGCGGTCGTCGACGGCGGGGAAGGCCGAGGCCATCAGCCGGCACTTGAGCTCGTCGGGCTGGAGCTGCGGCTCGGCCTGCAGCACCAGCGCCGCCACGCCGCTCACCACCGCCGCAGCCTGCGAGGTACCGGACATCAGGAAGGTGTTGCTGGTCTCGTAGTACTTCGGGTGCTCGACGGCTAGCCGCTGGTCGTTCTTCATGATGCCGCGCACGTGACCGCCCGGCGCCACCAGCTCCGGCTTGACGAAGCCCTCGAAGGTCGGTCCGGCGGCCGAGAAGGAGGCCAGGAAGTCGTCTCCGGGCAGCTCGGGCGTGACGGCGTCGGACATCGCTCCGACGGTGAGGATGTACGGCACGTTGCCGGGCACCCCGACGGTCATCGGTGCGGGTCCGCTGTTGCCCGCCGAGGCGACGACGAAGATGCCGGCCTGCCAGGCCCGCATCACCGCCTGGTTGAGCGGGTCGTCCCAGTAGTGCGAGCGTGGCGACGCGCTGAAGGACAGGTTGAGCACTCGGATGCCGTAGAGGTCCTTGTTGGCGACCACCCAGTCCAGGCCGCGGATGACGTCGGAGTAGGCGCCGGCGCCAGTGTCGTCGAACGCCTTGACCACCACCAGGTCGGCGCCGGGAGCGACGCCGTTGTACAGCTTGCCCTTGCGGGTCTGGCCGCTGCTCAGGATGACCGAGCTGACGTGCGTTCCGTGGCCGTGGCCGTCGTTCGAGCCCGGTCCCTCGATGCCGGTGCGGGCGTCGTAGTTGGCCAGGATCCGCCAGCCGCGGCCGGTGCCGCGCGACAGGTAGTAGGTCTCCCAGGCGCCGGTGTCGAGCACCGCCACGGTCACCCCACTGCCGTCGATGCCGGCGCGGTGCAGCTCGGCGGCGCCTATCAGGGTCGGGTAGTAGGTGTCGGGCTGCGGCGTGCCGGCGACCCGCGCCTGGCGGTCGCCGTAGATGCGGCGCACCGCGGGATCGCCGGCCAGCGCCCGGTGCTGGGCCTCGCTCAGGCGCGCCGCGACGGCGCCGATGATGCGCAGCTCGTGTGTCGGCTCGGCCCCGACGGCCGCCACCCGGGCGGCGGCGGCTTCGGTGCTGGCCCCCTGGACGATGTAGCTCGCGGTCTCACCCCGTCCTCCGGGTCCGCAGGCGAGCCCCACCAGAGAGATCAGGAAACCGAAGACGGCCGGCAACATCTTGCGCATAGTCAATCCTCCAGACCTGGGCGTTACAGCAAGCCAGGTGCCGGCCGAAAGTTGCCGCGCTGGGGTGCCCGGGCCGGCCGGCGGCCTGCGGCCAGACGGCTGAAAACAGGGCGTTTACGGCGTCCTGGCGGCCCCCAGCGCTGCTTCGGGCGGGCCGCCGTCGCGACCTCCAGGTTCGGCGGCGCCGCGGAAAAACCGGCGAAGACGGAAAAATGCGGCTCGGGGTCAGCGGCCGCCGAGCCGCTCGGCGAGCAGCGTGTACCGCTGCTCGGTCCGCCGGTTGCGCACTGCAGTGGCCAGCGCCCGGCGGTCGCCCACCAGGATCACCAGCCGGCGGCCGCGCGTGACCGCGGTGTAGAGCAGGTTGCGCTGCAGCATCAGGTGGTGCTGCGGGTGGATCGGCATCACCACGCACGCGTACTCGCTGCCCTGCGACTTGTGGACCGAGCAGGCGTAGGCCACGGTCAGCTCGTCGAGCATCGCGGCCTCGTAGACCACCACCCGGTCGTCGTAGCGCACCGCCACCCGCCGGCCGCCCGATTCGCTGCGCTCGACCCGGCCGACGTCGCCGTTGAACACTTCGAGGTCGTAGTTGTTGCGCGTCTGCATGACGCGGTCGCCGAGCCGCAGCCGGTGGCCTTCCGCCACCGGCTCGCCGGCGGGGTTGATCAGCCGCTGCAACTCCTGGTTGAGGTTGTCTACGCCCAGCAGGCCGCGGCGCATGGGTGACAGGACCTGGATGTCGCGGCGCGGATCGAAGCCGAAGCCGCGCGGCACCCGCTCGGCCACCAGCTGCTCGACGGTGGCCAGCACGTCCTCAGGCTCGCGCCGCTCGAAGAAGTGGAAGTCGGCGTCGGGAGCGCGATTCAGCCGCGGCAGCTCGCCGTGCAGGATGCGGTGGGCGTTGGCCACGATCAGGCTCTCCGCCGCCTGGCGGAAGATCCGCTCGAGCCGCGCCACCGGCAGACGGCGGCTCCGGATCAGGTCGTGTAGCACCCGTCCCGGCCCCACCGAGGGCAGCTGGTCGACGTCGCCGACCAGAACCAGGCGGGTGCCTCCGGGGATCGCCTCGAGCAGCCGCTCGGTGAGGCCGGTGTCGAGCATCGAGGCCTCGTCGACGATGACCAGGTCGGCTTCGAGCGGGTTGTCCCGCCCGCGGCGAAAGCCGTGACGGTGGGGGTCGTACTCCAGCAGCCGGTGCAGGGTGCGCGCCTCGGCGCCGGCGGTCAGGCTGAGCCTGTTGGCCGCCCTGCCGGTGGGGGCGGCGAGCTGCACCTTGCGGCCGACGCCGCCGAGGACGGCCACCACCGCCCGGATGAGGGTGGTCTTACCGGTGCCCGGTCCGCCGGTGATCACCAGCAGCGGCTCGCTCAGCGCCAGCTCGACGGCGCGTCGCTGCTCCGGCGCCAGCTCGATGCCGGCGGTCCGCTCGAAGGCGGCGACCGCCCGCGGCGCGTCGATCTCCCACGGCTCGCCGGCGGCGGCGAGCCGCTCGATGCCGGCGGCGATGCCTGCCTCCGCCCGCTCGAGCTCGGGCAGCAGCACGGCCTCGCCGTCGGGCCCCGGTCGCGAGCGCAGACGGCCGTCGGCGATCATCGTGTCGAGCAGCTCGCCGAGCGGCGCGGGCTCGGCGGCCAGCAGCCTGCCGGCCTCCTCGAGCAGCCGCCGGCGCGGCAGGTAGACGTGTCCGCGATCGGCGGCTCGGTCGAGGGTGAAGTGCAGGCCGGCGGCCAGCCGCTGGGGCGCGTCGGCGGCCAGCCCGAGGCTCGAGGCGAGCTGGTCGGCGCGCTGGAAGCCGATGCCGAAGACCTCGGTGGCCAGCCGGAACGGGTTGCGCTGCACCACCGCGACCGCGTCGTCGCCCCACAGGCGGATGAGCTTGAGGCCCTGACGCGTGGAGAGGCCGTGACCGCGGAAGAAGACCATCGCCTCCTGCATGCCCGACTGACGTCGCCAGGCCTGCTGGATCTTTCGCGCCCGCACCGGGCCGATCCCCGGCACCTCGGTCAGCCGCTCCGGCTCGCGCTCGATGACGTCGAGCGCAGCCAGCCCGAAGCTCTTCACCAGTCGCTTGGCCATCACCTTGCCGATGCCGTCGATCAGCCCCGAGCCGAGGTACTTCTCGAGGCCGGTGCGGGTCTCGGGCCGCAGCGGCAGGCAGGTGTCGGCCTGGAACTGGCGGCCGAACCTGCTGTCGCGCTGCCACCGGCCGGTCAGCCGCACCCGCTCGCCGGGCCGCAATCCGGGCAGCCGGCCGACCGCGGTCAGCCGCTCGCCCGAGGCGGCGGACAGCCGGGCCACCGTCCAGCCGGACTCCTCGCTGCTGTAGACGATGCGCTCGACCGTCCCCTCGACGGTCTGGCCGCCGTCGGCGGCGTCGTCCTCGGCAAAGAGTCGTGGCATCGAGTCGCCTTCGCGCGCTGGGGCCGGCGCCGTCAGGATCTCATGAATCCGGCAGCGAACGGGCGGGCGCGGCCGGCGGCGGCGCCCGGCGATTCATTAGAATGGCCACCTATGTCCGAACGGCCCCTGGTGCTGGTGATCGACGACGAGACCGGTTCGCGCGAGTCGATGGCGATCGCTCTCGAGAAGGCGGGGCTCAAGGTCCGCACCTTCGACGACGCCCGCCGGGCGCTCGACTATCTGGAGCGCGAGCCGACGGCCGGGCTGGCGATCTGCGACCTGAAGATGCCCGACATGAGCGGGCTCGAGTTTCTCGCCGCGCTGCGCGAGGCGGGCTCCGACCTGGCGGTGATCCTGGTCACCGGCTTCGGCTCGCTCGAGACGGCGGTCGAGGCGATGCGGGTCGGAGCCGACGACTACCTGACCAAGCCGGTCGACCTCTACGAGCTGCGCAAACGGGCGATGAACCTGCTCGAGAACCGCCAGCTCAAGGAGGAGGTGACCAACCTCAAGCAGATGCTCGACAAGCGGTACGGCTTCGAGAGCATCATCGGCAGCTCGGCGCCGATGGAGCACCTGTTCGACCAGATGCGGCTGGTGGCCCCCACCCGCTCGAGCGTGCTGGTGGTGGGCGAGAGCGGCACCGGCAAGGAGCTGGTGGCCAACGCCCTGCACTGGGCCAGCCCGCGGCGCGAGGAGCGGTTCCTGGCCATCAACTGCGGCGCCATCCCTTCCGACATCCTGGAGAGCGAGCTGTTCGGCCACGAGCGCGGCGCCTTCACCGGCGCCGTGACCCGCAAGATCGGCAAGTTCGAGCTGGCCCACCGCGGCAGCCTGTTCCTCGACGAGATCAGCGAGCTGTACCCCGAGCTGCAGGTGAAGCTGCTGCGTGTGCTGGAGGAGCGGCAGATCATGCGCGTCGGCGGCAGCGACCTGATCGAGGTGGACTTCCGGCTCATCGCCGCCACCAACAAAGACCTCGAGAAGGAGGTCGCCGATGGGCGGTTTCGCGAGGATCTCTACTACCGGCTGAAGGTGGTGACGCTCGAGATCCCGCCGCTGCGCCGGCGCACCGAGGACCTGCCGCTGCTCGCCGAGCACTATCTCGAGCAGTTCGCCGAGGAGCACGGCAAGGAGGAGAAGCAGCTGGCGCCGGCGGCGCTCGAGGTGATGAAGCGCTACCCTTGGCCCGGCAACGTGCGCGAGCTGAGGAACGTGCTGGAGTCGTTGGTGATCTTCCACCAGGGCGACACCATCGAGGCCGAGGATCTGCCGGCCGAGCTGCGCCGCTCCGGCGGCCGTTCGGACGACGGCGGCCCGGTGCAGCGCCAGACGGGCGAGCCGCGCACCATGGCCGAGATCGAGCGCCGGGCCATCCTGGAGACGCTCGAGCTGACCGGCGGGCGGCGCGCGGAGGCGGCCAAGATCCTGGCTATCGGCCTGCGCACCCTGCAGCGCAAGCTCAAGGATTACCGGCAGGAAGGCTATTTCGAGGGGTAGACGGCATGGAGCTACCGGCAGAGGTCCTGATCCACAACGAGCAGCTCGGCATGAAGGGCAGCCGCGGCAAGCTGGTCGCCATCAGCAGCGACGGCTACTACGAGGCGAACTGCAGCTTCGGTGAGAACGTCCACCGGGTGCTGCTGCCGATCCGGTCGACCGTGCTGATCGCGCGCCAGCCGGAGGAGCCGCCGATCGAGGGGCTCGACATCGAGCGCTAGGCGGTCCCCGGCGCGGTCCGCACACCACCGCGACTGCCAGACAGCGGGCGAGCGCGGAGCCCTGGCGCTACCGAGCGTGCTGGGCGGGGGAGCGCGGCGGTACGTCCCGGCAACGACACCCGAGTCGCCTCACCTGGTCGGCCGAAGGAGGCGGTCCTGGTTCCGGAAGCCCCGAGGCAGCCCATCCCTTGGGGTGGTGCGAGCTTGTAAGCTCCAACGTAATTTAGGTGGCAAGCGGATCCGGAGCAGCCAGGAAGCTCCGCTCAGAAGAGCCGTGAGGGGCGTCCTCACCGCCACCGGGGTGGTGCAATCCCGGCTGCGCACGCCGATCGAGACCCGGAGGCTCGATGGCCGTGAGGCAGGCGAAGCACCCAGACCCGGCGGCCAGCCGGTCCCGAGCCGGTCGCTTGAAGCCAGTGGTCCCCCGCTGGCTCCGGTTTTCGACCGCGGCCGGCCTGCTGCTGGTGGGTGGGGCCGGTGGCGGCTACCTGCTGTACCTGCAGAGGCACGAGGAGCAGCTGTCCGAGTACCGCCTGCGACAGCTGGGCCGCTCGGCCGACAACGTGGCGGCAGCGCTCGAGGGCCTCGAGGGGTATTTCAAAAACGCCCTGGTCTGGTCGGCGCCCGCCGGCGCCGAGGGCTCCGAGACCGCCGTCCTCGCCGAGCTCGACCAGCTCGCGGCGGAAGAGAAGCTCGAGCTGGCACACCGGCTGGTCGAAGGCTGGTACCACAACCTGCTGCTGATCGAGACGGCGCCGGGAGCGCCGATCGTCCTCGCCGAGAGTGACGACCCGGAGAGCTGTCCGAACGGAGAGCCGCCGGGCGAGTCGCGGCCGCCCGGCTGGGGACTCGACGCGGAGATCGACGGCGGCCAGATGATGCTGCGCACCGAGGCCGGCTGGAGCCGGGGGCGAGCCGTGCTCTGGCTGATCACCACCTGGAGGCGGGTGGAGCGCGAGATGGGCCCGGTGCTCAGGACTGTCCTGAAGCACGCCGGGGCGGACGAGATCCTCGGGCATTGGCGGACCGGCTGGCTCAGGGCCGAGGCCGATCTGGCCGCTCATCTGCAGCCGCTCCTGCCGGCCGAGGACTTCGACGCTGTGGTCCTGGCGCGAGCGAGCGGCGAGGTGCTGGTTTCGGTCGGCCGTCAGAGCCTGCGGCTGGAGAGCCTGCCACCGGCGGAGCGACCGGTGCAGGTAAAGCGGGACGGAGCTTCGGGTGCCGGTGCGGCCGACGGCACGCCGCCGGCCGAGGGCCCGCGCTGGCAGGGCTCCAGGACCGTGGCCTACCAGCGGTCGATCGCCGGTGAGAGCTACGACATCTTCGTGCAGCCCGTTCGGCTGCCGGCCACGGTGAGGTGGGTGGGTCAGAGCCCGACGGCGTTCGTTGGCTGCCACCAGGACCAGGAGCTGCTGCTGCGGAGCGGCTCGCCGGGCACAGGGGTCCGCGAAGACCCCGCCGCTGAGCAGTTCTGGTTGATCGCTGGAATGCGGCGCAGCTCCGAACTGGGAAGAGAGGTCCGCTCGATGACGACGCGGATCGTGCTGGGTGCCGTCGCTCTGGTGCTGCTGGCGCTCTCGGCCCTGCCTTATCTCAAGATCCGCTTCATCGGGGTGCGCGAGGCGTTGCGCAAGCAGGACGTGTTGCTCGAGGCGGTCACCGTCGTCATCGCCTCGGCCGTCATGACGGTCGCGGTGTGCGAGCTGCTGGTGCTGCAGAGCTTGGCGGCCCGGCAGGCAGCGAGGCTCGAGCAGCTGGCGCAGGCGATCGAGACCGCGTTCGGCATCGAGGTCGACCGCCTGAGCGGGCAGCTCACGGAGTTGAGCGATCGTCGAGCGCGTTCCCAGCATGGACCCCAGCAGGCAGCTCAGGTCGAACCCGCCATGAGGCAGAGCCGCGCCAGCGAGCGGGTCAGAGGACTGCTGACGGGCCGGTGGGTCAACCTGTTGCGCCAGCCAGACCTCCGGCTGGCCTACCCCTTCCTCGAGATGGCTTACTGGATGGAGCCCGCGGGACCGCCGGAGAGAAGAGGCAGACAGCTCGAGAAGTGGAGCGTCCAGGAGGACGCCACGCCGCTCATCAATGTTGCCGGCCGGCCCTACTTCCACCGCGTCGCGGCGGGCCAGCTGCTGCCGCCTGAGCCCGCGAGATCGACCGGCGGAGCCTCCGGCCCAGCGGTGGAGGCTTCCCCCTGTGCCGCCGAGGGACGCTTTCTGGAGGTGGTGCGGTCGGCGACCACAGGCAGGGAGTTCGTGGTCTTGTCGCAGCAGACGAGACCCTGTTACGAAGAGCCCGCGGTGGTCGCCGCAGCCTTCGCTTCACTGCTCAGCATCGTCGATCCGGTGCTTCCACTGGGCTACGGCTTCGCGGTCATCGACGCGCAGGGAGAGACCCTGCTGCACTCCGACGCGCGCCGCAACCTGCGGGAGAGCTTCTTCGACGAGCTGGCCAGGGATCGAGACGTGCGAGCCGCCGTCTTCTCGGGCGTCGAGACCAGCCTGGAGGCAATCTACCGGGACCGGCTGCGCCAGCTCCACGTGCGGCCCCTGGCGGGCTCGCCGTGGACACTCGTGACCCTGGCTGACGAAGAGATCGAGTACATGACGCGGGTCGAGGCGCTGAGCCTGACGTTCCTGTTGCTCGCCTGCTACGTGCTGGCAGCGCTGGCGACGACCCTCGGCCTGATCTATGCGCGCTCGGAGCCGGCGCGAAGCCCCTTTTTCCTGTGGTTCTGGCCCGACCCCGGCCGGCTGTGGCTGTACCGGCGATACGTGGCGGGCTGCATCGGCGTTGGCGTCGCCTGGCTGATCGCGATGAGCTCCTGGCAACCGGTGCACGGCGTCCTGATGTGCTGCCTCTTCGGCCTGGCGTCGATCAGCTTCAACCTCGTGTTGCTGAGGGAGGGTGGCTCCGGGCAGCCGCGGGGCGGCCCCCAGCAGGCGCCGGTGCGCCATCCCGGTCGCGTGGTGCTGCTGGCCCATGGCGTGGCTCTGGCCCTGCTCGTCGCGCTGTCCACCAAGGTCCAGGCCTGGCCGCTGGCGGTGCTCGCCGCTGTCACCGCCACCGCCTTGCAGAGAAGGGTGACGCGTGTGTTTCTTGCAGTCGAAGGGCTGGTCCTGTTCGCGGCCGCGGTCGCGGCCCTGGACGGCGCCTGGGGAATGGGGGTGTCCGGGCTGCTGCTGGTGGCCAGCCTCCACGCCTTGACCTTCGGCCGGAGGTCGCCGCTGGGCTCTGGCGCCGCGAGCTGGAAGCGCTGGTACGCGTTCGGCGCGTCGGCCCTGGTGATGACTGCCGGTGTCCTGCCGGCCTTCGCACTGTTCCGCGCTGGTCATGACGATGCGATGGCGGCGCTGTCCCGCTACCGGCAGCTCGACCTGGTGGAGAAGCTCTCCGCGAGGGATCGCAAGCTCCTGGCACGGTTCCAGAACGTCCAGCTGAGCGAGGATCATCGTGGGAAGATCGAGCGGGAGCTCTACCCCGAGAGCCTCGCGCAGGCGGCAGACATTCACCTGCCCGGAGGGCTGTCGGTGCAGCTGCTCGCCGAGCCACCGATCTGCGAGCCCGCCGGTGGCAGAGCCTCCCTGTTGGCCCGGCTCGGCAGTGTCATGCCGGAGGTGACCCGGCTGAGTCCGCTGCTGCGCAGCACCGGTGGAGAGCCCGGTAAGAGGTGGTGCTGGAGTCGCGGCGGCGCGACCGGCGACGAGGCGCTTCAGTTCGCGGGCACGACACCGCGGCTGGAGCTCGGCAAGCACGGAACGGACCCCGGGCAGGCAGGCCAGCTGCCGTTGCCCCAGGGGTTCCGGAGCCTGCGCCTGGTCTCCGCAGATTCCCGGCTGGGCTTGGCCGAGCTGCTTCGCTTTCCCTGGCTGCTCGCGCTGATCGCGGGTCTGGGACTGCTCTGGGTCATCGTCCGCAGCGTGATGAGGCTGGTCTTCCTGGTCGGAGAGCCGGCCCCCCGAATCCTGGCGGGGGGCCCGCTGCCGGGCGGGCACCCGATGGTTCACCGGCTCGAGCTGAGGCGCCGGCACTGCAACCGCGAGGCCGGTATCACGGAGGAGAGCGGCTATCGAATCGACTCGACTCGACTGTGGAGCGAGGAGCGCCCCAGACGGCTGGCGACCGAGGCTCGGCGGACCGCGGAGCCGGTCATCATCGTGGACCGATTCCATGTCGGCCTGTGGGACCAGGCGCTGGCCGGGCGCAAACTGGAGCTTCTCGAACGTCTCGTGGCGCTGCCGGGCAAGACCATCGTGGTCCACTCCGAGGTCAACCCCTGGCACTACTTCAAGATGATCGAAGCCGACTTCCTTCGGCGCGTGGGCGACATCAGGCCGGACCTCGGGCGGTGGTCGGCGGTGCTGGAGAGCTTCCGCCGCGTGCGAGAGCCGCTGTTCGCCGAGCAGCAGAGCGAGCGGGTGGATCGACTGCGCCGGCGACTCGGGGAGCTACGGCAGCGGGCCGGCTGGAACGACTCTGCCGCGGGAGCGGTCAATCTCGAGCTGCTCGCCGAGGAGTGCTCGGAGCCGTGCCTGCACCCGGTGGCCGAGCTGCTCGCCGTGCACCCGGAGCTGGGACAGCTCGGCGAGCGGGAGCTGATTGCCGCCGTGCTGGATCAGGCCGAGGACCAGTACGGGGTGCTGTGGACGATCTGCAGCAAGGACGAGCGCATGGTGCTGTATCGGCTGTGCCAGGAGGGCTTCGTGAGCTGGCGGAGTCGTGAGCTGGTGCGCCGCCTGATCAACCGCGGGCTGGTTCGAGCGACTCCCAACCCGCGGCCGATGAGCAGGAGCTTCCGCGACTTCGTCACCCACGCCGAGCCGCCGGAGGTGTTCCGAAGCTGGGAGCATGAGGCCGGAGCGAGCGTCTGGGGGAAGATTCGGGTGCCGGTGGTTGCCACCTCCGTGATTCTCATGGCCTTCCTGTTCCTGACCCAGCCCGACGCCTTCGAGGGGCTGCTCGCCATCGCCACCGCCGGACTGGCGGCCGTGCCACTGATTCTGCGCCTGCTGACCACCATGACGTCGCCGGCGGCGAAGGGCGCCGGCGACGCGGCACAGTAGCCTGCGATCCGGGGGCTGAGGCGAGCGGCGTCGCGCGAGGTCGGCCGGACCCGGTACCTTCGCGGGTCGCCCTGGCCTCCCAGCACCCGTCTTAGGACGTCTCGCCGGCCGCCATCGCCGCCAGCATCTCGCGCACCGCCGCCGTCATCCCGACCATCACCGCGCGCGACACCAGGGCGTGCCCGATGTTGAGCTCTTCGATCTCGGGCACCGCGGCTATGGCACCGACGTTGGCGGTGGTCAGCCCGTGGCCGGCGTACACCGCCAGGCCATGGCTTGCGCCGGCGGCGGCCGTGCGGCGGATGATCTCGAGCTGGCCGGCCTCGCCGCGCGAGTAGCGGTCGGTGTTGATCTCGAAGCTGGCGACGCCGTGCGCCGCCAGCGGCGGCAGCTGCTCCAGCTGACGCGGGCCCGGATCGATGAACACCGACACCTCGATGCCGGCGGCCGCCAGCCGGGAGGCGGCAGCCGCCACGTCGTCGAACCGGCGCACCAGGTCGAGACCGCCCTCGGTGGTGATCTCCTCGGGGCGCTCGGGCACCAGGGTGGCCTGGTCGGGCCGGTGGGCCAGGGCCAGCGCCAGCATCTCGTCGCTGGTCGCCAGCTCCAGGTTGAGCTTGCCCGCCACCCGTGGCCGCAGCGCCGCCAGGTCGGAGTCCTGGATGTGACGGCGGTCCTGCCGCAGGTGGACCGTGATGCCGTGGGCGCCGGCGGCCTCGGCCAGTGCGGCGGCCTCGACCGGGTCGGGGTAGCTGGCGCGCCGCGCCTGCCGCACGGTGGCCACGTGATCGACGTTGACGCACAGCCTGGTCATGCCGCGCCCTCGCTTTCCGCGCTGCCGATGCTGCCGGCGATCGCCTGCGCCAGCCGCCGCGCCAGCGACCGGATCAGCTCGTCCTCCGGCCCCTCGATCATCACCCGGGCGAGCGGCTCGGTGCCGCTGTAGCGCAGCACCAGGCGACCCTCCTCGCCCAGCGTTCCCCGCACCTCGCGCGCCGCCGCGGCCACCTCCGGCAGGCTGTCGAGCCGCGGCTTGCTGGCGACCGGCACGTTGAGCAGGACCTGGGGGAAGCGGCGGAAGCCGCGCAGCAGCTCCTCCAGGGGGCGCCCCTCGGCGGCGACCATGGCGGCGATCTGCAGCGCCGTCAGCAGGCCGTCACCGGTGGTTCCGAGGTCCAGGTGGACCAGGTGCCCCGACTGCTCGCCGCCCAGCCGGATGCCCTCGCGCCGCATCGTCTCGACCACCTCACGGTCGCCCACGTCACAGCGCACCACCTCGATGCCGGCCACCGCCAGCGCCCGCTCGAGCCCCAGGTTGCTCATGCTGGTGGCGACGATCCGCCGCGGTTCGAGCTTCCCGTGGCGGTCGAGCCAGCTGGCCCACAGGTAGAGCACCGCATCGCCGTCGCGCAGCTCACCGGTGCCGTCGGCGAACAGGGCGCGGTCGGCGTCGCCGTCGAACGCGATGCCCAGCCGCCGGCCGTCGCCTATGGTGGCTGCGGTCAGCGCCGCCGGCGCGGTCGAGCCGCAGTCGAGGTTGATGTTCTTGCCGTCGGGGGCGTCGCCCAGCATCCGCGGGCGCGCGCCGAGAGCGGCGAACAGCTCCTCGGCGTACGGCGCGGCGGCGCCGTTGGCGGCGTCGACCACCAGCTCCAGCCCGGCGAGCGGCCGGCCGGCGCCGACGCTGGCACGCAGGTGGTCGAGGTAGGCCGCCGCCAGCGCAGGCTCGGGCTGGGGCAGCGTCGCCTCGCCGGCGGGCTCGGGCAGCTCACCCGGACCCGGAATCTGCCGTTCGAACCGTTGCTCCTCGGCGGTGCTCCACTTGTAGCCGTCGCGGTCGAACAGCTTGAGGCCGTTGTAGGCCGAGGGGTTGTGGCTGGCCGACACCGCGATGCCGGCGTCGGCGCCCAGCTGCCGTACCAGGAAGGCGACCGCCGGCGTCGGCACCGTGCCGGCGAAGCGGACGCGCGCCCCGCCGTCACGCAGGCCGGCTGCCAGCCAGGCGACGAGAGCCGGCGTCGAAGAGCGGGTGTCCCCGCCCAGCACCACCTGTGGCGGCGCTTCGGTTCGCTCGAGCCGGTCCGCCAGCCGGCGGCCGAGCGCGGTGACCGTGGGCCGGTTCAGGGGGTAGGCGCCGAAACGGGCGCGGATCCCGTCGGTGCCGAACAGTCGTCGCGACATCGCTTCTAGCGCGAGGTCCCGACGTTCGGTACCTCGAGCGACACCTTGACCGTCACCAGCACCGGCTGGACGATCTGGATCTTGGCGCTGGGGGAGATGACCGCGGCGCGCTCCTCGAAGTCGAGCGCGTGGCCGTCGAGGCTGACCGGGCTGGTCGAGACCGAGGTGAGGCTCGAGACCACCGACTCGGGACCGCTGATCAGCACCTGCGGCGGTACCACCTCGGCGCTCAGCACCACCGCGCCGGCAGCCGGCTCGCCGGTCAGGCTCGGCCGCACCGTCCTGATCTCGTTGACCACCCGGTCGAGCTCCACGACGAACTGGTTGGGCTCGATCGAGATCACCTCGAGGTCGCCCGGCAGGCTGACGTTGCGCGGTCCGAGGTTGACTTCGATGGCGCCCTTTGGCGAGCTCCGCAGGTCGGCCTGTACGCTGACCTGGAACGGGTTGAGGTTCTGGATCTGGCGCGAGGTGCCGCGGATGCCGATGCGCACCTTCTCGACCGACTGCAGCATCATCATCTTGTCGGGCGTGGTGTAGTTGACCGACGCCTCGACCACCGTGGTGCCGGTGCGCTGCTCCCGACGCTCGCCGGTGGCCAGGAACCAGGCCAGCACCGCCAGGCCGACAGCCAGGATGCGCAGGCCCCAGAGGCTGCCGCGCTCGCTCACCGCTCGCCTCGTGGCTGCACGCCGAGATCGGTGACCAGATACTCGTACAGCGTGTTGCGCAGGTTCTTGGGGTCGAGATCGGTGATCAGCTGGCCGTTGAGCGCCACCGAGATCTTGCCGGTCTCCTCCGACACCACCACCGCCAGCGCGTCGGTCTCCTCGCTGATGCCGAGAGCGGCGCGGTGTCGCGTGCCGTACTGCTTCGACAGGTCGGCCTTCTGGGTCAGCGGCAGGAAGCAGGCGGCGGCCGCCAGCCGGTCGCGCTGGATGATCACCGCGCCGTCGTGCAGCGGCGTTTCAGGGTTGAAGACGTTGATCAGCAGATCGTAGGCGACCCGCGCGTCGAGCACGATGCCGCTCTCGACGTAGTTGCGCAGGCCCTCCAGCCGCTGCACCACGATCAGCGCGCCGATCCGCTGCGCCGACAGGCTGCTGGCCGCCACCACGATGTCGTTGATGACCGAGGCGGTCTCCTCGTGCGCGCCGAGCCCGAGCAGCGGGTTGCGTCCGACGCTCGCCAGGGCGCGGCGGATCTCCTGCTGGAACAGCACGATGATGGCGAACGGCAGGGCGATGAACAGCTTGCCGAGCAGGCTCTTGAGCGCGGCCAGCCCGGTGACGTCTGCCAGGTAGTAGACGCCGCCCAGCAGCAGGATGCCCAGCAGCACCTGCACGGCGCGGGTGCCACGAATCAGCAGCAGCAGGTTGTAGGTCACCACCGACACCAGGGCGATGTCGATGAGGTCCTTCCAGCTGACCAGCTCGAGCCAGGCTTGCAGGTTCACCCGTCGGTTCCTCCCGCCTGCCGGATACCGCCCCACACGCGCACGAACTGGCTGCTCTCCTCGACGTCGTGAACCCGCACCACGGCGGCGCCGCGCAGCGCCGCCCAGCCGACGGCCGCCAGGCTGCCGCCCAGCCGCCGATCCGGGGCGGCGTCGCCGGCGACGCTGGCGATGAAGCTCTTGCGGCTGGCGCCGACCACCACCGGCAGGCCGAGGCTCCCGAGCTCGTCGAGCCGCCGCAGCAGCTCCAGGTTCTGGGCCGCAGTCTTGCCGAAGCCGATGCCGGGGTCGACCAGGATCTGGTCGCGGCGCACGCCGGCTGCCAGCGCGCGCTCGACGGCCTCGCCGAGCTCGCGCACGACCTCCGCCACCACGTCGTCGTAGCGTGCCCGGCGCTGCATGGTCCTGAGCTCGCCGCGGCTGTGCATCACGATCAGCGGACAGTCGGCGGCGGCCGCCGCCGCCGCCAGCCGCGGGTCGGAGAGCAGGCTGATGTCGTTGATCAGGTCGGCGCCGGCGGCCAGCGCCGCCTCCGCCACCTCGCCCTTGCGGGTGTCGACCGACAGCGGTGCCTCGGTCGCCGAGCGCAGCCCGGTCAGCACCGGCAGCAGCCGCTCGAGCTCCTCGTCCGCCGGCACCGTGGCGGCGCCGTCGCCGTACACCCCGCCGCCGGGGCGGGTCGACTCGGCACCCAGGTCGAGCAGGTCGGCGCCGGCGGCGAGCATCGCCAGGCCGTGCTCGACGGCGCGCTCCGGAGCGAGCCAGAGCCCGCCGTCGCTGAACGAGTCGGGCGTGATGTTGAGCACGCCCATCACCAGCGGCCGGTCGCCCAGCGGCAACCGGCGGCGGCCTGGAAGCCTGAGGCTGTGCGGGGGGCTGTCGGCCTGGAGCACGGCGCTGGGCATCGGGGGGACGGGACCGGCGATCGGCGGGTGGGGGCGCGGCCGGGGCTGCAAGACGGTCAGTCGGCCGTGCGCTGTGCCGGCGCCACCTCGATGCTGCCGGTCCCGGGCTCGGGCGCCGCCTCGCCGTCGACCGCCTCCGCGTCGTCGGCGACGACGGCGGTGGAGCCGCGGGGCGATCGCGGCCGATCCGGCTGCTCGGGGGTCAGGTCCTCGCCGGTCAGCTGCTTGATGAGCTCGTAGACCCGCCGGCCATCGAGCGACTCGTACTCGAGCAGCTGCCGCGCCAGGTTCTCGAGCACCTCGCGGTGATCGGTGAGGATGGTGCGCGCCTTTTCGTAGGCGGCGGAGACGATCTGCTCCACCTGGCGGTCGATGCGGATCGCGGTGTCTTCCGAGAAGTCGGAGCGCTGGGTGAAGTCGCGGCCGAGGAACACCGGCTCGTCCTTGCTGCCGAACGACAGCGGGCCGAGCTCCGACATGCCCCACTCGCAGACCATGCGGCGGGCCATCTCGGTGGCGCGCTCGATGTCGTTGCCGGCGCCGGTGGTGATGTCGTCCTGGGTCAGCTCCTCGGCGACGCGGCCGCCCATCAGCACTGCGATCTGCGCCTCGACGTAGCTCTTGCGGTAGGTGTACTTGTCCTCGAGCGGCAGCTGCATGGTGAGGCCGAGGGCGCGCCCGCGCGGGATGATGGTCACCTTGTGCAGCGGGTCGGTGCCGGGAGTGAACGCCGCCACCAGCGCGTGTCCGGCCTCGTGGTAGGCGGTGATGCGCTTCTCCTCGTCGGTGAGCATCAGCGTCTTGCGCTCGACGCCCATCAGCACCTTGTCCTTGGCGAACTCGAAGTCGTCCATCTCGACCGACTCCTTGCCCCTGCCCGCCGCCACCAGCGCGGCCTCGTTGACCAGGTTGGCGAGGTCGGCGCCCGAGAAGCCGGGAGTGCCGCGCGCGATCACGTTCAGCTCGACGTTCTCGGCCAGCGGAATCTGCCGCGTGTGGACCTCGAGAATGCCGAGGCGGCCGTTGATGTCGGGGCGGTCGACCACCACCCGGCGGTCGAAGCGGCCGGGCCGCAGCAGCGCCGGGTCGAGGACGTCGGGCCGGTTGGTGGCCGCGATCAGGATGACTCCCTCGTTGGACTCGAAGCCATCCATCTCGACCAGCAGCTGGTTGAGCGTCTGCTCGCGCTCGTCGTGGCCGCCGCCGAGGCCGGCGCCGCGGTGACGGCCGACGGCGTCGATCTCGTCGATGAACACGATGCAGGGAGCGTTCTTCTTGCCCTGCTCGAACAGGTCGCGCACGCGGCTGGCGCCGACGCCGACGAACATCTCGACGAAGTCAGACCCCGAGATGGAGAAGAACGGCACGCCCGCCTCGCCGGCGATGGCGCGGGCGAGCAGCGTCTTGCCGGTACCGGGCGGCCCCATCAGCAGCACGCCCTTGGGGATCTTGCCGCCGAGCTTCTGGAACTTCTGCGGCTCGCGCAGGAACTCCACGATCTCGGACAGCTCCTCCTTGGCCTCCTCGATGCCGGCGACGTCCTTGAAGGTGACCTTCTTGCCGGTGAGGTTGAGCAGCTTGGCCTTGCTCTTGCCGAACGACAGCGCCTTGTTGCCGCCGGTCTGCATCTGGCGCATGAAGAAGATCCACAGGCCGATGATCAGCAGAAACGGCGCCCAGCCGAACAGGAACTGCAGCAGCGGGTTCTCGCGCGGCTCCTCGGCCTTGATCTCGACGTTGGCGGCGCGCAGTTCGCTCACCAGATCCGGGTACTCGGGCAGGTAGGTGAAGAACTCGCTGCGGCTGCCGTCGCCGCCCTCCTTGTAGGTGCCCGAGATCTCCTGCCCGCGGATCGTCACCTCGGCCACGTTGCCGGCCTCGACGTCCGCCAGCAGCTCGCTGAAGGTGATCTGCTGGCGGTTCAGGCGGCCCGCCTGGAAGGTGTTCCAGAGCAGGACGACGACCACGAAGATCGCCACCCAGACGATGAGCGTTCGGATGGTGGGGTTCAAAAGCGGATACTCCTGACTGCGCGGGGTGCCGCGGCCCCCACACTACATACGGCTCTAGCTTATAACGGTTCGCCGGGCGCCGAGCTTCCGTTGCAGCGGTGCCGCGCGGCGCGCTAGTCGCCGACGACCTCGCCGATGTAGGAGAGGTTGCCGAACCGCCCCTCGTACTTCAGCCCGTAGCCGACGAAGGTGCCGCCGCGCTTGGCGGCGAACAGGCGGTAGTCGGGCTGGAAGTCCGTCTTTCGGTCGGCCTCGACGTCGATCAGGGCGGCGAACATGATCTTGCGCGCGCCGCGCTGCTGGAACTGGCTGCGCAGGTATGACTCGATGACGCCCGACGACACCACGTCCTTGACCACCAGGATGTCCTGGCCGGTGACGTCGAGCGAGATCGGGTATTGCACTTCGAGGATGTCGCCGTCCTTGCCGGTGGCGGCGAACTGAACCTGGATGAATTCGTAGCGGATCGGGTCGGGCTGGGTGCGGATGAGGTCGGCCAGGAACAGCACCGAGCCGCCGACGATCGAGATGAACAGCGGATCCTCGAGCGGCTGGTCGCGCAACAGGCGCTGGCCCAGGCCCTTGACCCGCCGCTGGATCTCCGGCGCCTCGAACAGCAGCTCGATGTTGGGTCGGGTCACGGTTGCACCACCTCCGCCAGCCACACCTGGCGGCCCGGCTCGGGCCGGCAGCTCTCGTCGAGCGCCACGCCCGGCACCCAGGCGATACGGCCGGCCACCTCGAGCAGGGGCAGCCGGTCGCGCTCGAGCCGCGGTACCCGCCGGTCGATCAACAGCTGCTTGAGCTTGCGGCTGCCGGCGCCGCCAAGCGGTCGTAGCCGGTCGCCGGGCAGGCGGCTGCGGACGGTGACCGGCTCGCCGCCGGCGATCGGCAGCTCGAGGCCGGCGCGGCGTGGCGAGCGCTCGAGCATCCACGGCTCGTACGGTGATCGCCGCAGGCTGAACCGCCGCCCGTGCGGCCCGATCTCGACGCTGCCGGGAGCCAGCAGCCGGTGGCGGAACGGCGCCGGCGGTACCTCGGCCGGCGGCCGCACCAGCCGCAGCTCGTCACCGTGATCGATCCAGCGCCAGCCGTGGCCCCAGTCGCAGCCCACCCGTCGGCCGGCGGCGAGCTGGCGGACGAGCTCGGCCTGGCGCCGGCTGCCGGTGGGATGCTCGACGCCGGCCAGCCGGCCGGCGGCGACCAGGGCGAACGGCCACAGCGGCGCGGGCAGAGCGGCCAGCCGACGGCGCGCCAGGCGGGCGCCGCCGGCCTCGGCGCCGATGCCGAGCCGCAGCCGGAGCAGCGGCTCGAGCCTGCCGCGCGCCGCGGTGGCGGCCTGCGCCAGCCGCGCCAGATCGCGCCCGATGCCGGGCCGGTGCTGCTCGAGAGCCGGCAGCAGCAGCCGGCGCACCCGGTTGCGCGGCACTGTCGGGTCGGCGTTGGTCGGGTCCTCGATCGGCTCGAGGCCGGCCTCGGCCAGCGCGCGGCGCAGCAGGCCGCGGTCGACTCCCAGCAGCGGGCGCAGCAGAGCTCCGCGGCGGCTGTCGATGCCGGCCAGACCGACCAGTCCGCTGCCGAACAGCAGCCGCAGTGCCACCGTCTCCGCCTGGTCGTCGCGATGGTGGGCGGTGAGCAGCCAACGGGCGCCCAGCCGCCGGCGCTGACCCTCGAGGAAGCCGTAGCGCAGCCGGCGCGCCGCCTGCTCCCGGCTCTCGCCGTTGCGCCGCAGCCGGTCGACCGCCAGACGCTCGCGCCGCAGCTCCACGCCCAGCTCCCGGCACAGGCGGGCTGCCGCCTCGGCGCGCTCCGCCGAGCCGGGATCGAGGGCGTGGTCGAGGTGGGCGGCGACCAGCCGCAGCGGCCGCTGGGCGGCCAGCCGCGTCAGCCCCCACAGCAGCGCGGTCGAGTCGGCGCCGCCGGAGAGCGCGGCGACCACGGTCGGTCGCGAGCCCGGCTCCGCGGTGCCGAGCGCCGCCGCCAGGCGGTCGACTACCGCCTGCGTGGCCGGGCCGTGGCCGGCTGCCGGCCGGCGAGCGCTCGACGGTCGGCTGATCGTGGCTGTCTGCACGGCGGATGGGTGGTGGCGGTGAAGGGACTTGAACCCCTGACCTAGCGGTTATGAGCCGCTCGCTCTAACCACCTGAGCTACACCGCCGTGCTCGCCAGCCGAGCCGGCCGACCCCATGCCGGCCGGCTCCGCCGGTGAACCGGCAGGATTATAGCCGGTGGACACTAACCGTTGAAACGGATCCTGTCCCGTAGCTTGGCGGCTTCGACCCCCGACAGCGGTGAGTGCGCCGGCAGGCGGTCGACGGACACCTCGAAGCCGGCTTTGCGGCAGGCTCGGAAGCGGGCGAAGAAGACGTTGGCGGCGAGCGCCAGGGCGTCCTCGTCGAGCCGGTAGATGACGTGCTGGCCGCGTCTCTCGCAGCGCACGAGGTGGGCTTCGCGCAGCACCTGAAGGTGGCGCGAGATGGTGGGCTGGGTCAGCGGGAACCGGGCCACGATCTCACTCACGTTGCGCTCGTGCCGTTCGAGCAGGGACAGGATGGCCCGGCGGGTGTCGTCCGCCAGCGCCTTGAAGAAGCGTCCCAGGTCCTGCTCTGCCGATCGCAGGTCCCCGGAAGCGGTTACGGTTTCGGGCATCGCCGCGTACCTCCCTCCAGAGTGGGGTGGAATCGAGGTGGTGTCGGGTCCCTTGGTGCCCACATGGTCGACGGGGAGACAGGGCAAGGCGTGTGCCAGCCGACTTTTTCCGTCTTCGGCCGTCCAGCAAAAAGCTTCAACTTATTGAGAAGTTGAAAGATGCAAAGAACTCGATGGGCTCGGAGGAGTCTGCGTCTCGAAAAATACGGATGCCGCGATCGCGAAAAATCGGAGAAACAAGAAAAAAAAGCCCGAAGCTCCTTGGGGAGCTCCGAGCCGTGAGTTGTCGGACGGGTGATGCTACCCGGCAGCCGCGAAGCGGCGGGCCACTTCCGGCCAGTGGACCACGTTCCACCAGGCCTGGATGTAGTCGGGCCGGCGGTTCTGGTAGTTCAGGTAGTAGGCGTGCTCCCAGACGTCCAGCCCCAGGATCGGGGTCTTGCCCTGCATCAGCGGGCTGTCCTGGTTGGCCGATGCCGTCACCTCGAGCTTGCCGTCGGCCACCACCAGCCATCCCCAGCCGGAGCCGAACTGCCCGCCGGCGGCCGCCGAGAAGCGCTCACGGAAGTCGCCGACGCTGCCGAAGTCGCGCTCCAGCGCCGCCTTGAGATCGCCTTCGGGATCGCCGCCGCCGTCGGGCGACATCACGGTCCAGAACAGGCTGTGGTTGGCGTGGCCGCCGCCGTGGTTGCGGACCGCCGCCTGGATCGACGCCGGTACCTCGTCGAACCCCTGCAGCAGCTCCTCGACCGAGCGGGCGGCGAGGGCCGCGGCGCCGTCGAGCGCCTTGTTCAGGTTCGCCACGTAGGCCTGATGGTGCTTGCCCCAGTGGATCTCCATGGTGCGAGCGTCGATGTGCGGCTCCAGGGCGTCGAAATCGTACGGTAAAGCGGCTTTCTCATGCATGTCGAGTCTCTCCTTTCAACCGGCCGCGCCGGCCGTTTGCGAAGTGGGGGAGGCGGCACCGCGGGCTGGCGGGCGCCTGGTGGGCCGCTGCCGGCGAGCCTGCCCGATTGTTCCACGAATCCGCCGGCCGGGAAAGCTCGGGCGGTGCCGTCGAGGCCTCGCTGGCGCCGTCGGCCGTTCCGCCGCCGCCGCGCGGCAGCGGCCGCAGGCGGCCGGCTCCGGAGCCTTGCCTTTCCGGGGCCGCCGGTGGCATACTCCCGGTCCCGGCGCGGCGGGGAGGTTAGCTCAGCGGTTAGAGCACCTGCCTTACACGCAGGGGGTCGTGGGTTCGAATCCCTCACCTCCCACCAGAGGGTTCGATTTCGCACCCTTCCCGTCCGCGACTGTCCGGGGATCGCAGTTCCAGAAGGGGTCGTAGTTCAGTTGGTTAGAACGCCGGCCTGTCACGCCGGAGGCCGCGGGTTCGAGTCCCGTCGACCCCGCCATCGAGCTCTCGATGGCCGACAGCTTCAAACACGAAAGACCCGCAACGAGCCAGTGACGCGACCGGGATGAGACGAGAGGTACGGTAGTCATGCGCGACAAGATCAAGCTGGTGTCCTCGGCCGGAACCGGCTACTTCTACACCACCACCAAGAACAAGAAGCTCTCCACCGAGAAGCTGCGCCTGAAGAAGTACGATCCCAAGGTGCGTCGGCACGTCGAGTTCGTCGAAGAGAAGATGCGCTGAGCGCCACCCCGGCGCCCGCCACCCCCTGCCAGCCGTAGCCGTCCGCTTCCGCCGCCCGGCGGCGCCTCCGCTCCCCGAAGGAAAGGAGCGGAGAGATGTCCCGATCCCACCAGCTTCCCGCGCTGCTCGCGCGCTGCGCCCGCGGTGACGACGAGCGCGCCTGGAGTCTGTTTCTCGACGAGTTCGGCCCGGCGCTCAAGGCCGGGGTGCGGCGGGTCCTGAGGCGGGCCGGGCTGCCCGCCCGCCGGGCGGTGTGCGAAGACCTGCTGCAGGAGGTCTACTGCCGGCTGCTCGAGCGGCGCGGTAGGATCCTGCGGCGCTGCCGCGCCACCGATGCGGCGATGGTGGCGGCCTACCTGGGTCGCGTCGCCGAGAGCGTGACGGTGGACCGGCTGCGACGGGTGTCCGCCGCCAAGCGCGGCCGTGACCGGCTGGTGCACCTGCACGACGAGGTGGCCGAGCCGGCGTGGCGCCCGACCATGCCCGCCAGCCGTGGACCGGAGGGGAGGCTGCTGGCGCGCGAGCGGCGGCGGCGGGCGTTCGACCGCTGCCGCGACCTCGTCGGCGGCCGCTCGCCGCGCCGCGACCTGGCGGTGCTCTATCTGGCCTACTGCCGCGGCCTCACCAGCCGCGAGATCGCGGCCCGGCTGGGCGGGCTGACGGCGCAGCAGGTCGACTCGCTGGTCTACCGCGTGCGGCGGCGGCTGGCGCGCGGCGGCATCCGCATCCCGCGGCGTGAGTGAGGTCCGGCGGTGGCCGGGCGCAGGTATCATCCCGGCGCCATGGTGCGTGTGCTCACCCATCCGGCCTGCCTCGAGCACCGCCCGCCGCCGGGCTATCCCGAGCGGCCGGAGCGGCTGGCCGGCATCCTGCGCGCGGCGCGCGCGGCAGGTCTGGAGGTCGAGGAGGTAGCCGACCACCCGGCGGCGCGCGGCGCGGTCGAGGCGGTCCACGACGCCGCCTACGTGGAGCGTTTCCGCCGCGCGGTCGAGCGTGGAGACGGTCTGCTCGATTCGGCCGACAACCCGCTGTCGGCCGGCACCTGGCCGGCCGCCTGGGGAGCCGTGTCGGCGGCCTTGACGGCGGCCGACCGGGTGATGCGGGGTGACGGGCCGACGCTGGCCGCGGTGCGGCCCCCCGGCCACCACGCCGAGCGCGCCACCGCGATGGGCTTCTGCTACTTCAACAACGCCGCGGTGGCGGCCCAGCACCTGCTCGACACGCACGGCTGCGAGCGGGTCGCGATCTACGACTTCGACGTCCACCACGGCAACGGCACGCAGCACCTGTTCGAGGACCGGCCGGACGTGCTGTACGCCAGCATCCACCAGTTCCCGTACTACCCGGGGACCGGCGCCGAGGGCGAGCGGGGCTGGGGCGACGGCGAGGGCGCGACGGTGAACGCGCCGCTGCCGGCGGGCGCCGGCGACGACGCCTGGCAGGGCGCCTGGGAGCGCGTCATCGAGCCGGCGCTCGAGCGGTTCGCGCCGCGGGTGCTGGTGGTGTCGGCGGGCTACGACGCTTGGCGCGAGGACCCGCTGGGCGGCATGCGGCTGAGCCACCAGGCGATCGCGGGCTGGGGACGGCAGCTGGCCGCACTCGCCGGCCGGCTGTGCGCCGGCCGGCTGCTGCTCACCCTCGAGGGTGGCTACGACCTCGAGGCGCTGCCCGGTCTGGTGGTCGACCAGCTGCGCGCCATCGCCGCCGGTGCCGAGCCGCCGGCCTAGCAGGGGCCGCCGCTCAGGGGCCGCCGTCAGTAGCCGCTGTTCAGGAGCCGCCGCTGCCGACCTGCGCCACCTGACGCTCGCCGGAGGCGGCCTCGAGCGCCTTGCGGCGGGCCAGCAGGTCGCCCGCCTCGTCGAACAGCGTCAACGCCCGCTGCACCTGGTTGTCGCCCTCGGCCAGCACCCTGTAGCGGGCCTCGAGTCCGGCGACCGAGTTCATCACCTCGGCCCGCAGCAGCAGCAGGGCGCGCGCGCGCTCGGCGGGTTCGGCGAGACCCTCTTCGAACTGCTCGCGGGTGGTGAAGCCGCGCTCCACGGCCCAGTCGGCAAACGCCGCGAGCGTCTGCTCGTCGGCGCGCCACTCCGCCGCGATCTCCCGGTCGCTGGTGTACTCGATGGCCCAGTCGAAGAAGGCGCTGCGCGAGTTGAGGAACTGGAGGAACTGCGCCGGCTGTTCGGGCTCGACCAGCACGTCGGGGGTGATGCCGCCTCCACCGTAGACCGTGCGGCCGAGGTCGGTGAGGAACTTCTCGCTCGTCTCGACCTCCAGCTGGTCGGGCAGCGTGTGGCTGGCGTACTCGAACCAGGAGCTGTAGTCGCGCTGGATCAGCCGCCCGGAGGGCGTGTAGTACTGGGCCGTGGTGAGCGCCAGACCGGCGCCGTAGGGCAGCGAGTAGACCGTCTGTACCAGGCCCTTGCCCCAGGTCGGGGTGCCGACGATGAGGCCGATGTCGTGGTCCTGGATGGCGCCGGAGACGATCTCGGCGGCCGAGGCGGAGCCGGCGCTGACCAGCACCACCACCGGCATGTCGAGCTCGGGGCGGCCGTTGGAGGCGTCGAACTGCTGGAACGAGTCGCGGGTGCGACCGCGGGTCTCGACGATGCGGGCGCCGGCCGGCAGGAACTGGTCCGCCACCTCGATCGCCTGGTCGAGCAGCCCGCCGCCGTTGCCGCGCAGGTCGAGCAGCAGCCGCTCCATGCCCTGCTGGCGCAGCGAGTCGAGCGCCTCGGCGAGCTCCTGCCCGGTGCCCCGGTTGAAGTCGGAGATGTAGACGTAGCCCACGCCGGGCTCGATCATGTAGGCGTAGCGCACCGTCGTCTGGGGGATCTCGGCGCGCGTGATGGTGAACTCGAGCGGGTCGTCGAAGCCGGTGCGGATGATGGTGATGGTGACGTCGGTCCCCTTCGGCCCCTTGAGCCGCGACACCGCTTCGTCGAGGGTCATCGTCTCGGTCAGCTCGCCCTCGATGGAGTTGATGTGGTCGCCGGCACGCAGCCCGAGGCGTGACGCCGGGGTGCCCTCGATGGGGGTGATCACGGTGAGTTGGTCGTTGCGCATGCCGACCAGGATGCCGAGCCCCGAGAAGGTGCTCTGCTGGCGGTCGCGCATGGTGGCGTAGGCGGTCGCCGACAGGAAGCTGGTGTGCGGGTCGAGCGCCTGGAGCATGCCGTGGATCGACGCCTCCACCAGCTCCTGGTAGGTGATCTCCTCGCCGTAGCGGTCGTGGGCCAGCGACACCAGCTCGGTGTACAGCCGCAGGGTGGCACGCGCCTCGTCGGTGAAGGCCAGCAGGCGGTTGCCGAACAGGCCTCCGGCCAGCACCGCCACCACGAACAGGACCACCGCCGCCCGGCGCCACGAGCTTCTCACGGCGCGGAGAGTATCAGGTTTGCCCGCCAGGCTCCGGCCCGAGCGCCGGCAGCTTGACTTTCGCCGGTGCCCGCCGGATCATCCTGGAGGGGCGGCATAGCGCGATGTTCGGATCACTCGGCTTTCCGGAACTCCTCTTCATCCTGGTGCTGGCGCTGCTGGTGTTCGGGCCGCGCCGGCTACCCGAGGTCGGGCGCACCATCGGCCGTGCGCTGGGGGAGTTCCGGCGCGCCACCCACGACCTGAAGCGCTCGATCGACACCGAGATCAACCTCGAGGACGCCCCGGCCAGCCGGCCCGCGCCGACCGGTCAGTCGGCCCGCGCGCCGGAGTCGGCGCCGGCGCCGGAACCCGCGGCGCCGGCCGAGCCGCCGGCCGCGCCCGCCGCCGAGGACCGGCCCGACGAGCCCGAGGCGCGCGAGCCCGCCGGCTGAGCGACGACCCGCCGCATGAACCCGACCGGCGCCGGCGCGGACGACGATCTCGGCCGCATGAGCCTGCTGGAGCACCTCGACGAGCTCCGGCGGCGCGTGCTCCGGTCGCTGGTGGGCGTGGCGGTGGCGTTCGGCGTGTGCTGGGTCTGGGTCGATGAGATCGCCGAGTTTCTCGCCCAGCCGATCTACCGCTTCCTGCCGCCGGGCGAGAAGCTGGTGTTCCTGGGCGTCACCGATCCGTTCATCCTGTACGTCAAGGTGGCGGCGTTGGCGGCGCTGTTCGCCGCCTCGCCGTGGGTGATGTGGCAGGCGTGGCGGTTCGTGTCGCCCGGCCTCTACCGCCGCGAGCGGCGCTGGGCGGTGCCGTTCGTGATCGCCGGCACGCTGTTCTTCTGCGCCGGCGGCGTTTTCGCCTACCTGGTGGCGTTCCCGTTCGCGGTGGAGTTCCTGCTCAACATGGGGGCCGCCTGGGACCCGCAGATCGCCGTCGACCGCTACTACCGCTTCCTGCTCTACGTCATCCTCGGGCTGTCGGTGATGTTCGAGCTGCCGGTGGTCATCTTCCTGTTGTCGCAGATGGGCGTGGTGACGCCGCGCTTCCTGATGCGCCACTTCCGCTGGGCGGTGCTGCTGATCTTCGTCGCCGCGGCGATCATCACGCCCACCCCCGACGTAGTGAACCTGTGCCTGTTCGCGCTGCCGACCATCGCCCTCTACCTGCTGGGCGTCGGCGCGGCGGCGCTCACTGCGCGTGGCAAGAAGGGCACGTGAGGAGGTAGGAGATGCGAGTCTTGGTTGCCGACGACGAGATCGCCGGTGGCGACACTGCGCCGGACAGGCTGGTGGCTCGCCTGCGGCAGACCGGTCATGAAGTGGTCGGCGTGTCGACCTCGCAGGCGGCAAGGGAGCGCCTGCAGCACGAGCAGCCCTGGGACATAGCCATTATCGATCTGCGCTGGCAGAGCGAGGGGGACAAGGCCGGAGCGGTCGGGTGGGAGCTGGTCAGGGCGGCACGCGCCGCGGACACCAGGGCACGAACCCAGATCATCATCTACTCGGGCTATCTCGACGCGGAGGTGGAGAAGACCGCGGTGGAGCAGAAGGTCATCGCGGTTCCCAAGATGCGCCCCGGGGGTCCGGCTCCGAGCGAGAGCGAGCATCTGACTTCGATGCTCACCACAATCCGCGCGCTGGGGTGGCAGTTGGAGAAGGCCGACGGCGGCGATCTCGCCGGCAGCTATCCGAAGGTGTTCATCAGCCATCGGCACGCCGATCGGGCGGTGGCGAAGGGCCTGGTGGGGCTGTTGGAGGCCGCTTTCGAGATCAGCAGCGGCGACCTTCGCTGCACCTCGGTTCAACCGTACGAGCTGCCGATCGGCGTGCAGACCTCGGAGCGGCTGAGAGTCGAGATCGACAGGGCCGAGGTGGTGCTGGGTGTGGTGAGCCCCCGCACTGCCGAGTCGGACTACGTGCTGTTCGAGCTCGGTGCCTCGTGGGGCCACCGCAAGCCCACCTTCCCGCTGATGACCTCGGGCGCGACGCCCGAAATGGTCCCGGCAATCTTGCGCGAGCGACACTGCGTCTCCCTTGCCGATCCGGGCGCCTGCCACCAGCTGATCGACGAACTGCGCCAAACCACCTCGCTCAGCCCGAGATCGGCTGCCGCTTCCCGCATTCACCAGCAGGTCACGGCGCTGGTGCAGGCTGCCGAGCAGCCGGGCGGCTCCTGATCGCGGTCGCTTTGCCGCTCAGGCGGTCTCGGCGAGGCCGGGCTCGGACTCCGGCTCGGCGGGCGGCTGGCGGCGCCAGCGGCGGTGGAACCAGACCCACTGCTCGGGGTGGAGGCGGATCTGGTGCTCGATGGCGCGGGTCATCAGCGCGGTCGCCTCGACCGGGTCGGCCGGCAGCTCGAGCGGCTCCCGGAACAGCGCCCGGTGGGTGCCGTCGGGGCGGCGGAGCAGGAACGAGGGCACCACCGCGGCGCCGCGCGCGTGGGCCAGGCGGGCGGCACCCAGCGGCGTGTAGGCCGGGCGTCCGAAAAACGGCACCCAGACGCCGGGGACGTCGGTGTCCTGGTCGATCAGCAGTCCGAGCGCGTGCTCGGCGTCGGGCAGCGCCGCCAGCTTGCGCGGCAGCCCCTTGCTGCCGCGCACCAGGGTCTCCGTGCCGAACCGCCGGCGCAGCTTGAGCAGGTGGCGGTGGAGCACCGGGTCGCGCAGCTGCCGGCCGACGACGCTCATCTTGAGGCCGCGGCAGTTGATCAGCGCCGCCAGCAGCTCCCAGTTGCCGGCGTGGGCGGCCAGGATGATGATCGGCCGGCCCGCCCGGCGCAGCTCCATCACGCGGTCCCAGCCCTGCGTCTCGACGTGCGCCTCGACCGCCTGACAGCTCCGGTGCTGGAGGTTCAGGCACTCGGTGAAGTTCATCGTGGCGTGCTCGAACGAGGCGCGGGCGATGCGCAGCCGCTCGCCCTCGCTGGCGTCGGGGTAGGCGTGGCGTATGTTGTCCAGCGCCCAGAGGCGCGCGCGTCTGCTGAGGTGCCACGCCAGCCGGCCGCCCCAGCGGCCCATGCGCTGCACGGCGCGCCACGGCAGCAGCCCGAGCAGGCCGGTGACCGGCGGGAACAGCAGGCCGAAGGCTGCCGAGCGGAGTCGGCGGTAGAGCTCGCGTCGCACGGTCAAGGCTCGTCGAAGGTGAACGGGGCGAAACTCTGCTGCCAGGCGCCGCGGGCGCGCAGGATGATCTCGACGGCCTCGCGCAAGGCACCGTGACCGCCCGGCGCCGCCAGCACCCGGTGGACTACGGCGCGCACTTCGGCGACAGCGTCGGCGGGCGCGAACGCCAGCCCGCAGCGGCCCAGCAGCACCAGGTCGGGCAGATCGTCGCCGACGAACGCCACCCGACCCTGCTCGGTCTGGTGGCGCTCCAGGAAGTCGTCGAACTCCTTGCCCTTGTCGACCGCGCCGGCGATGCACAGGTCGAGCCCAAGCTCGGCGGCGCGGCGCTCGAGGGCACCGCTCGAGCGGCCGCTCAGCACGCCCACCCTGAGCCCGGCGCGCTGCGCCAGCTTGAAGCCGAGGCCATCCTTGACGCCGAACCGCAGCAGCTGCGGTCCGCGCCGGTCGTAGTACAGGCCGCCGTCGGTCAGCACGCCGTCGACGTCGGTCAGCAGCCACTCGAGCTCCACCGCCCGGCGGGCGAACTCCCGCTCTTCGAGCTGCGCCATCCTCAGGCGGGCTCCCTCAAAACAGCTCCAGGCCCCACAGGTCGTGGATGTGGACCACGCCGTCCAGCAGGCCGGTGTCGTCGCACACGAACAGCGAGGTGATCTTGTTGTCCTCCAGCCGCTTGAGCGCCGCGCTGGCGAGCTCGCCGGCGGCGATCGTGCGCGGTCCAGGCTTCATGCATTCGCCGGCGGTCTTGTCCAGCAGCTCGGCGTCGGCCTCGAGCAGCCGGCGCAGGTCGCCGTCCGAGATGCAACCCGCGAGCCGGCCGTCGTCGTCCACCACCGCCGTGATGCCGATGCCCTTGCGCGACATCTCGTAGATCGCGTCGCGCATCGCGGTGCCGGTGCCGACCTTCGGCAGCGCCTCGCCGGTGCGCATCAGCTCGGACACCTTGAGCAACTGCCGCCCGAGCTGGCCGCCGGGATGGAGGCGGGCGAAGTCCTCGGGAGTGAACCCCTTCGCCTCGAGCAGCGCCATCGCCAGCGCGTCGCCTAGCGCCAGGGTGGCGGTGGTGGAGGCGGTGGGGGCCAGGTCCAGCGGGCAGGCCTCCTTGTCAACCGCCACCCCCAGGTGGATGTCGGCGTGGCGCGCCAGCGGGCTGGCGCGGTTGCCGGTCATCACGATCAGCGGCACCGCCAGCCGCTTGAGGATCTCGACCAGGCGCAGCAGCTCCTCGGTGGTGCCGGAGAACGAGGCGGCGATCACCACGTCGCCCTCGGCCACCATGCCGACGTCGCCGTGGATCGCCTCGGCGGGGTGGAGAAACAGCGCCGGCGTGCCGGTCGAGGACAGGGTCGCGGCCAGCTTCTTCATGATCAGGCCGCTCTTGCCCATGCCGGTGCACACCGCGCGCCCGCGGCAGCCGCGCAGCAGCTCGACGGCCGCGTCGAACCGCTCGTCGAGCTGGCCGAGCAGCCCTTCGACGGCGGCGGCTTCGATCGCCAGCACTTCCCTTGCCACCTCGCGCGGCGGCCGCGGCGTGCGGCTCACCGAGCCACCGCTGCCGGCGCGGCGAGCAGCCGGCGGATGTCGAGCAGCGAGCGCAGCAGGCTCTCGGCGCGCTCCGGATCGAGCTGAGTGGCGCTGTCGGACAGCGCCTCGTCGGGCCGCGGGTGGACCTCGACGTAGACGCCGTCGGCGCCGGCCGCCACCGCCGCCCGCGCCAGCGGCTCGGCGAACTGCCGCTCACCGCCGGTCTGCTCGCCGGCGGCGCCGGGCAGCTGCAGCGAGTGGGTGACGTCGTAGATCACCGCGATGCCGTCGGCATGCATCATCGCGAAGCTGCGCATGTCCACCACCAGGTTGCGGTAGCCGAAGCTGTAGCCGCGCTCGGTGACGGTCACCCGCTCGTTACCGGCCTCGCGCGCCTTGTCCACCGCCCGCCGCATGTCGCCGGGGGCCATGAACTGGCCCTTCTTGATGTTGACCGCCTTGCCGGTGCGGGCCGCCGCCAGGATGAGGTCGGTCTGGCGGCAGAGAAAGGCCGGGACCTGCAGCACATCGCACACCCGCGCCACCGGCTCGCACTCGCCGGGTGCGTGGACGTCGGTGAGCAGCGGCAGGCCGGTCTCGGCGGCCACCGTGGCGAGGATCTCGAGCCCGCGCTCGAGGCCGGGGCCGCGGAAGCTGGCGATCGAGCTGCGGTTGGCCTTGTCGTACGATGCCTTGAAGATCAGCGGCACCCCCAGCCGGCGCGCGATGCCGGCCACCTGCCGCGCCGCCTCGAGCGTCTGCTCGGCGCTCTCGATGACGCACGGGCCGGCGATCACCGGCAGCTTGCCGGGGCCGGTCTCGACGCCGGGGGCCAGCGACACCGCGGCGGCGCTCATCCGGCGCCCCCGGTGACCTCGACCGCGGCCCGCTCGGCGACCTTGCCGGCCAGCCGGCGGTCGAGCGCGGCCCGGATGTAGGAGACGAACAGCGGGTGCGGCTCGGTCGGCTTGGACTTGTACTCGGGGTGGAACTGGCAGCCCAGGTACCACGGGTGGTCGGTCAGCTCGACCATCTCGACGAACTTGCCGTCGGGGCTCATGCCCGCCACTACCAAGCCGTTGTCGACCAGCCGCTGCAGGTACTTCTGGTTGACCTCGTAGCGGTGGCGGTGGCGCTCGCTGATCTGGTCGACGCCGTAGATCGAGCGCGCCAGGGTGCCGGGAGCGAGGTTGCACGGGTAGGCCCCGAGCCGCATCGTGCCGCCCATCTCCTCGACCCCGAGCAGGTCGCGCAGCATGTAGATCACGGCGTGCCGCGAGTCGGGGTCGAACTCCGAGGAGGTGGCGCCCTCGATGCCGCACACGTTGCGCGCGTACTCGATCACCATGCACTGCATGCCCAGGCAGATGCCGAACATCGGCACCTTCTGCTCGCGCGCGTAGCGCATCGCCTTGATCTTGCCCTCGGTGCCGCGCGGTCCGAAGCCGATCGGCACCAGCAGGCCGTCGACCTCGAACACCGAGCGCGGCCAGCTCGACGACTCCATCTGCTCGGCGTCGATGTAGACCAGCTCGACGCGGGCGTCGTTGGCGATACCACCGTGGGAGAGAGCCTCGTTGAGGCTCTTGTAGGCGTCGGGCAGGTCGACGTACTTGCCGACGATGCCGATCTTGACCTCGTGGCTGGGGTTCTTGATGCGGCTCACCAGCTTCTCCCAGCGCCCCAGGTCGCGGGGATAGCTCGGCAGGTGGAGCAGCTCGAGCAGCAGCTCGTCCAGACCCTCGCGGCTCAGGCTGAGCGGCACCTCGTAGATCGTCGAGACGTCGCGCGCCGCGATCACCTGCCGCGGCTCGAGGTTGCAGAACAGCGCGATCTTCTTCTTGACTTCGTCGGGCAGCGGGCGGTCGCAGCGGCACAGCAGGGCGTCGGCCGAGATGCCGATGGCGCGCAGCTCGCGCACCGAGTGCTGCGTGGGCTTGGTCTTGAGCTCATCGGCGGCGGCGATGAACGGCACCAGAGTCAGGTGCATGTGGACCGAGTTGCTGCGGCCCAGCTCGAGGCGCAGCTGGCGGATGGCCTCGAGGAACGGCAGCGACTCGATGTCGCCGACGGTGCCGCCGATCTCGATGATCACCACGTCGACGCCGTCGGCCAGCCGCCGCATGGCGTCCTTGATCTCGTCGGTGACGTGCGGGATGACCTGCACCGTCTTGCCCAGGTAGTCGCCCCGCCGCTCCTTGTTGATCACTGCCTCGTAGATCTTGCCGGTGGTGTAGTTGTGCGCCTTGCTCGTGGTGGTGTGGGTGAAGCGCTCGTAGTGGCCGAGGTCGAGGTCGGCCTCGGCGCCGTCGTCGGTGACGAACACCTCGCCGTGCTGGTAGGGCGACATGGTGCCGGGGTCGACGTTGACGTAGGGGTCGAACTTCATCAACGTCACGCTGAAGCCGCGCGACTCCAGGATCGCCCCCACCGAGGCCGCCGCGACGCCCTTGCCGAGCGAGGAGACCACCCCGCCGGTGATGAAGATGAACTTCGTCGCCATGGTCCGTGTCTCCTCCGTGACGCCGCCGGCGGCGCCCTCAGTCCGACCCCTTCCGCGGCTCGTGTCTAAGCAGCCTGTCCACCGCCTCGAGGTCCTGGATTGTATCGACTCCCGGCCAGCCGCGCTCGACCGTCAGCACCCGGATCGGGATGCCGTTTTCGAGCGCGCGCAGCTGCTCGAGCGATTCGCTGCGCTCGAGCGGCGAGCGCTCGAGGCCGGCCAGCTCGACAAGCGCCGCCCGCTGGTAGCCGTAGATCCCTATGTGGCGCAGCGGTGCCGCGCCGCCGGCGCCGCGCGGGTAGGGGATCGGCGCGCGGCTGAAATAGAGCGCGTAGCCGCGCGCGTCCACCACCACCTTCACCACGTCGGGGTCGTCGCGGTCGCCGTCGCCGGCCGGCGCGGCCAGCGTGACCATCGGATCGTCCGGCCGGTCGAGAAGGTGGCGGGCGAGGGCGTCGATCGCGGCCGGGTCGATCAGCGGCTCGTCGCCCTGGATGTTGACCACCGCCGCCTCCTGCCAGTCGCGCGCCGCCCAGGCGATCCGGTCGCTGCCGGAGGCGCAGTCGGCCGGGGTCAGCAGGCAGTCGCCGCCGAAGCCGGCCACCGCGTCGGCAACCCGCGGGTCGTCGGTCAGCACCACCACCCGGGCCAGGCCGGTGGCGCGGCTGGCGCGCCGCCAGACGTGCTCGATCATCGGCCGGCCGGCGATCGGCCGCAGCACCTTGCCGGGCAGGCGGGTCGAGCCCCAGCGCGCCGGGATGGCGCCTACGACCTCGGCCGGTCGCGCTGCCGGCGGGCCGGAGTCGCTGTCCGATGGGGGCACGGCCAAGCCTATCGCCCCCGGGGAGGGCGGGGCAACGGTGGCGTGTCCTGTGGTGCGCGCCGCCGCACCGGCGTTGCTGGCGCTCGGCCGTCGCGGAAGCGTATCCTTCGCCGATGGGCAAGCTCCGGATCGCGCTCGTGCTGGCCGCCCTGGTGCTGCTGGCGCTGGTCGAGCGCTGGGTCGGGCCGCGGGTCGCGGCCGGCCGGCTGGAGACAGGTGCGGCGCAGTGGATCTGGGCCGGGCTCGACGAGACCCGCAAGACGCCGCGCGCCTTCTTCGCGGCGCGCGACTTCGAGCTGAGCGAGGTGCCGGCCGAGGCGGAGCTGCTGATCCTGGGCGATGAGGAGTACATCGCCGAGCTCAACGGCACCCGGGTGGGCAGCAACCGCTACCTGCCGGGCGCCGGGCTCGACCGCTACCCGGTGGCCGAGCTGCTGGTGCCGGGCAGCAACCGGCTGCTGGTGGAGCTGCGCTCCGGCCGGCGCGCCGGTGGCCTGCTGGCCCGTCTGCGCGGTGACGGCGGACTGGATCTGGTGAGCGGCCCGGACTGGAGCATCCTGATGCGCCACCGGGGCAGCCACCAGGAGAGAGGTACCGCGCTGGTGCGCCCGTACCCGCCCAGGCTGTGGGGGCCGCCGCCGACCGGCCGCTGGCGGCTGCCGCAAGCCGGTCCGCCGCGCGCGCTGTTCGCCGAGGTGCACGCTCCCCGCCGGCGACTGCTGCCGGAGCGGCTGCGCACCGCCGACCACCCGCAGTGGCGGCCGGCGCCGCCGCCGCGCCCCGGCGCCGACCTGCTCGGCCAGGTGGTGACGTTCGACTTCGGCAGCGAGGTCAGCGGCTACCTCGGACTGGTGTTCGGCACCCGGCTGTGGCCGCGGGCGCTGCTCTACACCGGTGCCGAGCCGCCGGACCCGGACCACGGTCCGCCGGCCGGCTTCGCCTTCGGGCCGCGCGGGCGGCTGGCGTGGGAGGACTCGGTACCGCGGCGCTTGCGCTACGTGACCGTGCTGTCGCCCGGCGGCTTGCGCGGCGCCTACCTGCTGCCGGCCGATCCCGAGCTGGCGCCGCCGTTCGATCCGACCGAGCTGCGGCGCCGGGGCGTGTTCGGCGTCGCCGAGCCGCCGCAGCTAGTAACGCCGGTTGAGGACGAAATCCGGCGCGAACTCCAGAGCCCGCCGCGCCTCGCCGTCGGCGAAGCCGGCTAGCGCCGAGCGCGCCTCGTCGGCCCACCGCTGGGCGATGTCGGAGGCCTCCTCGAGGGTGCCCTCCGCCGCTACCAGCTCGAGGATCTGGCCGACCTGGGTGCGCGCGAAGCCGCCGTCCTCGAGCACGCGCGCGATCCGCTGACGGGCGCGGTCGTCGACCCGCGGCAGCAGCAGAATGAGCGGCAGGGTGAGCTTGCCCTCGCTCAGGTCGCTCAGCACCGGCTTGCCGAGCTCGTGCTCGGCGGCGGTGAAGTCGAGCAGGTCGTCGACCACCTGGAAGCATGTACCGAGCGCCCGCCCGTAACGCCGCAGGGCGCTCTCGGCCTCCGTATCGGCGGGCGCCATCAGCGCCGGGATCGAGGCGGCGGCGCCGAACAGCTGGGCGGTCTTGCGCTCGATGATCTCGAAGTACTCGTCGACCGTCAGGTCCAGAGCACCCAGCCGCTGCTGGGTGAGCAGCTCGCCTTCGGTCATCTTCAAGGTGGCGTTGCACAGGCAGCGGATCACCTCGATGTTGCCGTGCGACAGGGCCATCTGCATCGAGCGGGTGTACAGCCAGTCGCCGAGCAGCACCGTCTGGCCGTTGCCCCACAGCTCGTTGACCGTGGTGCGCCCGCGGCGCAGCGCGGCGTGGTCGATGATGTCGTCGTGGATCAGCGTCGCGGTGTGGATCAGCTCGACCACCGCGGCGTAGGTGACCTCTTCGTCGCTGTCGTGGTCCAGCAGCTTGGCCGACAGCAGCAGCAGCGCCGGCCGCATGCGCTTGCCGCCGCCGTCGAACAGGTACTCGCCGGCCTGCTGGATGAACGGCACGTCGGCCGCCAGGTGCTGACGGAATAGCAGCTCGGTGGCCATCAGCTTGTCGCCGATCAGCTCGAGCAGGCGCTCCGGCGAAGCCGCCTCCGGTGGCTGGTTTGCCGCCTGAGCGACAGGGGAGTTGCTGGGGTTCATGGCGACGAGCTCGAGCCCTAGAACGGCTCGACCGGCTCGAACGGTATCACCTGGGCGAGCGAGCCGTCGCGGAAGCGGTAGGCGCGGCCGTGGCGGAAGAACCACCACGTGACCTCCTGGTGCCCGGGGTAGTCGACCTGCTGCATGCGGTCCGGCTGTCCCATCTGCTCGTACACCTTGCGCTCGTCGGCCGAGTCGAGCGCCGCCAGGAACTTGCGGCGCCGCTCGACCAGGCTGGTGTCCTCGACCACCAGCGCGGTCACCACCGGGCTGCCCTGCGCCATGCGGCGCGACAGGTCCATCCGCGCCAGCTCGTGCAGCGTCTCGCCCTGGTGGGTGCGCACCGGCACGGCGAGCACCAGCTCGAAGCGGTTGTAGTAGTCGTCCCACCGCCACGGCAAGGTGAACTCGCCGCGGGCGTCGGTGGTGGTGGCCAGACGGGTGGTGTTCTGCAGCTCGCGCCCCAGCTTGCGGAAGCTGAAGGCGGCGCGCGACGCCTCGAGCGTCACCCGCAGATCGGGCAGCGGCACGCCCTCGCTGTCGGTGGCGACGCCGGTGACCAGCACCTCGTCGCCCTCGGCGTAGTCGGCGCGTGCCGCCGGCGCCGGCGCCGCGGCCAGCGCCAGCAGCAAAGCGGCGAGGGCGGTGGCCGGACGCGAGGAGATCGGGTACCCGGGGTGGTTCATGGGGAGAAGCCACCCCAGCGGGCGGCGGGAGGATTGTAACCCGGCCGGCGGGCGATCCGCCTACTCCTCGATCCACTCGATGTCGGTGGGCGGCTCGAGCACCGGCGATGCGAGCGGCCGGTAGGCGCGGAAGGTGAAGCTCGTGGAGTTGCCCTCGACATCGCGGTAGCTCAGGCCGGCCAGGCGCGGCTCGCCGGCCGCCACCAGCAGCCTGGCCTCGGTGATCTCGCCGCCGTCGTCGCGCGGCTCGAGCACGACGGCGCGTCCGTCGGCGTGCGGCTCGAGCCGCGCCGCGTAGCGCTCGGCGATGGCGTCGACGCCCAGCCGCAGCAGCTCGAGCCCCTCCTCCTGCTCGGCGTCGACGTTGAACCGCCGGCCGCTCGTCTCGCCGGCGTTCCAGCTCCACACCCGGTCGCCGCACAGCAGGTAGCTCCTGGCCTGCGGCTCGGCGTAGTCCCAGCGCATGCAGTCGGGCAGCGCCAGAGTCAGCCGGCCGTCCTCGCGCTCGCCCGAGCTGAAGCCGGCCGGCAGGAACAACTGCTCGAAATCGGCGGCCTGCGGCCGGCCCTCGAGCG
>JBFGNS010000016.1:0-42023 GCA_041574955.1 Thermoanaerobaculia bacterium | reverse complement strand
CTCGAGGAGGCGCTGGCGCTCAACCCGGCGCTGGTGCTGGATCCCGAGAGGGAAGTCGCGCGGTTGGGGCCGGGCGGGGGGTAGGGTGGGGCGCGGTGCGGGGGGTGGTGTCCTGCGCCAGCCGGCGGTGGCCGGACGCGGTTGGTGCTGAGGTCCTTCGCTGCGCTCAGGATGACGGGTGGCTTGCAGCGCCGGAGTCGGACTCCGCCCCTGCACTGTCGTCCCGAGCGGTAGCGAGGGACCTCGACTCGACGCCCTGCAGGCCCGCAACGCCCGGCATCGGCGCGGCGGCGGCCTGCTGGTGGACCAGGCTGGTCGCCGGCGGCTGGGCGGCGAGCCGCAGCAGCTCGGCCGGCTGGAAGGCGTTGTAGCCGTTGATGCCGCCGAAGTAGAGCTCGCCCGAGCGGCCGCGCAGCGAGGCGCCGAAGTTGAACTCGGCGGCCTGCAGGCCGTGCCGGACGCCGAAGTTGGCGAACTCGCCGGTCGCCGGGTCGAAGCGCGACAGGCCGTTGTTGGTGCTCATCCACAGCCCGCCGTCGAAGTCGGGGCGGATCGCGTAGACGACGGCGTTGGGCAGCCCGTCGCGCTCGGTGTAGACGCGGAAGCCGGGCTCTTCACCGCCCGCCGTCATCCGCGCCAGGCCGCCGCCGCGGGTGCCGACCCACAACGATCCGTGGGCGTCCCGGTGAAGCGCCAGCACCGTGTCGGCGGGCAGCGACGACGGCTCGCCGGGCTGATGCCGGTAGCTGCGGGACTTCCCCGTGACCGGGTCGAGCAGGTTCAGACCGCCGCCGTCGGTGCCGACCCACAGCAGCCCGTCGGGGGCCTCGAGCACGCAGGTCACGCGGTCGCTCGACAGGCTCTCGGGATTGGCCGGGTCGTGGCGGTAGCTGCGCAGCCGACCGGTGCGCGGGTCGAGGCGGCCAAGCCCGCCGCCGAAGGTGCCGACCCACACCACGCCGGCAGCGTCTTCGTACAGCGACATGATGCCGTCGGCGCCGAGGCCGTGCGGATTATCCGGCTCGTGACGGTAGCTGGTGAAGCGCCCGGAGGCGGCTTCGTAGCGGTTCAGGCCGCCCTTCCGAGTACCGATCCACAGGCTGCCGCCGCGGTCGGCGAGCAGCGCCATCACCCGGTCGTCGCTGAGCGTCGCGGCGGCGGCCTGGGCGTCGCGCCGCAGCCGCAACGTCGTTGAGCCGGCGCGATCGACGCGCATCACGCCGGCGCCGTAGGTGCCGACCCAGATGCCGCCCTCGTGGTCCTCGGCAAAGGAGGTGACGATGTCGGCTGCCGCCTGGTCGCCTGCCGTGCCGTCGGCAACGCGGTGGTGGACGACCGCCGGCTGGCGACCGTCCCACCGGGCCAGACCCGCCAGGTTCGTGCCGATCCAGATGCCGTCTTTGCGATCCCGGTGCAGCGAAACTACTGCCACCCCACCGAGGCCGTCGCCGCCGCCGAGATGAGCGAAGGAACCGCTCTCGAGCTCGAGCAGATCGAGCCCCGCGTGCGTACCGACCCACAGCCGTCCGTGGCCGTCCTCGGCCAGGGCACGCACGTGGTCGTTGCTCAGGCTGGTCGCGTCTCGCGCATCGTGGCGATACCGCACGAGCTCGCCGGTCGACCGATCCAGCCGGGTGAGGCCGTCGGCCTGGTGGCCGATCCACAGCCCGCCGGAGCGGTCCTCGAACAGCGCGCGCACCGCGCCCACCTCATAGCTGCGAACGGTGCCCTCTCGCGGGTCGAGGCGGTCGAGACCGCTCCGGGTACCGACCCAGATGCTGCCGTCGCCGCTCTCGACCAGAGCGGTGACGCGATCGTCGCTCAGGCCGGCGGCGCTGGCCGGACCCCGCCCGAAGTGGGTTACCTTGCCGCTGACCGGATCGAGCCGCTCGAGCCCGGCCTCTCTCAGGCCGACCCACACGCGGCCGCCGCGGTCCACCAGCAGGGCCTGGACGTACTCGTCCGCCAGGTGCGGTGCCGCGCCGCGGCTGCCCCGCCGGTAACGCACGAAACGGTCGGTGACCGAGTCCCAGCGCGCAACACCACCACCTTCGGTGCCGACCCACAGGTTGCCGTCGGCATCCTCGGCGAGCGCCCGGATGAAGCCGGCGGGGAGCGACGACGGGTCGGACGGATCCTGTCGATAGACGCGAAACGTCTCGCCGTCGAAGCGGTTCAAGCCGTCCTCGGTGCCCAGCCAGACGAAGCCGCGGGAGTCATGCAGGATCGACAGCACCGTCGCCTGGGACAGACCGTCGGCCAGCGAGTAGCGCACGAGCCGCGGCGGGGCGCCGTCGGCGATGGCGAAAGTGGCCGTGGTGGCGGCGAGCAGCAGGGCCAGCGCCAGCGAGCGGCGCGGCCGGGAAGCTCGGCGGGGACCGGTCATGACGGAGGCTCTCGGCTCTCGGTAGCTGGTCATCGCCGGGCTCTAGCGATCGGAGCTCGTCTCGACGGCGTCGACGTTGCCGACCAGGCTGACGTCGTCGCCGAGACTGCCGGTGTCGAAGGCGTTGAGCGGCACCGGATCGACGATGGCATCGGACCACAGGAAGCCGTCGGACCACAGGTACCCGTCCGACCACAGGAAGCCGTCGGACCACAGATAGCCGTCAGACCACAGATAGCCGTCCGACCACATGAAACCGTCGGACCACAGGTACCCGTCCGACCACAGATAGCCGTCGGACCACAGGTTGCCGTCCGACCAGATGAAGCCGGCGGCCCACTGCGCGTCACCCCACAGCACGGCGGTGTCCTCGATGAAGATGAGGTTCGCCTCGCCCGAGCGCTCGAGGCGCGGCGACGGTGCGTTGGCGACCGTGCCGGTCTCGGCCAGCGCGGCGGTGATGTCGAGCACCCCGGCTCCGGTCGCGGTCGGGTCGCCGAGGATCTTGCGCGCCGAGCGCATCAGCCGAGCCTTGACGCTGGCCGGGTTGAGCGCCGGCTCCTGATGGACCATAAGCGCCGCCGTGCCTGCCACCATCGGCGCCGCCATGCTGGTGCCCGACAGCTCGAGGTAGCGGCTGCTCACCACCCGCTCCGGCAGCTGAGCCTTGAGCTGGGAGTTCCAGGGGATCGGCGCCACCCAGCGGTTGCCGGGCGCGATCAGGTCGGGCTTCAAGAAGTGGTCGAACGCCGTCGGGCCGCGCGATGAGTACGAGGAGACTAAGTCGTCGGCAAAGTTGGTACCGGTTCCGCTGTCGGTCAGCGAGCCGACGGTGATGACCTTGGGCGAGATGCCGGGGCTGGTGACCGTGAAGTTGCCATCGCGACCGTAGTTGCCGGCCGAGCACACCACCACGATGCCGGCGTCCCATACCGCGTCGACCGCCTGCACCAGGGGATCGAGCGCGGCCGGGCCTTCGACCCCCTTGCCGAGCGACAGGTTGGCGACGCGGATGTTGTAGCTGTAGTGGTTGTCGAGCAGCCAGTCGAGTGCCGCCAGCAGGTCGGACGACACACCCTTGCCGGAGCTGTCCAGCACCTTGAGCGAGATGATGTCGACGTAGGGCGCGACGCCGCGATAGAGCTTGCGCGTGTAGTAGCCGTCGCCACCGATGATGCCGGCCACGTGGGTGCCGTGGCCGAGGCCGTCACCGAGGCCGGAGGTGGGATAGACCGGGCCGCCGACGAAGTTGAACTGAATCGGCGAGGGCCACAGGTCGATGTGGGGCGCGACGCCCGAGTCGATCACCGCCACGCCGAGCCCCCAGCCCGGGTACCACAGGTCGATGTCCTGGTCGTTGGGCAGCCGGGCCGTCTGGCGGGCTGCAACGGAGGCGCTTTCGATCGGCGCGTCGTGACTGATGAACCTGACGTTGGGGTTCTTGGCGATTCCCTTGAGCGCCTTCTCCGGCAGCCTGGCGAAACGCATCGGGAAGTTGCGGAACTCGCGCCCCGCCCGGTCGCCGAGCGCCTCGAGCCGTCTCCCTTCCTGGATGCCGGGCATGTCGTGGTAGGTGATGATGACGTCTACGAAGTTCGGGCCGCCCGCCGCCGCACGAGCCTCGAGAGGCCCGCTGAGCTTCGACGCCGCACCCGGCTGGGCACCGGCCGCGGCTGTCACCACCAGAAAGGCGGCAAGCGCGCAGCCAAGCGTACGTCTGTATTGCCTCTCGAACATCCCTAGCACCTCCAGCCTCGTCTCCGAGATTCCTCGCCTTGCCGACTGCTGCGCAAAGCCGCTGCCATCGAAGGCGGCGCATACTTCGCGCCTGCCAGGCCCCGCGCGGCACCGTCTCCCAGAGCGTGAGAAACGCCCGTGGTTAAGGGGTTTTCGAGTGGTGGCCGGCCGCTCCCGTCAGGCCTCGGGCTGCAGCGGTTTCGCCACGACCACACTCCGCAGCGGCCGCAGCGCAACTGAATTCTCGGTCGAGGCGCCGAGTTCGGCCGCCGCTTTTTTCTGCCCACCCCGCGCTGCGGCGCGCTAGGCCCGCCGCCGGAGCACCAGCAGCCAGAGGAAGAAAGGCCCACCCAATAAAGCTGTCAGCACCCCGACCGGCAGCTCGGCCGGCGCCATGACCGTGCGCGCCGCCAGATCGCACAGCACCAGGAAGGCGCCGCCGCCGAGCAGGCAGGCGGGCAGGAGGTGCAGGTGGCCGTGGCCGACCCAGCGCCTCAGGATGTGGGGCACGATCAGCCCCACGAAGCCGATCGGGCCGGTGACCGCCACCAGCGCGCCCACCGCCAGCGAGGTGGCGCCCAGCACCGCCAGGCGGAGCCGGACCAGGTCCACGCCGCGGCTCGCCGCCAGCTCCTCGCCGGTCAGCAGCTGATCGAGCTCCCAGCGCTGGGCCAGCAGCACCGCGAGCGCCACCGCCGCCCACGGCGCCACCCAGGCGAGCTCGCCGTAGCCCACCACCGCCAGCCCGCCCATCATCCAGCGCACCATCTGGAAGGTGCGGGTGAAGTCGGCCAGGTACTGGACGAACAGGATCAGCGCCGAGCAGGACAGCGACACCGCGATGCCCGCCAGCAGCAGGGTGCCGGCCTCGTAGCCCGGGCGGCTCGAGGCCAGCGCCAGGATCAGCGCCGCCACCGCCAGGGCACCGGCGAAGGCGGCGCCGGCCACCGCCACGAAACCGGCGCCGGGCGCCAACTGGAGCGCCAGCACCGCGCCCAGCGCCGCGCCGCCCGCCACCCCCAGGGTGTACGGCTCGGCCAGCGGGTTGCGGAACAGCGTCTGGAAGGCCAGCCCGGAGACTGCCAGCACCCCGCCCGCCACCGCCGCCAGCAGCACGCGGGGCAGGCGGAGCTGGAGCAGGATCGTCGTGGCGGTGCCGTCGCCCGCCACCAGATCGCCGAGCGCCACCGGCTGGCTGCCGAGAAACGGCGCCACCACCACCACCGCCAGCCAGGCGACGGCCACGATCACCAGCGCCCGGGCGCTGCTCATGCCCCGAGATCCAGCACGGTCACCGGCCGCTCGCCGCCACGCACCGTTTCGAACGGCGCCTCGAACAGCTCGGCCAGAACCTCTCGCCGGAGCACCTCGGCCGGCGGGCCGCAGGCCAGCTGGCGTCCCTGCTTGAGGCCCAGCACGCGGCCGGCGACCAGCGACGCGAAGTTCAGCTCGTGGGTGGCGGTGAGCACGGTGCGCTCGGCCGACAGTCCGCGCAGCAGCGCCGCGATCTCGCGCTGGTGGCGCGGGTCGAGGTGGGTGGTGGGCTCGTCGAGGATCAGCAGCTCGGCGCCCTGGGCGAGAGCCGCCGCCACGTAGACCGCCTGGCGCTCGCCACCGGAGAGCTCCTCGAGCGGCCGGCGGCGCAGAGCGGCGGCACCGACCCGCTCGAGCGCGCGCTCGACCGCGGCGAAGTCCTCGGCGCGCGGCGCCAGCTGCCAGCGTGACAGGTACGGGTAGCGGCCCAACAGCACGAGCTGCTCTACGGTCAGCGGCACCCGCGTCGGCCGCACCTGCGGCACGTAGGCGATGCGGCGCGCCAGCTCACCGCGGGAAAAGCCGCGGTAGGGTGCGCCGCGCCACGCCAGCGAGCCGTCCGAGGGCTCGAGCAGCCCGGCCACCAGCCGCAGCAGGGTCGTCTTGCCGGCGCCGTTCGGCCCCACCACCGCCAGACACTCGCCCCGCGCCAGCTCGAGGCCCACCGGGCCGAGGATGCGCCGGCCGCCGGCGCTCCAGCCGACCCCGCGGGCCTCGACCAGCGGCTCAGTCATCAACCGGCGCACCCTCACCGGCGCAGGCCACCAGCGCGCTCCGTAGCCGGGCGTAGACCTCGGGCAGCCGCGGTCCGGGCACCAGCACCTCGAGACCGTCGACCACCGCGACACACGGCTCACTCAGCTCCAGCCCCGGCGCCGTCAGCCAGTCGTGACGCAGCCGGCGCTCGACGTCGGCCGCCTGCGGCTCGCCGTGCAGCTCGACCACCGCCCGTGGCCGCCGCTCGAGGAACGCCTCGAGACCGACCTGCGGGTACGGCGTGGCGGCGTCGGCGAACACGTTGGCGGCGCCCAGCCGGCCGAGTAGCTCGTCGAGGTAGGTGCCGGGGGCCGCCACCAGCACCGATCCCATGCGGCCTGGCTGGCGACCGACCACCAGCGCGGTCGGCGGCGCGCCGGCGAGCGGCGCCGGCGCCAGGGCGCGCTCGATCTCGGCCGCCAGCCGTCGCCCGCGCTCGGCGACCCCGCAGCGCTCGGCCATGAGGATCGCGGCCCGGCCGATGTCGGCCAGCGTGTCGCTCGGCACCTCGAGCACCTCGATGCCGAGCGCGGCGAGACGCTGGCCGAGGCCGCGCTGGCTGGGCAGGACGACCGCCAGCTCGGGCTCGAGCGCGACGATCGCTTCGAGCCTCGGATCGAGCAGCCCGCCGAGCCGCGGCAGCTCGCGCGCCGCCGGCGGCCAGCGGCTGTAGTCGTCGACGCCCACCACGCTGTCACCCAACCCGAGGGCGAAAGCGGTTTCGGTGATGCTCGGCGCGAGCGTGATGACGCGCCCTGGCGCCGGCACCGGGTCCGCGCCCGGACCGCCGCAGGCCGCCGCCAGCAGCGCGACGAGCGGCGCCACGACGGCCGGCGCCGCCCGGCGACGGATCAAAACGAGACCGCCAGCCCGCCCACCACGGTGCGGCCCGGCGCCGGGAAGCCGAGCGCCTCCGCGTAGTCGCGGTCGGCCAGGTTCTCGACCCGGGCGTACGGCGCCCAGCGCTCGCTCAGCCGCCACCGGGCCGCCAGGTCGGCGCGCAGGTAGCTCGGGTTGAGCGCGCGGCCGAAGCTCACCGGATCGACGTCGTCGCGCTCGCCGGCGTAGACCGCGGTGAGGCTCACCGTCCAGTCGCCGGGCCGCGCTGTTGCCACCAGGCTGGCGCTCCGCCGCGGCCGGCGCAGCAGGTCGAGGCCGGTGTCGAGATCCTCGGCGTCGAGCAGCGTGCCGGCGGCGCGCAGCGCGAACCGCTCGCTCTGCCAGGCGACGGTGGCCTCGACGCCGCGGCTCCGGGCGCGGCCGACGTTGACGTTGGTGAAGGTGGCGAAGTCGAAGTCGATCAGGTTGTCCAGCCGGTTGTCGAAGCCGGTCAGCGCGGCGCGCCAGCCGCCCCGCCGCCAGACGAGCCCCAGCTCGCGGCTGTCGCTGGTCTCCGGCTGGAGCGCCGGGTTGCCGGTGAACGGGAAGAACAGCTCGCCCACCGACGGCGCGCGGAAGCCGCGCCCCCAGGCGGCGTGAAGCCGCCAGCCGCGCGCCAGCTCGAGCGCCACCCCCAGCTTGGGGGTGGTCTCGCCGCCGAAGACGTCGTTGTCGTCGTGGCGCAGCCCGAGATCCACCCGCAGCGGACCGGCGCGCCAGAACAGCTCGCCGAACGCCGCCCAGGTGCGCTGCTCGGCGCCCGCCAGGTTGACCCCGAAGCTCGACCGGTCGTCGACCTGCTGGCGCTCGACCTCGCTGCCGACGGCCAGCCAGTAGCGCTCGCCGCGCCGGGCGGCGACGGCGCGCAGCCGCAGCGCCTCGGAGCTGGTGTCGTTGGCGGTGAAACCGAAGGCGTCGTCTGGATCGCGGAAACGGCTGTCGGTCGCCACCTGTGACAGCCGGGCGTCGATCTGCCAGCCGCCGGCCGAGGCCTCGAACGGCACCGCCAGCTCGCGCTCGCGCCAACCCAGCCGTCGCCGCAGCGACGGCTCGAGACCGGCGAACGGGATGCCGACGTCGGAGTCGTTGATGCGCGCCACCAGCCCGATGGCGCGCTCGCCGCCCAGCTGCCAGCGCGCGCGCGCCACCAGATCGTGGCCGTCGTAGAAGTCGTTGGCGAAACCACCGTCGCCCTGCCGCAGGCTGGCCGCGACGTCGATCCGCAGATCGCCGAGCGTGGTGCCGGCGGCCAGCCCGGCACGGCGGTAGCCGTCGCCGCCCGCCTCGAGCCGCAAGGTGCCGCCGTCGTGCTCGCCGGTCAGCACTTGCACCACGCCACCCAGCGCGTCGCTGCCGTAGAGCGCGCTGAACGGCCCGCGCACCACCTCCACCCGCTCCACGCCGTCGGTCGGCAGGAACGCCCAGTTGAACCCGCCAAAGTACGGGTCGTTGAGCTCGATGCCGTTCCACAGCACCAGCGTGTGGTCCGATTCCGAGCCGCGCAGGAACAGCGAAGTGCTCTGGCCGGGCGAGCCCGACCGCACCACGGCGGCGCCGGCGACGGTGGCCACCAGCTCGGCTACCGTGGTGGCCTGGCGAGCCTCGATCTCGGCGGCGTCGATCACCTCGACCGACACCGGCAGCTCGTCGCGCTCTTCCTCGGCCAATGAGGCGGTAACGACGAGCTCGTCCTGGACCACGGGGGGTACTGCGTCTGCTACTTGCGGGACCGCGCCCCCGAGGATCCCGAGCAGTACGGCGGCTTTGCGCACGATGAAGCTCCTATTAGCGGCCGCCGGAGTCGCCGGCGGGCCTGGATACACGAACGCCCCACCGCTCGGGAGGTGGGGCGTCCGTCGGACCGGCCCTCCCCATCCCCCGGGGGAACGGCCGGCGCTCTAGCGCCCGGCCGGGCGTTCGACGCGCGGCAGGTCTCCTGGCTTCCGGATCGTCCTACTCCCGGGCCTTCCCGCACGCTCGACCTTCCCGAAGTCGGGCGATCCGACTCGTGCAGTGGCTCTTCCGGTTTCGTACCCGGTAACAGTGGCGGGGGCCGCGCCGGCCTTGCACCGGCTTCCCTCTTGACCGCTCGCCGCCGGCAGGCGGCGGCGGTCACCGCGACGTCTGGGTTGTCAAAGACGCGGCGCGCGAGAGCGCGGACCGCGGATGCTGGATCGGTCTAGAACGGCGGCTGGCCGGCCACCGGCGGCTCGACCACCTGCGGCGCCATCGGCGGCGTGGTGGTGTTGGTGAAGCCCAGCGGAATGCCGCCCATCGAGTTGGGCTCGGCGAACTGCTGCACCGTGAACGGCTGCGCCTCGGGCTGGCGCTGGCTCTCGAAGTACCTGAGCAGGCGCGTGGTGGGGTCCATCTCCTGCTCGGTCTCGTCGGGCGCTGCCGCGTCGTTGGGCGCTTCGCCGATCATGATCGTCGTGGTGTTGATCAGCCGGGCGCCGCCGCGCGCCTCGATGTTCGCCACCACCTCGTCGATGGCGCTCATCGGCAGCGAGATCCAGTTGCCCATGTCGGTGGCGATAAGCACCTTGTCGCCCGCCTCCGAGGCCAGCTTGGGCTGGTAGAGCGTGTCGAAGCTGGTGCCGTTCTTCAGCTTGACGGTGTAGAGCTCGGCGCCGGCGGGCAGCGCCGTCAGCAGCGCGACCGCGACGAGCAGAGTGAGGCCGATGCGCATCCGGTACATGTTCGAGCCCTCCTCGAAAGTGCCCAACGAGTCTAACACGCCGCCCACTCTCTCAGTTTCTGCAGCCTCCGCACAGTGAGCGGTTGCACATCACCTGGACTTCTTCCCGGAGAGACAGTCGTAGGCCAGTCTGACAATTCGCGCCAAAAAACCGGCCTGCCAGCCGGAAGTCACCGCCCTACTCAGGCGCCCCCCACCGCCTCTCCCTGCAACCGTGCACCATACAGAGGTCGACAAATACGCGATTCCCGATGGTATCTGCATTGCTCCTTCCTCGCGTCAGCGCCCGAGCGGCGCGCCATTTTTTAGCGGAGAAAGAAAGTGAGGATCGGCATGAGAGGGAGCGTCCAGACCGTCGTCGGTATCGTCACAGGGGGCCTGCTGCTGGCCTTGACGGCCCACCACCTCCCCGGCCCGGGCCCCGAGCCGGAAACCGAATCGGTCATCGTCCAGGCGGTGACCTCGGCCGAAGCCGGCCGGGCGGTACGCGCCGTGGGTGGCCAAGTGACCCACGAGCTGCCGATCATCGACGCCGTCGCCGCTTCTCTCGACACCGCGCAGCGTCGAGCGCTGGCAGCGCTCCCACACGGTCCCCGCCTCTGGGACAACGCCGCCGTCGAGGTGAGCGCCCGGGGAGGCCGAGCGGCCGATGGCGACTCGACGAAGACCAAGAAGAACGACCGGGGCAACTACACCCAGGGGCGCAACATCCCCTGCGCCGACTACGCCAGCCTGGTCGGAGCGGATCAGGCTCACGCCTCCGGACTGACGGGGTACGGGATCACGGTGGCGGTGGTGGACAGCGGCATGGGCTGGGATACCTCCCACTACCACGACTCGAGGTCCAAGGACCGGCTGGTGGCGGAATACGACGCAATCCTGAACCGGGAGATGGACAACACCTGGAACGACCACAGCGGTCACGGCAGCCACGTCACCGCGATCGCGGTCAACAGCGCGGTGTGCGGCGATGGCAGCTTCAACGGCCTGGCGCCGGACGCCGGCCTGGTGTCGGTCAAGGCGTTCGACGCCCACGGTCAGGGTACCTACGCCGACGTCATTCGCGGGCTCGACTACGTTGTGGCCAACATGGAGGCCCACGGCACGCGCGTCCTCAACCTGTCGTTCAGCGCCCAGCCGCGATCCCATTACTGGGACGACCCGTTGAACCAGGCGGTGATGAAGGCCTGGGCGGCAGGGCTCACCGTCGTTGTATCCGCCGGCAACGAAGGTCCGGGGCCGATGACCGTGGGGGTGCCGGGGAACGTGCCCTACGTCGTCACGATCGGGGCGATGACCGATAACTACACGGCCGGCGACCGCGGCGACGACCGGCTGGCCACCTTCTCGGCGGCCGGCCCCACGATCGAGGGCTTCGTCAAGCCCGACCTCGTGGCACCCGGTGGCCACATGCTGGCGCTGATGCCCAGCTTCTCTCAGATAGCCGAGGAGCACCCCGAGTTTCACGACGGTGGCTCCTACTTCGTCATGTCGGGTACCTCGCAGGCTGCCGCCGTGGTCTCCGGGGTCGCCACCTTGATGCTCCAGCAAAGCCCCTGGTTGACGCCGGACGAGGTCAAGTGCAGGTTGATGGCGACCGCCCGGGCGGCCGTGAACGGGTCTGGCGAGCTGACCTACAGCATCCTGCAGCAGGGTGCCGGCATGCTGGACGTGCTGTCGGCTCTGCAGTCCGATGCCACCGGCTGCGCCAACCGTGGTCTGGACGTCCACGCCGACCTGGCGGGCGCCCAGCACTACGCCGGCCGCGTTCGCCAGCACGACGACGGCGAGTTCTACCTGCTCGAGATGGGCGACGAGTACGACTGGGACGGCCGGTTCCAGAGCCCGGACGGCTTCGCCTGGAACGACGGCTTTGCCTGGAACGACGGCTTTGCTTGGAACGACGGCTTCGCCTGGAACGACGGCTTTGCCTGGAACGATGGCTTTGCCTGGAACGATGGCTTTGCCTGGAACGACGGGTTCGCCTGGAACGACGGGTTTGCCTGGAACGACGGCCTGACCGAGCGGGTCGGCATCAACCACTGGGTGGCCCAGGAGTAGACAGGCAGGCCGCTGCGAAGAGCGGCCTCGGAGCCGCGGCTGCCCGCCTCCGGATGGAGGAGCATTTGTGGTGGGGCACCGTTTTTTGTCACCGGCGGCCGTCCGTTTCTTGCCCGCGGCGCTCCGAATGGGCACTGCAACCTCTTTCGGACGCGTCAAAAACCCTTTGTTTCCAGGCTATTCGGTCGTATCGCGCCGATCTGCCGCCGGGCTCCGCGCTGGTACAGAGCTTGCTCGTATACGGCGTGTTCGATGCAGGTCGAAAACCATGGAGCCGTGCCCCTCACGCCTACAAAGGCCAGCCGCGCGATGAGCGCGCCGGTGCGCAGACCCCTGGCCAGCGGTCTTGCCGCCGCCGCTCTAATGCTGGTGGCGGCGCTGCCGGCAGCGGCCACCGTGCCGGCCAGCCGCAACCTGCGCTTCGGTCACTACTCGCTCGAGGACGGGCTGTCGCAGGCCTTCGTGACCAGCATCGCGCAGGACCCGCAGGGGTTCTTGTGGCTGGGCACCCAGGAGGGGCTCAACCGGTTCGACGGCTACTCGTTCACCGTGTTCTCACACAATCCGGACGACCCGGCGTCGCTCTCGCACGACCTGGTCAAGTCGGTGGTCGTCGACTCGAGCGGTGCCATCTGGGTCGGCACCGACGGCGGCGGCGTCAACCGGCTCGACCCCGGACGCCGCGGCTTCACGCGCTTCACACACGACCCCGCCGACCCGTCGAGCCTCGCCTTCGATCGCGTGCGGGTGATCTTCGAGGACCGCGAGGGAACCGTGTGGGTCGGCACCGACGGCGGCGGTCTCGACCGTTTCGACGGCGACACTGCAGGGTTCACACACTTCCGGCACGACCCCGGCGATCCGCGCAGCCTCGGCAGCGACCGGGTGCGCAGCATCACCCAGGACCGGCGCGGCTTGCTGTGGGTGGCCACCGAGGGGGGCGGCCTGAGCCGCCTCGAGGCCGACGGCCGTAGCTTCACCCGCTTCCGTGCCGATCCGGCCGACGCCACCAGCCTGCCCGACGACCGGGTGCGGGTGGTCTTCGCCAGTCGCGGCGGGAGCCTGTGGGTCGGCACCTACGACCACGGGGTGGCGCGGTTCGACGGGCAGTCGGGCGGCTTTCGCAGCTTCCACCACGACATGCGCGACCCGGACTCTCTCCCCGCCGACGAGGTGCGGTCGATCTACGAAGACCGCTCCGGGACGGTGTGGGTCGGCACCGATGCAGGCCTGGCGGAGTGGCGTCCGGAGAGCGAGTCGTTCCGCAGCTTCCGCCACGACCCGGCCGATCCATACAGCCTCAACAACGAGCGCATCATGTCGATCTTCCAGGACGAGGGTGGAGTCCTTTGGGTCGGCACCTTCGGCGGCCTCAACAAGTCGAGCAACCTGTCGAGCTCGTTTCCGCACTACCGGCGGCTGGGCGAGTCGGCTCGCCAGCTGAGCAACAACTACGTCACCTCGTTCGCGGAGGAGGTCGACGGCATCGTGTGGGTGGGCACCCACTCCGGACTCAACCGCTTCGACCCGGTCAGCGAGACCTTCCGGCACTACCGGCACAGCGAGATCGACCGCGCCAGCCTGAGCGACGACCGGCTGATGTCGCTGCTGGTGGACCGCACCGGCACCCTGTGGGTGGGCACCATGGGCGGCGGCCTCAACCGGCTCGACGACCCGGCGCGCGGGCGGTTCACCAGCTTCCGCCACGACCCCGAAGATGCGACCAGCCTGAGCGGCGACGGCGTCAGCGCACTGTACGAGGACCGCGCCGGACGGCTGTGGGTCGGCACCTACGGCGGTGGGCTCAACCTGATGGACCCGGCCGCCGGCCGGTTCGAGCGTTTCCAGCACGACTCCGCCGACCCCTCCAGCCTGTCGAGCGACCGCGTGCTGGCGCTGCTCGAGGACCGGCGGGGACGGCTGTGGGTGGCAACCGACGGCGGCGGCCTCAACCTGATGGATCCGGCGAGCGGCCGCTTCAGCCGGCTGCGCCACAACCCCGAGGACCACGCCAGCCTGTCGAGCGATCACGTCTTGAACCTGGCTGAAGACGCCGCCGGCAACCTGTGGGTCGGCACCCAGGGCGCCGGGCTCAACCTGTGGCCGGCCAAGGACCGGCAGGCGGGCCACGTCCGCTTCCGCCGGTTCGGCAAGAGAGAGGGTCTGTTGAGCGAGACGATCAACGGCCTCCTGCTGGACGAGCAGGGCAACCCCTGGCTCAGCACCAACCGGGGCCTGAGCCGGCTCGATCCGTCGACCCATCTGTTCCGGCACTTCAACACCAGCCACGGTCTGCAGAGCGACGAGTTCAACTTCGCGGCCGCGCTGCGCGCCTCCGACGGCCGCATGTACTTCGGGGGCATCAACGGCTTCAACGCCTTCGATCCGCACGCCGTGCGCACCAACACCCACGCGCCGCCGGTGGTGATCACCCGCTTCCTCAAGTTCAACCAGCCGTTCGACCTGGGTGGGCCGTTGTGGGAGATCGACCAGATCGAGCTGGGCTACCGGGACCAGGTGATCGCCTTCGAGTTCGCAGCGCTCGACTTCGCCGCTCCCGAGCGCAACCGGTACCAGCACCGGCTCGAGGGCTTCGACAAGGAGTGGGTGGACATCGGCAACCTGCGGCGCGCCACCTATACCAACCTCGCGCCGGGTGACTACGTTTTCCACGTGCGCGGCGCCAACAACGACGGCGTGTGGAGCGAGCAGGCGGTGAGCGTGAACATCCGAGCGCTGCCGCCGCCGTGGGAGACCGGTTGGGCCTACCTGCTCTACGCCACCGCCCTGGCCGGCGGGCTCACCGCCTTCTCGCGCAGCCAGGCGCAGAGGCGGCGGCGCGCCGACCAGCTGGCGCGCGCCAACGAGAACCTCAAGGCGGCGATCGCGGTGCGGCGTGCCGCCGAGGACCAGCTGCGGGCGAGCGAGCGGCGGTTCCAGGCGCTGGCCGACAACTCACCGACCGGCATCTTCCACACCGACGCCGACGGCAAGACCGTCTATGTCAACCGCACCTGGTGCGAGATCACCGGCCTGTCGGCCGAGGAAGCGATGGGTGACGGCTGGCGCCGGGCGGTCCACCCGGACGACCGCAGGAACCGCCTGCGCCGCTGGCAGCAGGCGGTGCGCGATCACACCACCACCGGCGGTGGTGAGTACCGCATCCAGCGGCCCGACGGCTCGGTGGTGTGGGTGGTGGGCAACGCGGTGCCGCTGCCGGACGGCGACGGCAGCCTGTCGGGCTACGTCGGCACGCTCACCGACATCACCCAGACCCGCCTGCTGCGCGAAGAGAAGCAGGTCGCCGAGCGCGCCAACCGCGCCAAGTCCCAGTTCCTGGCCAACATGAGCCACGAGATCCGCACGCCGATGAGCGGCGTGCTCGGCACCATCGATCTGCTGCGTGACTCACCGCTGAGCGACTATCAGCAACGGCTGGTGGACACCGCGCGGCGCTCGGCCAGCAGCCTGCTCGACCTGCTCAACGACATTCTCGACTTCTCGAAGATCGAGGCCGGCAAGCTCGACCTGGAGGAGATCGACTTCGACCTGCGCCAGCTGATCGGCGACGTCCACGACCTGTTCGCCGAGCGCGCCCGCAGCAAGGGCCTCGAGCTCGAGACGCGGGTCGAGCCGGCACTGCCGTCGCTGCTGCGCGGCGATCCGACCCGCCTGCGGCAGATCCTCTCCAACCTGCTGAGCAACGCCCTCAAGTTCACCGATTCGGGCAGCGTCGTGGTGCGGGTGTCAGGCCGGCGCGCCGACCGCGACCGCGCGGAGGTGCGGTTCGAGGTGCGTGACAGCGGCGTCGGCCTCGAGCCCGCTGCCACCGAGCGCATCTTCGAGTCGTTCCAGCAGGCCGACGGATCGACCACCCGCAAGTACGGCGGCACCGGTCTCGGCCTCGCCATCTCTCGCCAGCTGGTCGAGCTGATGGGGGGCGAGATCGGCGTCGAGAGCGTCCCGGGGAAGGGCTCGACCTTCTGGTTCACCACGCCGCTGGCGCGGCGGCAGGGCGAGCCGCGACCGGCGCCGCTCGAGATCGCCAAGGCGGAGAGCAGCCGGCGGCGGCTCGAGCTGCCACCGTCTACCGCCCCGACCGGACCGGCCCACGTCCTGGTGGCCGAGGACAACGCCGACATCGGCATCACGGTGCAGGCCATGCTCAGCCGGTTGGGGCTGGCGGCCGAGCTGGTGATCAACGGCCACCAGGCGGTGGCCGCGATGAAGCAGAAGGAGTTCGATCTGGTCCTGATGGACTGCCAGATGCCGCTGATGGACGGTTACGAGGCCACCCGGGCGATCCGCCAGCACGAGGCCGAAAGCGAGCTGCGGCGCACGCCGATCATCGCCGTGACCGCCAGCGCCCTGGCCGGCGACCGCCAGAAGTGCTTCGCCGCCGGTATGGACGACTACCTGTGCAAGCCGTTCGCCCTCGACTCCCTGACCGAGTTTCTCGAGCGCTGGCTGGTGGACACCCGGGACCCGACCGCGCCCTGGCAGCGGCCTCGCACGGTGCAGCACTCGACGGCGGAGAGCTCCACCGGGGACCAGACGCTCGACCGCGCCGCCCTCGACCGCATCACGGCGCTAGCCGAACCCGGCTCCGCGGACCTGCTCGGCCGGGTGGTGAGCACCTTCCTCGACGCCGCGCCGGCGATGCTGGCCGATCTCGAGCGGGCGCTCGACGACGGCGGCGGAGACCCGCTCGAACGTGCCGCCCACCGGCTCAAGGGCAGCTGCGCCAGCCTCGGGGCCACCAGGATGGCCTCGCTGTGCAGCCGGCTGGAGCTCGAGACCGCCACTGCCGGCGCCGACGCCCTGCGCCGGCTGATCGGCGAGGTCCAGCTCGAGTTCGACAAGGTGAAGACCGCACTGGAGAGGGAATGCCTGAAGCTCGCCTCCTAGGCATGGGCGCCGACGCGGCGCCGCCCCGCCGGGTGCTGGTGGTCGACGACGAGCCGGTGATGCGGCTGCTGGCGCGCGAGTCGCTGCGCAAGGCCGGCTTCGACGTGGCCGAGGCCGAGGACGGCGAGGCCGCCCTCGCCGCCTGCCGTGAGCTCCAGCCGCGGATCGTCCTGCTGGACGTCAAGATGCCCGGGCTCGACGGCTTCGAGACCTGCCGGCGCCTGCGTCGCGCCGAGTGGGGTCGCCACATACCGATCCTCATGATGACCGGGCTCGACGACCTGGAGTCGATCCGTCTCGCCTACAAGGCCGGCGCCACCGACTTCGTCAACAAGCCGATCAACTGGCTGATCCTCGGCCAGCGGGTCGAGTACATGCTGCGAGCCTCGAGCGACGCCGAGGAGCTGCGGCTGAGCCGGGCGCGGCTCGCCGACGCCCAGCGCATCGCCCGGCTGGCCTACTGGGAGCTCTACCCGGACGGCCAGATGCGCTGTCCGGCGCGCCTGGCGGGAGTGCTGGGCCTCGACGACGACCAGCTGCCCCAGACGCTCGACGAGCTGCTCGAGCTGATCGATTTCGATCAGCGCCCGGCGGTGACCCGCTCGCTGCGTGCCGCGCTCGACGGCGAGGACCCCGGCAGCTTCGAGTACCGGCTGAAGCTCCGCGAGGGCGGCGAACGCTGGGTGCGCCAGGAGTCCGAGGTGCGCCGCGACGACAGCGGCGCGGTGGTGTGCGTGACGGCCGCGGTCCAGGACGTCACACAGCGCAAGCAGGCGGCCGAGAAGATTCGCATGCTGAGCTACTTCGACGAGCTCACGGGGCTGCCCAACCGACGCTCTTTCGTCGAGCGGTTCGAGCAGGCGCGCATCAGCGCCCGCCGCTACGGCCGCTCGATGGCGCTGTTGTCGGTCGATCTCGACCAGCTCAACCGGGTCAATGACACCCTCGGTCACACCGTGCGCGAGAGCGTGTTGCGTGCCACAGCCGAGCGGGTTCTGAGCACCCTACGCTCCTCCGACGTGTTGAGCCGGCCGGCGGCCGGCGCCCTCAGCCAGCTCGACTTCGTCGCCTGCCTCGGCGGCGACGAGTTCGTGGTGCTGCTCACCGAGTTGGCCCGGCCGCAGGACGCGGCGGCCGTCGCACGACGCATCGGCGACTGCCTGGCGCAGCCGTTCGAAGGCGAGCCCGACCCGGTCTTCCTGACCGCCAGCACCGGCATCGCAGTCTTTCCCGGCGACGGCGAGGAGGTCGAGGACCTCATCCAGCGCGCCTCCACCGCCAAGCACCACGCCAAGGCGCAAGGCGGCAACTGCTACCGCTACTTCGACTCGTCGATGAACGCCGCGGCGTTCGAGCGGCTGCAGCTCGAGGCGGCGCTGCGTCGAGCTCTCGAGCGAGGCGAGTTCGACCTCTGGTTCCAACCGCTGCTCGAGACCGCGAGCGGCAAGCTGGTGGCCGCCGAGGCGCTGGTGCGCTGGCACCACCCTGAGCGCGGCCTGCTGCGCCCCCACCGCTTCATCCCGCTCGCCGAGGAGGTCGGCCTGATCCTGCCGCTCGGCGAGTGGGTAGTGCGCCAGGCGTGCGCCGCGGCGGCGGGCTGGGCCCGCGCCGGCCTGCCGCTGAGGGTGGCGGTCAACCTGTCGGCGCGGCAGTTCGAGGCCGGCAACCTGGTGGCCACCGTGAAGCAGGCGCTGGACGATGCGGGCCTCGAGCCGGGCCGGCTCGAGCTCGAGCTCACCGAGAGCCTCCTGATGCGCGACCTCGACGCGGCGGTGGGCACGCTGGCCAGGCTGCGTGCCGCCGGCATGAAGCTGGCGATCGACGACTTCGGCGTCGGTTACTCCTCGCTCAACTACCTGACGCGGTTCGGCGTAGACCGGCTGAAGATCGACCGCTCGTTCATGGCCGGACTGCCCGACAGCGAGAACCGGGGCATCGTCCGGGCGGTGATCTCGATGGCCAGGAGCCTCAACCTCCAGGTGGTGGGCGAGGGGGTGGAGCAGCCGGAGCAGCTGGCGTTTCTCGAGCGCGAGGGGTGCGACCTGGTGCAGGGCTATCTGCTGGGCCGCCCGATGCCGGCCGACGACTTCGACGCCCTGCTCGCCGAGCACCGCCGCCGCACCGCCCCCACCGCCGCCACCGGTTGATCCCGAGCGGTAGCGACAACACCCGGCAGTCCGACCCCGGCCCTCCCTGCCACTGTCATCCCGAGCGCAGCGAGGGGTCTCAACACCACCCCCGGCATGCGCCCCCCGGCCCTCCAAGCCCCACCCGCTATGATGCTCCGATGCTCGCCAACCTGCGCCACGACACCCGCCGTCTGCGCGAGATCAAGAGCAAGGGCTTCCCGTGGTACGTGCTCGAGTCGCTGCTGGTCGAGAACGGCTACCAGGCGGTGGTGCTCTACCGCATCGCCCACTGGTTCCGCCGGCGCCGCCTGCCGCTCGTGGGGCCGCTGGTGTCGCGCCTCGGGCTGTTCCTGACCGGGGTCGACATCTCGCCGGCCGCCAGTATCGGCCCCGGTCTGATGATCTGGCACGGCGTCGGCATCGTGGTCGGCGGCGCGGTGCGGGCGGGCTCGGGCCTGACCCTCCATCAGCAGGTCACGCTCGGCGCCGCCAGCCTCAGCCGACTCGGTGAGATGCCGGTTCTGGGGGACGGGGTCACGCTCGGCGCCGGAGCGCGCATCATCGGCCCGGTGCACCTCGGCGACCGGGTGTTCGTCGGTGCCGGCGCGCTGGTCACCCGCGACGTCCCACCGGACAGCAAGGTGGTCGCCAGGCCGACCCTGGACGTCGTCTCCCGGCCGGCTGCGGAGTAGAAGCGGCGCGCTCCGCCTCGCGCCCTGAGCCGATGCCGTCCTCCAAACGTCCTGGCGGCCTGGTCACCTCGCCCGGGCGCCGCATGCTCAGGCTGGGGGGTCTGGTCGGACGCGTCGGCGCCTCGGTGCTGGGCGAGCGTGCCACCGAGCTCGGCCGCTCCGACGAGACGCGAGCCGCGCGGCGTCGCGACAACCTGATGGCCAACGCCCTGCGCATCGTCGAAACGCTGGGCGAGATGAAGGGCGCGGCGATGAAAGTCGGCCAGATGCTCAGCCTGCACGAGGGCATGGGCCTGCTGCCGCCCGAGGCTGCGGCCCTGCTGCGCCAGCTGCAGAGCGAGGCGCCGCGGGTGCCGCCCGAGGTCATGCGCTACGAGGTCGAGGGCTCGCTCGGCGCGCCGATCGGCGAGCTGTTCGAAGAGTTCGACGACCGCGCCTGGGCCGCGGCGTCGATCGGACAGGTGCACCGCGCGCGGCTCCACGACGGCCGCCGGGTGGCGGTCAAGATCCAGTACCCGCTGATCCGCGAGGTAGTGCAGGCCGATCTCAAGAACCTCAAGACCCTGCTCAAGAGCCTGTTCTCGCTGGTCTTCGAAGCCGACTTCGAGCCGCTTTGGGAAGAGCTGCGCGACCGGCTCGAAGAGGAGCTCGACTACCGGCACGAGGCCGCCGCCATGCGCCGCATGCGCGAGCTGCACGCCGAGGTCGAGGAGATCGTCATCCCGGCGGTGGTCGAGGAGCGCTCGAGCGACCGCGTGCTCACGATGGAGTTCCGCGAGGGCATGCCACCGGGCGACGCCTGCTCCGACCTGTTCCCCGCCGAGCTCAGGAACCGCTGGGGCCGGGTGCTGTTCGAGTTTCAGCTGCGCGGGCTGTTCGAGCACCGGCTGCTCCACACCGATCCCAACCTGGCCAACTTCTCGTTTCTCGAGGACGGCCGGGTGGTGGTGTACGACTTCGGCAGCGTCAAGCAGATCCCGGTGGCGCTCGCCGCCGGCTACGCCCGGCTGGTGGTGGCGGTGCTCGAGAGCCGGCGCGACCAGGTGCCCGCACTGCTGGCCGAGCTCGGCCTGGCGCGCTCCGACGGCAGCCCGATCGAGCCCGAGCCGATCGCCCCCTACCTCGACCTGATGGACGAGATCCTGAGGCCGGAGCCACCCTACGCCTTCGGTGAGGACCCCGACCTCTACCGCCGCATCATGGAGATGGGGCTGGCCAACTGGTCGCAGGCCACCGATCTGTCGTTCCCGAAGGACGTCATCTTCGTCGACCGCTCGTTCGCCGGCCACTTCGGCAACCTCATCCGCCTCGAGGCCTCCGGCCCGTGGCGGGAGCTGGTCGAGCGCTACGCGCGCGCTGCGCTCGCCGACGCGGCCGCACCAGGCTCCGTCAAGTGACCGAAGCGCGCGGCGTGGCGGGTACCGTCGTGGAGCTGCCGGATCCGCGGCCGGCGGCGGCGGTCTGGCTCGAGCGCCGGCTGCGCTTTGTCGACGGGCTGTTCAACCGCGTCTACGGCTCCGAGTACAACCCGCTGTACCGCAGCGGCGCGCTGGCCGTGACCTTTCTGCTGCTGACGCTCGTCACCGGCGTCTACCTGTTCCTGCTCTACAAGCTCGCCGACCCGTACGGCTCGGTGGCGCGGCTCGACACCACCTGGCACGGCTCGCTGATGCGCTCGGTACACCGCTACAGCGCGGACCTGGCGATCGTCGCCGTCGCCTTCCACGCTCTCAAGATGCTGCTGACCGGCCGCACCTGGGGACCGCGCGCGCTGGCCTGGATCACCGGCATCCTGCTGGTCGGGGTCCTGCTGCTGTGCGGTTGGACCGGCCTGGTCATGGCGTGGGACGTCCAGGGCCAGCTGGTGGCGATCGAGGGGGCGCGGTTGATCGACCTGCTGCCGGTGTTCTCCGAGCCGATCAGCCGCTCGTTCACCCACCCAGGCGCGGTCGGCCGCTCGTTCTTCTTCATGAACCTGTTCCTGCACGTGGCGCTGCCGCTCGGCCTGGCCGCCTTGTACTGGCTGCACACGTCGCGCGTCGCACGGCCGCCGCTCGTGCCGCCGCGCGCGATCCACCGCTGGGCCATCGGCGCGGTGGTCGTGCTGTCCGTCGCGGTGCCGGTGCCGCTGCCGCCGCAGGCCGATCTGCTGGCGGTGCCGGTAGACGTGCCGCTCGACCTTTTCTACGCCTTCTGGTTGCCGGCGGCGCGCGCGGTGTCGGCGCCGGTGCACGCCCTGCTGTGGCTGGTGGCCGCGGCGGCGACGCTATCGATCCCGTGGTGGTGGCGGCCGCGCCAGCGCCGGTTCCCGAAGTCGGTGGTGGACGAGAGCCACTGCGCAGGCTGCACCCAGTGCTACAACGACTGCCCGTACGACGCGATCAGCATGGTGCCGCGCAGCGTGCCCTCGGAGCTGTCCGAGATCGTGGCGCGGGTCGACCCGGCGCACTGCGTGGCGTGCGGCATCTGCGCCGGCTCGTGCGCGCCGATGGGCGTCGGTCCGCCCGGCCGCCGTGGGCGCGACCAGCTGCGGCTGGCCGAAGCGTTCCTCGCCCGCCACCGGCCGGCGGCTGACGACGTCGTGCTCGTCGCCTGCCGCTACGGCCTGGGCGCCCACCCCCGGCTGCTCGCGGCGGGCCGGGTCGTGCCGCTGGTCGGCGGTTGCTCCGGCTCGGTTCACACCTCGGTCGTCGAGCTGCTGCTGCGCCGCGGCGCGGGCGGCGTCTTCCTGCTCACCTGCCCCGGGCGCGACTGTCTCTACCGCGAAGGGCCCCAGTGGCTGTGGGAGCGCGTCTACAACGACCGCGAAGCCGAGCTCAAGGCACGGGTCGACAAGCGCCGGGTGCGCATCGCGGGCTACGCCGCTTCCGAGGTGGAGCCGGCCCGCCGCGCCCTGGCGGCCTTCCGTGCCGAGCTCGCCGAGCTGCCGCCATCCGTGCCGGTGGCCGACGGCGGCCCCGACCTCGAGTGCCAGCTCGCCGACACCGACGCCTGATCCCCGAGGACGTCCCGAGAGCTCGAGCCCCCAGCCAGTGCCCCGCACCGTGAGCTACCCCACCCGCCTGCTGCTGCGCGCCGCCTTCACCGCCGCGCTCCTCGGCGCCGTCGTGGTGCTGGGCCAGCTGCCGTTCGGCAGCGCGGGCGGTGACGCCGTGCTGAGGGTGGCGCTGCGCACGGTGCAGGCCAAGGTGGAGGTGTGCCGCGACCTGTCGGCCGAGGAGCTCGCCGCGCTGCCGGCCCACATGCGCCGGCCGCGCGACTGTCGTGAGCTGGCGCCGGACTACCAACTGTCGGTGCGGGTCGGCGACCGCCCGTTGCTCGACGAGCGGGTGCGGCCGGGCGGGCTGCGCGGCGATCGGCCGCTGATCGTCGACCGCCAGCTGGCGGTGGCACCCGGGCGGTCGCGGCTCGAGGTGCGCTTGACGCCGGCGGTGGACGAGCGGCTGCGGGGCGAGCTGGACGCGGCGGCCGAGCGCCTGCCGAGCTACACCCTCGACCGCCAGGCCGAGTTCACCGCCGACCGGGTGACGCTGGTGGTGCTCGACGACGCGAACGGGCGGCTGAAGGTGTTCGGGGAGTGAGCGGAAGAACGCGGGTCAGGCGGAGTCGGGTGAGACGGTTTCGGAATCGGGTGACAGCGCCCGCTGGGTCGCTTCGATGACCCAGGCGACCGGCGGGCCGTTGAAGCTGTAGGCGATGGTGCCGTCCGGCGCCAGCACGTGGACCAGGGCGGGGTGGGCGACGTCGCCGGTCTGCGGATCGCGCTCGTGCGGCATCTGCCAACGGTCGAGCGCCGCCAGCACCTCGGGCACCTCGCCCGACAGCACGTGGGCCCGCGGCAGCTCGGCCAGCCGCCACGAGCGCGCCATGGTCGGCAGCGAGCTGGGCGTGTCGCGCCACGGGTCGAGCGTCACCACCACCACCGCCGGCTCCAGCTCGGGCATCTGCTCGGCGGCGCGGCGCACGGTCTCGACGATCACCGGGCAGACCGTCTGGCAGTGGGCGAAGGCGAAGGTCAGAAGCGTCGGCCGCCCGGCGAGATCGGTGATCGAGACCAGCGCGCCCGACTGGTCGACCAGGCCGAGTCCGGGCGCCGGCTTGGACTGGCGCGGATAGTGCTCGGGCAGCTCCTCGGGCAGGGTGGTGAGCCGGCTCGCCGCCTCGACCTCGCGCGCCAACGCCACGCGCTGGCCGACCCAGCCGGAGGCGAGCACCGGCACCACGGCCATCGCCGCCAGCGCCACCCGGCCCGCGTTGTGACGCGCCAAACCGGCGAGCGCGCTGCCCAGCTCGCGTCCCCAGACGGCGACCAGAAAGCCCAGCATCGCCAGCGGGCTGACCACCAGACCGGCCCAGCCCCACGGCTCGGGCAGACCGTCGGGCAGCGCGCCGAAGCAGACCGAGCGCGCCTCGGCCAGCCACTCGGCCGGCAGCGGCAGCGGCGCGAACGCCAGCGCCCACCACATCAGGGTGATCGCCAGCCAGGCGACGAACGCCCAGAGCGCGAAGCGCCGCGCCGGCCGCGAATCTGGCGTGCTCATCTCCGAGTCTTCTTCCGTCGCCGCCTCAGCCGATCTTCCAGATCATCGACAGCAGCTTCCAGTTGGTGAAGTAGTACAGCATGAACACCGCCAGGAAGACGAACACCAGGACCACCGTACCGGGGGTGCCACGCTCGTGGACCGCCTCGGCCTCGGCGCCGTCGCGCACCTGCGGCGGCAGCTTGGCGACGCCCTGCGGCACGCCGGGCATTCCCGGTTCGAGCCGCTCGAGGTCGAGCTTCTGGCCGAAGAACACCGACACCACGGCGATCGCCACGAACGCCAGGGCGCCGATCGCCGCCAGCAGGCCACCCAGCCCGACGCCGGCCAGCAGCCCGTCCACCGCCGGCGGGAACTCGTGCTGGAACGGCGCGTTGGCGAAGGTCACGTCCCAGTGACGGCGCGGCACGCCGAAGATGCCGGCGAAGGTCATGCTCATCGCCATCACCGTGATGCCGACCGCGAACAGGTACGGCTGGATCTTGGCGAGACCCCAGAACGCCACCTTGCGCCGGAAGATCAGCGGGATCACGTAGTAGGTCACCGCCATGAAGGCGAGCGCCGTGCCGCCCACCACCGTCGAGTGGAAGTGCCCGGGGATGCGCAGCGTGTTGTGGGCGATGATGTTGATCTGCTCGGTGCCCACCGTCACCCCGGTAATGCCGCCCAGGAAGCCGAAGATCAGCAGCGAGAGGAACATGCCGCTGAAGCCGGGATCGCTCCACGGCGCCTTCTTGAGCCACTCGAAGCGGCCCTTGATGAAGCCGTTCATCCGCTGCCCGAGCTCGATACCCGCCGGCACCGTGAAGCCGTGGATCATGCTGGCCAGCACCGCCAGGTACATGGCGTAGCTGGTGTTCCACACCTTCCACGCCGGGCCCATGCCGGGATCGACCAGCAGGTGATGCGCCGAGGCCATCGAGATGAAGCCGACGTAGAGCACGAACGCCCAGCGGCTGACCTTCTCGTTGAGCACCACCGCGCCGACCGTCAGGCCGGCCAGCAGGTACCACACCGCCACCATGGCGGCGACGTTGATCTGCTGCGATGAATGCCCCAGCCCCCACCAGATGAGCCGGTAGACCTGCGGGTCCATCTCCATCATGCCGAGCGACCAGAAGAAGGTCGGGATGTAGACGATGGCGCCGTGCAGCAGGGTGATGACCGCGATGATCGCCGCCGTCAGGCCGCCGAAGGTGACCAGCGGCATCGAGCCGCGGTAGCTGTTCTCGCGCTTCGCCACCACCAGGCTGGCGAAGAACAGCCCGACGACGATCAGCGCCCCGACCGCGAAAAGGATGATGCCCAGGTAGTAGAGCGGGTCGGCCCTGAGCGGCACGTACGAGGTGAACAACACGTCGGCCTTGCCCGCGAACACCATCACGTCGACCAGCAGGAAGCCGGCCACCATCAGGCCGAAACCGAGCCAGCCGAGCTTCGGTGCCGGCTGGCGGGCGTTCAACGCGATCGGCCCGGCGAAGTACAGCACCGCCATCTCGAAGAAGATGATGAAGAAGATCAGCATGTTCAGGCCGTGGGCGGTGAGCAGCCGGTAGTACCAGTCGGCCGGCAGCAGGTGGACCGCCTGCCAGCGGGTGAGCGCCAGCAGCACCGCGGCGACGGCACCGACGAGCAGGCTGACGATGGCCACCACGGCGTTGACCTTGAGCAGGGTCTCGGCGTCGCGGTTGACCTGGAGCCCGGTCACCGGGCAGCGGCGGAAGACGACGTCGGTGAACGAGACGCTCATCGTGCACCTCCCGCGGCCGCCACCCTCGTGGACGCCTCGATGATCACCTTGCCCAGCATCAGGTGGTGGTTGATGCCGCAGAACTCGTTGCAGATGATCTTGTATTCGCCCGGGTTGTTGGGCGTGATGCGCAGCCCGTAGTCGTAGCCCGGCACGATCTGGAAGTTGACGTTGGCCGGATACAGGCTGAAGCCGTGGTTGACGTCGAGCGAGGAGATGTGGAGCGTGTAGCTGGCGCCCTCCTCGAGGATCATCACCGGTTGCCACTTCCACATCGTCCCCTGCAGGTAGAGATCGCTCCCCGGCGGTGGCTTGACCACCGGGATGCCGCCCTCCTCACCGACCCGGTAATCGTCGATGAACCGCTGGGTTCGGACCGCGAACTCCTTGGGGGTGACCCGGGTGCGGATGCCCGACGGGTTCTGCCCGCCGCGGATGTGCCAGAAGGGCATCATCGCGAACAGCACCATGCACCAGATGAAGGCGATGACGATCCACGCCTTCTCCTGGCGGCCAGCGGGCTTCCACCACACGCCTTCCGGCGGCACGATCGCGCTGTGCAGACTCATGGCAGCTCGCCCACCGGCAGGGTGAGGACCTCGAACAGGCCCCAGCCGGTGTAGAAGACGAACATCACCAGCAGGCCGAGCAGCAACAGCAGAAACGGCCGGTCGAACAGCCGTTGGCCGAGCGGGGCCTCTTCGGTGGGCGACGACGCGGATTCACGGCTCTCGTCCATGCTTCCTCCTCCAGGGTGGGCAGGGATGGCCGCGGCACCGGGGTTGCCGCTCTAGCGCTTGCGCGCTTCTGTTTCGAGCCCGCTTACGATGCCCGACAACCAGCGGCCTGTCAAGCACCACCTCTCCGAGCCGGGCCGCCGGGGCACGCCGCTAAGTCACAGCCCATGTTAGACTTCGCCTCTGCCCGCGAGCGGGCTCCGCAACTCGATTCCCCGGGAGCTACACGACATGAGCTCACCCTCGCTGTATCTGATCAACCCGAAATCCGCCGTTCCCGGCTACTTCGGGGCCGAGGTGTTCGAGCGCTGGGGCCTGCCCCCCGCCCAGGGCATCGCCGACCTGGCCACCGCTACCGTGGCGGCGCTGGCGCCCGAAGACTGGCAGGTGTCGATCTGCGAGGAGTTCGTCCAGCCGATCGACTTCGACACCGACGCCGAGTTCGTCGGCATCACCGGCAAGATCACCCAGGGGGCCCGGATGCTGGCGGTGGCCGACGAGTTCCGGCGCCGCGGCAAGACTGTGGTCATCGGCGGACCGTACGCCTCGCTGTCGCCCGAGGTCTTCCGCGGGCGTTGCGACGTGCTGGTAGTGGGCGAGCTCGAGGGCATCGCCGAGCAGCTTTTCGGCGACCTGGCGAGCGGCCGCTGGCAGAGCGAGTACACCGCCGACAAGCCCGACCTGGCGCTGTCGCCCCTGCCGCGCTGGGACCTCTACCCCAACGACCGCGCGCTCATCGGCTGCGTCCAGACCTCGCGCGGCTGCCCGTTCGAGTGCGAGTTCTGCGATGTCATCCAGTACCTCGGCCGCCAGCAGCGCCACAAGCCGATCGACCTGATCCTGGCCGAGCTGGACGCGCTCTACGAGCTCGGCTACCGCGGCGTGTTCCTGGCCGACGACAACTTCACCGTCTACCGCAAGAAGGCCAAGGCGATCCTGGCGGCGCTGCGCGACTGGAACGAGGCGCGCCCCGACGGCCCGGTGGCCTTCAGCACCCAGGTGTCGATCGACGCGGCGCGCGACCCCGAGATCATGCGGCTGTGTGCCGAGGCCGGCATGACCTGGGTGTTCATCGGCATCGAGACTCCCAACGAGGAGAGTCTCAAAGAGACCAAGAAGCGTCAGAACGTCGGCATCGACCTGCGCGGCCAGGTGCAGGTGTTCCTCGACCACGGCATCTCGGTCACCGGCGGCATGATCGTCGGCTTCGACCACGACGGGCTCGACATCTTCCAGCGTCAGTACGACTTCGCCATGAGCACGCCGATCCCGATGTTCAGCCTGGGCGCGCTGGTGGCGCCGGCCGCCACGCCGCTGTTCGACCGCATGCGCGACGGCGGACGGTTGGTCGAGGGCGGCTCCGAAGTCGCGGCCAGCCCCTGGGACACCAACATCCTGCCGGTTCAGATGAGCCGCGACGAGCTGCTCGAAGGCCTACGCTGGCTGAGCAACCGGATCTACCGGCCGGCCGACTTCGGCCAGCGGGTGGTGCAGATGATCGACGCCCTGGGCCCGCAGATCGGACCGTTCCGCAAGGGCGGCGCGAAGCCCACCGCGAACCCGCGCCCGATCGAGCGCGAGGCGATGAACGTCGTCCGCAAGCTCGTCGCCAGCGGCCCCGAGGAGCGCGCCATGTGGGACACGATCTGGCAGGCGATGGAGACCCGCCCCGAGACCGGACCGCTGGTCATGATGTCGCTGTTTCGCTACGCCCAGGTGCGCTGTCTCTACGACAGCGGTCAGTTCTGGGAGCCGCGGGTAGCCGAGCACAGCCCGTTCGTCGGCGAGACGGCCGGCCAGGGCGATCCGGGGCTGGTCAGCATCGGCGGCTGACGGCCGCGTTCCACCAGCACGCGGCCCGACCTCGCGGCCCCTTGCCGTGCGACGGCGGCCGCTGCCAGCGAGCCCGATCGCCCACGCGGCCCCTGTGCCTGCCGGGGAGGACCCAGGAACGGGCAGCCACTGAGCCCTAGCATTGAGACCCGCTCCCTGAGATGAAGTAGAGTTCCCATGGCACGACCCGGAGGAGAGCTTGCGATGGCGATCTCCGAGACCGTGGCCCTCGTGCAGGGCAGGAGCCCCCGCAGCACGGACGCCTACGGCGGGTACCGGAGCGCTGGTGGCCAGAGCCACCACGACCCGCGGCGTGCCGCCGAGCCCCGGATTCCAGCTCGACCGGCACCAGGCGAGCCGCTACGTCCACCACCTGCCGGCGGCATCTCGGGTCATGCCACCGAACCCGATCCTAGCGAGGTGAGATGCGATGGAAACCAAAAAGATCTTCCTTGCCTCTTCCGAGGAACTGAAGGACGACCGAGTGGCCTTCGAAGTGATGATTGGACGGCTCAACAAAGAGTGGCGTCAGAGGGACATCACTTTCGAACTCGTCATTTGGGAAGACTTCAAGGACGCGATGTCCAGAGACGGCCTGCAGAAGGAGTACAACAGAGCCATTCAAGGGTGCGACGTCTTTGTGATGCTCTTCTTCACCAAGGTGGGTCGCTTCACGCTCGAAGAGTTCGAGACCGCCTTCGCAGAGTTGAAGGCTGGCGCCGGACCGGAGATCTTCACCTTCTTCCGCAACGACCTCGTCCTGACCGGCGATCTCGACGAGAGCATCAAGAGCCTGCTCGAGTTCAAAGCGCGCCTCAGGGCGCTCGAGCACTTTCCCACGCTCTACCGGAACGCGGAGGATCTGCAGTGGCAGTTCAGCCGGCAGCTCGAGAAGCTCTACGGCGGTGACGGCACTGCTTCGGGCGAGATCACCGACAGTACGCCGGAGTCCCGCATCGGCGAGACAGCGCTGCTCCTCAGCCATCGCCAGCTCTTCGGCGGCCAAAGCGAGGCGAACCTCGATCGCCTACGGACCGCCCTGGTAAGGGCCGGCCGGCACGTGCGGGACGCCGTCTTCCACATGGCCTCGAACGTGCGTCGTGAGAACTGGGTGGACGACAAGCTCCGAATGGCGCGTACCATCCCGATCTTCAAGGCGTTGATCGAAGCAGAGCCGAAGTGGCACGCCCTCTACGGCCAACTCGGATTCGCGCTCAAGGACCAGCTCACACCGGACTGGGCTGGTGCACTCACGGCCCTCACTCGCGCCGTGGAGCTTCGCGGGGACCACCTCGAGGACGGAACGCGCTTCTACAACTGGAGTCGCGCCGAGTGCATGATCCACCTCGATCCCGCCTTCGAAAAGGGCGACCCCGCGGACGCGACCACGCGGTCCGCGGTGCACGACGCTCTACGGAAGGCTCGCCGCGAGGTCGACTGGGACGAGGCCATCGCGAGCCCCCTCTCAGATGACCTGCGCCGCTGGCTGAAGCTCAACCCGATAACCGGGGGCACCCGGAAGTAGCCCTAGCGCCGAGTCCTGGACCTGGCCCAAGCAGGGTAGCCCCTCCAGGTGTGCCGCCAAGGTGTCACCGGCAGATTCGGCGGCAGCGACCAGCGACAGGGCTGCCCCCCGGGGCCGGGTGCGAGCGCCGGGCTGCGCTGGCTGACCACCGCCACAGTCGGTGTCACCTGCCCCACGGTCGAATGCGCCGAGCCGCCCGCCGCCCTGTGCTAGACTCGCCGTAACGGAAGTCGTAACAAGAACGAGTCGGGGGCACCCGCCGGTCGCCGGCTGCGGCGCTCGGCCACTCGAAGCGAGGACGCCATGAAGACGAGAAGAAGCTCCTGGCGCTGGCTGGCACTCGTGCTGGTCGCTGCGCTCTCCCTGGTTGCCTGTCAGCAAGCCGAGGACGCCGCGGACGAGATGGGCGAGGCGATGGAAGAGGCCGCCGAAGCGGCGGAGGCGGCCGTCGAGGAAGCTGCGGAGGCGGCAGAAGAGATGGGTGAAGATGTGGAGGAGGCAGGCGAGGACACAGAAGAAGCCGCGGACACGCCGCCCGAGAACGGCGAGCACTAGCCGAGCATGAGCCTCCGCGTCCTCGGCATCGAGATCGAGCGCCGAACGGACATCCTGGCCTTCGCCGCCTTCCTGATGGCGTTGGGAAACGTCGTCTACCAGGCGGCACTCGCCTTCAGGGGTCCGGATATCCATCTCTTCCCACCAGAGCAGATCGTCATCTTGGGCGAGCAGTACCCTTCAGGTAAGCGCTACGTCCGCTTCGCCGCCAAGATGTCCTACGTCAACGACGGCAGCGTCGGCTACAACGCCGCGGTGGTGGGCGAGTCCCTGCACTTCCAGCTCGGCGACACGCAGTACGAGCAGCGATGGCAGACGTTCGAGTCGTTCCAACGGTCGCCAGACGACCCCCTGAAGCTGGAATCACTCAAGACTGAGGACGCCCATCCGTTCACCCTGGCGGCCGGCAGCACCGTCGGCCACGAGACCTACTTCGCCCCGCGCAAGCGCGCCTTCGTTCTCGAGGACGAAAGGGCACAGAGCTACCTCGAGTGGCCCGCTTTCCTCGAGCAGCTCGAAAAGCTGCCGGAAGTCCGCTTCGAGCTACGCGCCGAGGTCCACGGGATGGCACCCGAGCACGTGGGCTGCACGATCCGGGTGGACGACGAGCTGCGCGACAAGCTCGAACAGCGCGGCTGGTACGCGCCTTCCTGCTACTGAGAAGAGCCGACTGCCGGCCTTCTTTGCCGAAGGCCCAGGATTCGCTCCTGAGCGCTGGCGACCGCGTCGCCAGCGCGACGACCGAAGCCTCTAGGGCGAGCCGTGCGAGCGGAAGCGAGCGTGGTGCGCCCTAGAGGATTCGAACCTCTGACCTACGGCTCCGGAGGCCGTCGCTCTATCCAGCTGAGCTAAGGGCGCGGGGTTTGGGGTGAGCGAGGGGACTTGAACCCCCAACCACTTGAGCCACAGTCAAGCGCTCTACCTGTTGAGCTACGCTCACCATCGTCTTCCAGCATAAGCGAGATGCCCATGGCGAAGGAACTCTCCGGTGATGTCGATCGTCCGCTGCTCATCTCGCTCGAGTCCGGCTTGTGGCCTGCCTGGAGGGATTCGAACCCCCGACCCGCGGCTTAGAAGGCCGCTGCTCTATCCAGCTGAGCTACAGGCAGAGGCGTGAATCGGGTCCCGCTGTCGTCCTCCCGAGGCGCCCGCCGACTCACGAGGGGCCGGCGATTTCGGGGCGCCGAGATTTGAACTCGGGACCCCCTGCTCCCAAAGCAGGTGCGCTACCAGGCTGCGCCACGCCCCGACAGGACTCCTCAGTCTAGGGGAGGGGGGTGGGGCTGTCAATTTGGCCGGGCGCCTCCGGTGACAGGATACTCGGAGGTGCCGCGGCCTGCTCCGAGACGGGCAGTGCGGCCGAGCATCCTGTCACCGCTGTTGCCGCTGTTCCCGCGTCACCGGGTGGGTTTGCCTTCCGACGCCGGGCGTAGAATCGAGACGATGGAGAGCTACCGCCGAACGCGGCTCGAGGACGGGCGCTGGCGGGTCGAGGTGCCGGCGCGCGGCCCGCGGCTGCTGGCCCACCCGATGTACAACAAGTCGTCGGCGTTCAGCCGCGAGGAGCGTGAGACCTTCGGCCTCGAGGGGCTGCTGCCGTCGGCGGTAAGCACCATGGCGATGCAGGCCAGGCGGGTGTACGAGAACATCACCCGCAAATCGACGCCGCTCGAGCAGTACATCGGCCTCTCCGCGCTGCAGGACCGCAACGAGCACCTGTTCTACCGCGTGCTGCTCGACAACCTCGAGGAGTTCCTGCCGGTCATCTACACCCCGACGGTGGGCCAGGCGTCGCGCCTCTACAGCCACATCTTCCGCCGCGGCCGGGGAGTGTGGATCACGCCGGCCGACCTCGGCCACGTCCGCCGGCTGCTGGCCAACGCGCCGTTCGACGGCGTGCGGCTGATCGTCGCCACCGACAACCAGGCGATCCTGGGAATCGGCGACCAGGGCGCCGGCGGCATGGCGATCCCGATCGGCAAGCTGGCGATCTACAGCGCAGCCGCCGGCATCCACCCGGCCGAGACGCTGCCGGTGAGCCTCGACGTCGGCACCGACAACCAGCAGCTGCTCGACGACGAGCTCTACCTGGGCTGGCGGGTGCCGCGGCTCGACGGCAACGGCTACCACGAGCTTGTCGACGAGTTCGTGGCGGCGGTCAAGGAGCTGTTCCCGGGGGCGCTCCTGCAGTGGGAGGACTTCCAGAAGGGCAACGCGTTCGAGCTGCTCGAGCGCCACCGGCACAGCGTGCTGTCGTTCAACGACGACATCCAGGGCACCGGCGCGGTGGCGCTGGCCGGGCTGATGGCGGCCGGGCGGCTGTCGGGGATGCCGCTCGCCGAGCAGCGGGTGGTGATCGTCGGCGGCGGCGCGGCCGGTGTCGGCATCGCGCGCCAGATCCGCAGCGGCCTGGCCGCCGCCGGGCTCGAGGGCGAGGCGCTGGCCCGCGCGGTGGCGGTGCTCGACTCGCGTGGCCTGATCACCGACGACCGCGAGCGGCTCGACCCGTACAAGGCCGAGCAGGCGTGGCCCGCCGAGCTGGCGGCGGCCGCCGGCCTCGACGGTGCGCGTGACCTGGCGGCGGTGGTGCGGGCGCTCGAGCCGACCGCGCTCATCGGCACCTCCGGACAGCCGGGGCTGTTCGGCGAAGAGGTCGTGCGCCAGATGGCGAGCGCCGTCGAACGGCCGGCGATCTTCCCGTTCTCGAACCCCACAGACAACGCCGAGGCGCAGCCCGAAGACGTGCTGCGCTGGACCGACGGCCGCGCCCTGGTGGCCGCCGGCAGCCCGTTCCCGCGCGTCGAGCTGGGCGGGCGGAGCTTCCGCATCGGCCAGGGCAACAACGCCTTCATCTTCCCCGGCATCGGGCTCGGAACGCTGGTGGCCGGCGCCGACTGGATCTCGGACGACGCCTTCAGCGCTGCGGCCGAGGCGCTGGCCGGCGCGGTCACCGACGAGGAGCTCGACTCCGGGCTGCTCTACCCGGCTATCTCCCGCCTGCGCGAGGTCACCCGCGCGGTGGCCGAGGCGGTGGTCCACCAGACCGCCGCCGAGGGCCACGGCTCGCTCTCCCGGCGGCGCAGCGAGGCCGAGCGGGTGGCGGCGTCGATGTGGAGCCCGGACTACCCCGAGCTGGTGCCGGTCTAGCCCGACCTTCTCACCGAGCCGCTCGGCGAGCGGCCGCAGGTGCCTGAAGAGAAGGTCAGGCTAGGCAAGAAAAAGGCCCCCGCCGCCCGCGCGGGGGCCTCGAGCCCTGGCGTTTCCGCCCGGCCTACCAGTTGAAGGTGATGTTGCCGATCGCCCGGCGGCCCAGCAGGTCGCCGCCGAACGCTTCGAAGTGCTCGTCGTCGAACAGGTTCGAGACGTTCAGGCCCACCGACACGCTGTCGCTGATGTGGTAGTTGGCGTTCAGGTCGACGGTCTCGTACGACGGCACGCGGCCACGGAACAGCGTTCCCACCGACCAGTCGAAGCCCTCGACGAAGCGGCCGTTGATCGACCAGTCGAACTTGTCGGCGGTGTAGGCCACGCCCAGCCCACCCTTGTTCTCCGGCGCGTTGGGCACCAGCGGATCGCCGGCCAGGGCCTGCTGGGTCTCGAAGTCGAACCAGGAGTAGTTGGCGTTGAACCGCCAGTTGTTGCTGGCGCGCACCGTCAGGCCGAGGTCGACGCCCTCGGTGTCCACCTGGCCGAAGTTGGTGTAGGAGACCGCGGTGACGATCTGGCTGCCGTCGGGGCCGAAGGTCAGCTGGCCGCCACCGGTGAGCCCTGCGACGGTGCCGATCAACGCCGCCAGGATCGGCGCCGGGATGCCCGGCGCGGTGAACGTCGGGTAGTTGGGGTTGATCTGCCCGAGCGCGGTGCCGGTCTGCGGCAGCAGGTCGGTGATGAAGTTGTTGAGCTCGCTGTTGTAGTAGTCGACGGTCAGGAACGCCTTGCCGCCGAGCACGCCGGTGTAGCCGATCTCGAAGCTCTTGACCTCCTCGACCTCGAGCGAGGCGTTGCCCGAGGCGATCACCGGGATGGCCGGGGCGAGGCCGCAGGACAGCCCGAAGCGGCCGCACACCAAGCCGTCGATCAGTGCGCCCGGCAGCACGCCCACCCTGGTGAACAGGAACAGCTCGGAGTAGTTGGCCACCTGGAACGCCTCGTTGTAGCCGAAGCGCAGGGTGTTCTGCGGGTTGAGGCTGACCACCAGCGCGCCCTTGGGCGAGAACTGCTCCTCGTGCAGGGTCGAGTCGTCCCAGCGGCCGGCCAGCACCAGCTTGGCCTTCTTGCCGATGTCGAAGTCGACCTGCGCGTAGGCCGCCTGCGAGTCCGAGTCGACCGGCGCGAACACCAGCGTCTGCGCGCCCGCCGGGTTCTTCGAGTCGATCTCCTCCTCGCGGTGGCTGGCGCCGGCCACCAGCCGCACCTTGCCGCCCCGGAAGTCCCAGTTGGTCTGCACCTCGTAGTGCGAGTTCTGGCTGTCGAGGAAGGTGATGCCGCCCGACTGCAGCGCCGTCTGGTCGTCGCCGTCGCGGTCGTTGAAGTAGGCCAGGAAGTTCCAATGGCCGGAGGTGAAGTTGAAACGCAGCCAGTTGCGGTCGACGTCGGGGATGGAGAACCGCCCGATGCCGGTCTGCAGCGCCGGCTGCTCGCCGTGGGCGAAGCCTCCCTCGAGCGTCAGGATCGACTGGTTCGACATCTCCTTGTCGAAGCGCAGGTTGTAGAAGCTGGCCTGGTTGTCTCCGATCACCCGCGGCACCGCCTCCCGCACCAGGCCCGCGTACTCCGGCGCCACGTTGCGGTCCACCGAGAAGTCGCCGCTCTCCAGGTAGCTGCCGTTGAGCTTGACGAACCAGCCGCCGCCGACGTCGCCCGCCCAGCGCAGCTCGGCCTTGCGGGTCGACAGCTCACCGCCGCTCAGCCGCAGCTGGCCGCCGAGGTTCGAGCCCGGCGCCTTGGTCACCAGGTTGAGCACGCCGTTGAAGGCGTTCTTGCCGTACAGCGCCGAGCTCGGACCGCGCACCAGCTCGGCGCTCGACAGGTCGTTCATGTACTGCGAAACGGTGATCCACTCCTGGGCGGCGAGGAACGGCACCGACGGATCGCGGCCGTCGACCAGCACCACCAGCCGCCGGTTGAGCGAGCTGTTGAAGCCGCGGGTGTTCAGGTTGTAGTCGAACAGGCCGCTCTGGGTGGGCTCGACGCCGGGGGTGAACTCGAGCAGCTTTGGAAGCTGGCCGTGGCTGCCCTCGCGCTGGATCTCCGCCTCGGTGACCAGCGTCACCGCTGCCGGCGCTTCGACGATGCGCTCCGCACGGCGCGAGGCCGACACCACCGTGATGGTGTCGGCGAACGAAAGCTCCCAGTCGACGGTCTGGTCGACCCGCGCCGTCTGCCCGGCGGCGACCTCGACACCGCTCATCGTGTCGGCGTTGTCGCCCAGCGTGAAGCTGATCGAGTAGGTGCCGGCCGGCACGCCGGCGAAGCGGAAACTACCGTTGGAGTCGGTGATGCCGGCCAGGCCGGCTTCGTTGACCACCACCGTGACGCCACCCACGCCGGTGCCGTCGGCGCGCACCACGCGGCCTTCGATACGGCCGCCTTGCGCCAGGGCGACACTGCTCAGGGCGAGACACGACGCGACCGCGAGGACGAGAACACGCTTCAGGCTCATCGGCAACCTCCCTCGGATTCCGTTGTAACACCGCTGTTCGTGGGGCCGACGATACCACTTGCGCTCCGCGCGGCGGAAGCGAGCGCCAGGAGCCGCACGCGGAGCCCGCGCCACCAGCCTTCCGCCCCTCCCCGCGCACGCCGGACGGATACAATCCTGACGCTCCGCATGGCACGCACACGCTACGCAGTGATGGGCGCCGGCGAGGTGGGCTACCACCTCGCCCGCTCGCTCTCACAGCAGGGCCACGACGTGTCGGTGATCGAGATCGACCCGCTCAAGCGAGCCCGCATCGAGGATGAGCTCGACGTCATGGCGGTCGAGGGCAACGGCGCCCACCCCTCGGTGCTCGAGGCGGCCGGCGTCGGCGACTGCAACCTGTTCATGGCGGTGTCCTCGGCCGACGAGGCCAACCTGGCGGCGGCGCTGGTGGCCAAGCGGCTGGGCGCGCGGCGCACCGTGGTGCGGGTCGGCCTGGCGGAGGAGGCCACCGTGCACCGCCGGCTGTACGAGGAGGTGTTCGGCGTCGACCTGCTGCTCTCCACCCAGCTGCTCACCACCACCCGGGTGCTCAACCGCATCCGGGGGCACAACACGGTGGCGGTCGAGTACCTGGCCGAGGGCAAGGTCCAGCTCAGAAAGATCCGGCTGGACGACAAGTCGCCGCTCACCCAGAAGCCTCTGTCCGAGGTCGAGATGCCGGCCAACAGCCTGGTGGTGGCCTACTTTCGCGGACCCGACCTGATCATCCCCGGCGGTGCCGACCGCGCCCAGGCCGGCGACGACGCGCTGATCCTGGGCACCACCGACGTCATCGGCGCCGCCGAGCGGATGGTGGCATCGAGCCCGGGGGTGATGGGCACGGTGGTGATCGCCGGCGCGGGAGGCGCCACCGGCCGCGCGGTGGCGGCCTCACTGAGCCGCTTCGAGGACGCCCGGGTCAAGCTGATCGAGCGCGACCGGCGGCGCGCCCAGGACCTGGCCGCCCGCTTTCCCGAGCACCAGGTCATCCTGGGAGACGCCACCGACCTGGCGCTGCTCAAGTCGGAGCGCGTCGGCCAGGCGCGCACCTTCGTGGCGCTCTCCGGCCACGACGAGAACAACCTGATGGCCTGCCTGCTGGCGCGCGAGCTGGGCGTGCCGCAGGAGCTGGCGCTGGTGCACCGCACCGAGACCTCGGAGCTGTGGCGCCACCTCGGCCTGCGCGAGGTGTTCAGCCCCCGGCTGCTGGCCTACCAGCGGGTGCGGGAGTACATCGACAGCGGCTACAGCTCGAACATCGTGTCGCTCAAGCGCGGCGCCGCCCAGGTGCTCGAGCGGCGGCTGGCCGACGCCAGCCCGGCGGCGGGCGTGACGCTGGCCGAGATGAAGCCGCCGCGCGGACTGATCGTGGGCGCCGTGGTGCGCGGTGACAAGGTGTTCGTGCCACGCGGCAAGGACCGCCTGCAGGCCGGCGACCTGGTGATCCTGTTCGTCCAAGAGGACGAGCTCGACACCGTGCAGCTGCTGTTCCCGAGCCGCGAGGCGAAGTGAACTTCCGGCCGCCGCTCAGGTTTCTCGGCCGCCTGACCCTGCTGCTGGCGGCCGCCGAGCTGGCGCCTTTTTTCTGCTGCCTGGCGTTCGGCGAGACCGCCGACGCGCGATCGTTCCTGGTCTCGGCGCTGGTGACCGCCATCGCCGGCGGCGCCATGATGCTGCTGGGCGCCGAGCGCAGCGGCGAGATGTACCGCCGCGAGGGCGTTTTGATCGTGGTCGGCGGCTGGGTTCTGGCGTCGGTTTTCGGCGCGCTGCCGTACATGCTGACCGGCACCCTCACCGTGCCGGTCGACGCGCTGTTCGAGTCGGCCTCGGGCTTCACCACCACTGGCGCTTCGGTGATGACCAACATCGAGGCAGCCGGGCTGGGGGTGCTGTTCTGGCGCAGCTTCACCCAGTGGCTGGGCGGCATGGGCATCATCGTGCTGTTCGTCGCGCTGCTGCCCGAGCTGGGGCCGGGCGCGCGCTTCCTCTACAAGATGGAGGTACCCGGCCCCACCGCCGAGACCCTGCAGCCGCGCATCCACACCACCGCCGCCACCCTGTGGAAGATCTACCTCGGCTTCACGGTCGCCGAGACGGCGCTGCTGATGGTGGCCGGCATGAACCTCTACGACGCCCTGACCCACACCTTCTCGACCATGTCGACCGGCGGCTTCTCGCCGCGCAACGCCTCGGTGGCAGCCTTCGAGTCGCCGCTCGTGCACCTCATCATCATCGTCTTCATGATCCTGGCCGGGACCAACTTCTCGCTCTTCTTCGGGCTGCGCCGGCGCGTCAACTGGAACCTGTTCCGCGACACCGAGTTCCGTCTCTACTGCGTGATCCTGGCCGGGGCGGCACTGCTGGTCACCTGGGACCTGGTGCGCGAGGGTCTCTACACACGGCCGCTGGCGGCGCTGCTCGACTCGCTGTTCCAGGTGGTGTCGCTGCTGACCACCACCGGCTTCGCCACCGCCGACTTCAACGACTGGTCGGTGTTCAGCCGCATGCTGCTGGTGGTGCTGATGTTCGTCGGCGGCTGCGCCGGCTCGACCGCCGGCTCGATGAAGGTGATGCGGATGGTGGTCGGCGTCAAGTCGGCGCTGCGCGAGGTGCGGCTGATCTTCAGCCCCAACACCATCCTGTCGGTGTTCGTCGGCGGCAAGGCGGTGCCCGACTCGGTGGTGCGCTCGGTGGCCGGCTTCTTCATCCTCTACCTGTCGACCTGGGGGGTGGGCGCGCTGCTGCTGTCGGTCGGCGGACCCGACCTGATCACCGCCGCCACCGCCTCGGCCGCCACCCTCGGCAACATCGGCCCCGGCCTCAGGGCGGTCGGCCCGACCGAGAACTTCGCCCTGTTCAACGCCGCCGAGAAGCTGCTGATGGTGCTGCTGATGTGGCTCGGACGGCTCGAGGTGTACGCGATCGCGGCGCTGTTCACGCGCGCCTTCTGGAAGCCGTAGGGAACCCTGGGATCAAGGCGCCGCCCCACCGACTCCTACTCGCCGTCGAGCGCCAGCAGCCGCGACCAGGAGCGGTGGGGCGCGGGTGCCTGGCTGCCCGGCCGCAGCGTCGCCCCGGCCGGCGGTGCCAGCCGCACCGGCAGGCCGGCGGCCTGCATGTGCGCGAGGAAGAAGGCGTCGGCGTCGGCCGCCACGCCGTCGAGCAGCAGCCGGGCGAGCGGCGCCCCGGCCCACGGCGAGCCGGTCAGCCGGTGCACCGTCTCGAGGAAGCGGTAGGTTGTGAGCTCGCCGCCGCTGGCGGCGAACAGCTCGCGCGTCAGCGCCGCCACGCCGTCCTCGCCGCCGGTGGCCTCGGCGACCGCGGCCCCCGCCCATAGCCAGAGGGTCGAACCGCAGGCGTACATGTTGGCGAAACGGCCCGGCTCGGCGGAGGCCAGGAGCGGCTCACCCTCGAGCCCGACCAGGCACCGGTTGGCGGCCTCGACCAGCCGGCGCCGCCGAGTCGCCTCGTCGATCAGCCCCAGACCCAGCATCGCCTCCAGGGCGAACAGGTCTGCGGCACCCTCGGTGAGCCAGGCATCGCCGTCCTCGAGCGCCGCCACGAAGCTCTCGCCGGCCCAGAAGTGGAAGATCTCGTGCGCCGTGCGGTCCAGCCACATGGCGTCGGCCTCGGCGGTCTGCTGCCGCCAGGCGCGGCCGATCGCGGACATCTGCACCAGGCCGTCGAGCGTGCCGCCGGAGAAGGTCAGGCCGCTGGTGTCCGCCGGCCGGAACGAGATCATCACCAGCGGCCGGAACGCCAGCTCGACGCCGGTCTCGGCGGCGAAGCGGTCGGTCAACCGCGGCAGGATCCACTCCGCCCGGACACGCATCCATTCGGGCAGGCCCGGATCCAGCAGCATCGTCATCCGCTCGCGGCGGTCGGGCGGCCGGGGCCCGAAGTAGGCGTAGGTGCCGTCCCCTGTGCCGGCGGCCTCCTCCTGCCAGTCGAGCTCACCCCGCGCCGCGCGGTCGCGTACGACGATCCAGCGCTCGCCGGCGGTGCGGAACCGCCAGCGGTGGTCGGCGAGCCTGCCGGCGGCCAGGCCCGCACCGCCCGCCACCAGCGGGCGCACGCTCAGGTGACCGGTGTAGACCAGGCGACCGCCGTCGGTGTAGGAGACGTTGAGCTCGTACTCCTTCTCCCGCGGCTCGAAGTCGGAGGCGAACCGGAGGCGCAGCTCGCGCGCACCGCCGGAGGCGGCCAGCACCGCGTCGCGGCTGTCGTGCACCCGCCACGTCGCGCCTGGCGACCGCAGCTCCCACGCGCCGGCGCGGAACGGCTGCCGGCCGCGCTGGAAGACGATGCCCGCCACCGGCTCGGCGAACCGGTATGTGACCTGCCAGGCGTCGGCGGCCGGGTCCTCCGCGACCTCGATCTCGACCGGCACCGGCGGGCTTGCCGGCGGCGCCTCGACCGGCCCGGCCACCGCCGGCGTGGCGAGCACCCAAGCCGCGAGCGCCACCGCACAGCGAACCGCCGGCCGTCGCCGCGGCCTCGACCCGCCTGCGGCACCCACCGCGCCACGGCGCCTGCAGTCCGCCGGTTCCCACATCTCCATGGACGAGTACGGTACAGCAGGCCTCGCCGTCGCCCCCCGGGGACCGCCTTGTCGCGGCTGTACGACGAGCCCGTCCCCCGGTCTGCGTGGTACCGCTCGAGCCCGCGCGCGGTTAGCATCGCCCTACATGTCCGCCGAAGGCCCGCAGGGGACCGGCGCCGGCCTGCCGCGGTTGAGCCGCGCCCTGCTGCTGCCCGGACCGCTTCCTCCCCACAGCCACTTCGGAGCCACGCTGCTGCGCCACGTGGTGGTGACCGGCCTGCGCTCGGCGCTCCACCGGCTCGGGCTGCCGCTCATCGAGCTGGCGCCGGTGCGCTTCGTCGAGCTGCGGCTCTACCTCGAGACGGCGCGCCTCGAGGCGGCGCTCGGCAAGGCGCCGGCAGAGGCCGAGGCGCTGGCGGCGCTGGTCGATCCCGCCGGCCGGGCGCCAGCCGGCACCGGCCGCGCCCGCCTCGCCGGCGCCGCCCTGGCCCACCGCCTGCGGCTGCGGCTGCGGTCCGCCGCGCAACTGCCCGCCTCGAAGGCCCCGCCCGGGCCGCCCTGGGAGGAGTTTCGCCGCCGTCTGAGCGAGCTTCTCCCGTCCCTCTCGGACGCCTTCCTGGCCGACCTGCTCGCCTCCCTCGACCGCCGCCGCCGCCGCGCCGCCGACCAACCGGCGCCACCCTGCCTCGGCCGCGAAGCCTGGCGGTTCCGCTCCGGCCGCCTCGCCCGGCTCGACAGGCTGGGCCCGCCCGAGCCGCTGCTGCCGTCGTGGGCCGCCGACCCCGCCCGCGCCGAAGCCGCTCGCGCCGCCACCTCCGGCCTCCCGCTGCCGCCCGGGCACCCGCTGCGCGGCCGTTTCCGCGAGCTCTACCGCGCCGCGCTCGATGAGCTCGTCCCGCGCTATCGCCGGCTGGCCGACGACGCCCAGCACCGCGGCCTGATCGACGACCCCACCGACGCCTTCTTCATACCGTTCGACCTGGCCGGCGACCTCGCCGCTGCCAACCCCCCGGCCTGGCTCCCGCAGGCCGTAGCCGCCAACCGCCAGGAGTACCTCGCCCTCCAGGCCAAGCCCTCCCCACCCGACACCACCCCCACCGCCGACCACCCCACCCCCACCGACCCGCACCTCTCCCCCCTCCACCCCCTCGCCTGAACCCCCTATCTCCGGGGTGGCTTCGCCCTAGGCGAAGCCGGTGGGGGAAAGCCCAGGAAGCACGCCGCCCGAGAAGGGGCCGACCAGCTCCAGAGCACCGCTCCTGTCCCAACCCCACCACCCTCCAACAAGCGCGGAGG